>PLSB01000023.1 GCA_003165005.1 Acidobacteriaceae bacterium | reverse complement strand
ACCGGTCACTCCATGATGACTAGAAAATGGCTTGATCTCCCGCGAGCGTTGCCGGCCCGCGATGCATGAAACGGGCTGGCTGATGCCAACTTGCCAACGCCGCGAACGCGGCGCCAACCCGCCAACCTGCCAAATCGTTCGCTTTGTTGAACTCGTGTTTCTGATTCCCATCGGATCCGCGAAAGGGCACGGCCTCACAGCCTGCTGAAAAACTCTGTAAGCAGGACGAAACGCGAAAGGGCACGAGTTCACTCGTGCCGTAACCGCCGCAAAAGGAGGGAGGGCTTTAGCCCCCGAGGGATGCTCCTCCGGCCTATGCGCTCTCCGCACACTGTTTTCGAAAGCGCTCTAATTCGGCGTGCCCGTGGTCTCATCGCGGCTGAAGCTGCACTCCCGGCACTGGCAAACGCGGCGTAGATACTCCCACGAATAAATTCCGCCGGAGTGGCCATCGGCCCAGTTGAACTGGATGGCGTAGCGGCCCACGGGATGCACGCTCGCGGGCTTCGGCGGCGGTGTGTACATGGGCAGGAGCGCGGCCGGCTTGGGCTTGGGCTGGCCCGGCTTGCGGCCCTCCTGCTTCCGCTCCTCCACGCAGGTCGCGCACGGGCAGGCCTCGCGCAACCAGGCAAAGCCCCACGCGCTCTTGTGGCCGTCGACCCAATCGATCTCCAGGCCCTTGCCCTCGGTGATCAGCACGCGCACCTTCTCCGGCGTGATAGCGATCTTCGCCAGCGGCCGGTTCTCCTCGTCCTGGCGCGTCTGCTCTTCTCGCGACGCGAAGCGAATCCCTTCGTGGCTCATGGCTTCATTTTACGGGTCCGAACAGGAAGAAAAAATCTCGCACTCAACGGCCGGCGTGAAGTATATTTATATTCGCTGCTTCCCAGGGTCCTTGTTTCCAGCTTTTGTTCGCTCATTTCCCCGGCTTCCTCAATCGAATGGCACAGCGGAGGTCGCTCATGTCTTCGAGAACCAGTCGATCGCTTATCTTCAGGATGGCGCTTTATGGCGGCGCGATCGTTCTCATTTTGGCACTATGGCAGGTGCAGAGGGCGATCTCTCAAAACTTCTTCGAACCCGCGGTCTCAGACGGCAGTTTCGTGGACAATAGCCAGCTCAACGCCCTCCTCGGTCAGAGCAATCTGCTCACTACGCTTTGCACGGGGCTGCTTGGAGCCTTGGGGTTCTTCTTGCTCCACGGACGCAATGCAAGCCGTTGGACGCCGGCCAAATGGTTGGCAATCGCCAGTGCCGGATGCGCCGTGCTCTCGCTCCTGTTTGGCTATATGGTCTATCTTGCATTGCTCGACATGTTGAGGAACCAGATGTTCGATCTCGCCATGCCCGCAATGTGGGTACGGTACGCCCAGTTCTACTGCTTTCTTCTGGCGGTCATGCTTTTCGGCGATTTCGCCTTTCAGACTCTCAACGTGGAGGATGGAAATGAGCGCGAGCCTCATGCAGCGGGCGATTGAACTGTTTCTTTGCTGGACCTTCATGAACCCGTCAGCAGTGCTGTCGCAGGCCCCGGGATTCAACGGAGGCAGACTGGTGATTCAATCGGCTCCTCACACGGGCGCGAACATCTTCATCAACCAGAAGCCCACGAGCCGGCAGACCAATTCTGCCTTCATGGTAGGCCAAGGCACATATTGGGTGGCCGTAACCGGAGGCCCCGATAACCTGAACTGCGGTGGCGATGCCGGAAAGGTGCAAATCACTTCGGGCAGCGTTGTGACTCTCACTTGCACCGCGAGCGGCTTTACGCGCCAATAACACGTCAGGCCCCTGAACGTCTTCAATCTCTGTCCGGCCTTTTCGTCTTCGAGCGGCGATAGCGCAGCTTGAGCATAAGAATCGCCAAAGCCAGGCTAAGCGTCACCGCGTTGGCCGCGACAATCGGCACCGAGCCGATTCCGATCCCATAGACCAGCCAGCAGAAAACTCCAAAGCTGAATAGGAGAAACATCGCCAGCGAAATATCGTCGGCCGACTTGCGCCGCCAGACTTGAATCAGTTGCGGCAAAAAAGAAATCGTGGTGCAAACGGCGGCACAAGAGCCGATCGCGTCGAAGACGGCCCGTGGACCGGGAAACTGAGCCGGCATTACGAGTTCCTCCAAAAGAACCACCCCGCCATCCCCAGCCCGATCGCCACCACCAGCCCGCGCAGCACCGGTTGCGGAACCCGCCGCGCCAGGCTCGCCGAAGCGTAGCCGCCGATCCCCGCCGCCGCCATCGCCGGAAGGCACAAGCGCCACACCACCTGACCGTCGACGATAAAGATCACGAACGCAATCCCGTTGGCCATCAGATTGGCCACGACTTTAAGCGCGTTGATGACGTGTATGTCCTCGTAGCCCAGAAGCGCGAGCAGCGTGATAAAAAGAAAGCCCGATCCGGCGCCAAAGTAGCCCACGTAAACGCTCAACACCGCCGTCGCGGCAAGAAGCGGCAGACGGCGCGGCGCGTGAACCTCGCCGCTCCCGGCGCTGGCCTGGCGTTTGAGCTTCAGACGGTCCAGGGCGCGTGTCACCGGGCCGCTCACCGCAAATGTGGACGCGGCAAACAGCAGCAGCCACGGCACCATGCGCATGAACGTCTTCTGCGGCGTGTTCAGCAGCACCACCGCGCCGGCCGTGCCGCCCAACAGCCCGGCCAGCCCCATCGGCAGCGCGACGCGCAGGTTTCTCCGCACATCCGGCCAGTAGGCGGCGATCGAGGTCAACTGGCCCGGCCAGATGGCCACGGTATTCGTGGTATTGGCCTCCACGGGAGGCATCTTCATGCCCAGGAACGCCGGAAACGACAGAAACGATCCACCGCCCGCCACCGCGTTCAGCACGCCGGCCAGAAATGCGGCCACCACGAGCCACACAAAACGCCAGTCGATGGTTGTCAGAGCGCCGCCAAGATCGGACATGAGTCTCCATTGTAGTGTGCCGCCGGGGCTCGCGGTTCGAGCGTCGCCGGGCGTTCCTAGCCGCCACTCCTTGGTCCATGACTGTTTGATTTCGTACCGATTCCGTGCCCCATCCTTTCGCCTTTTTTCTGGCGAAAGGGTGGGACACCACGAAAGCCAAGGGACGAATTCATACGGCCAGAGACCTAACCGGTCTCATGAAAGAAAATGCCGGCGAACTCGCGAACCCGCGACGTCGCGAAGCGACGCCAACCTGCGAAAAGTGCGGGACTGACTTGCCGCGCAACGCACAATCGTGGCGCCACGCTGAGACTGGAACCCATCTCGTAAACCCGCTTTGAAAGGACACGGCTTCAATGCTCAGTGAATGAGTCCGATGGCGTTCTGTTTTGTAACAGGGCACGAGTTTACTCGTGCCGCAACCGTCGCAAAATGAGGACGGGCTTTAGCCCCTGCGGGAACGCATTTCCGCAGCGCAGAACACCCGGGCGATTCACCAAACACTGCCTCGTCCAGAGAAACGCAATAGCTATCCTCCACCGGACCCTACAGCAATGCGCGGCTTCCAGCCGACCCACGAGAACTCACGTAACTTATTGACAAATAATGACTATAATATCGAATGCCTACTATTAGCGTATTACACTCATATTATCTGAAACATTTATGCTATAGTTTCATCAGATGGATTGGGAGCCGGTGAGCCCATGCTCCCGCCCCATCCACAAATCTTGGATTCACCAGGAGGAATCGAATTGTGGCAATCACCCGTTGGGACCCGTTCCGTGAAGTTGTTACCATGCAGAACCGGCTGAACTCCCTGTTCGGCAGCCTGAACAACGAGACCGAAAGCGCATTGACCACGGCCAGCTTTGTGCCCGCCGTCGACGTTTACGAGGACGAGAAAAAAATCGTCCTCAAGCTCGAAGTCCCCGGCATCGCCGAGAAGGACCTCGACGTGAGCGTCGAAAACCACACTCTCACCGTCAAGGGCGAGCGCAAGTTCGCTGCGGAAGAGAAGGAAGAAAACTTCCATCGCATCGAGCGCCGCTACGGCAGCTTCTATCGCGCCTTCACCCTCCCCCAGACCGTCGATACCGAGTCGATCGACGCCAAATACGAAAACGGCGTGCTGAAAATCGAGCTCAAGAAGAAGCCCGAAGCCCAGCCCAAGCAGATCAAGGTCAACGTGGGCAAACCGCTGGCGGCGTGAAGACAGTTGTCAGTGGACAGTTGACAGTTGTCAGTTTTGGCGGCTGGTAGAAGTATCCTTCTACCAGCCGCAAGTTCTTAAGCGCATACTTCTTGTGGTGGCATCTTCGTCGCTTCCTCAGATCGGAAACCGAAATGAATGCTTTAAATCTGCTTTACAATTTCGTCTTCCTTCTTCTCGGCGGCCTCATCGTGTACGTGCTCAAGCCATTTTTCGGCTCCTACTCAGCCAAGAAGGGTGAGAACCTTGCGACGAAAGAGGACATTGCTCAAATCACGAAGGCGCAAGAGGATATCAAAGCTCAGATTTCTGATAATGTGTGGGATCGACAAGAGCAATGGAAGTTGAGGCGTGATTCAGTTATCGAGGTAATACGCGATATCAGCTCGGTTCGAGGTGCACTCAGCCATGTACCTGGAGCCTTCAAGTTCGGAAGTGTGGAAGATCAAAAGGAGAAAAGCACACAGTTTTACGAGTGCTTCTCACGTTTCTTCTGTTCTAAGTTCGTCGCTGAGATCGTCACCTGCAATGATCTCACAGTCAGTCTCGATGAGTTTCAACAATTAGTCGGGAAGATTTTTGAGGAAATCATAAATGGTGAGCCAGAAGCTTTGAGGGATAACGCAAATCAACGAGCATTTGCGGAAAAAACAAACGCGGTACTTCGAGCTGCACGAAAAGAACTGGGGATCAAGACTAAAGATGATTTGTCTTTGTTCTGAACTGACCACTGACCACTGACCACTGACAACTGACAACTGACAACTGGAGTTTTCATGGCCATTCGTTTTGACAAATTCACGGTGAAAGCGCAACAGGCGATCCAGCAGGCGCAATCGCGCGCCGCCGAGCTTGGCAACCCCGAGTTGCAACCCGTGCACCTGCTGCTGGCGCTCGTCGAAGATCGCGAGGGCGTCATTCCCGCCGTGCTCGAAAAGATCGGTGTGCCCGTTGAGCGCCTCGAAAACGACCTGCACGGCATCGAGGAAAAACTGCCTAGAGTGGCCGGCGCGGCCGCGCAGCCCGGCATGAGCCAGGCGCTGAACAAGGCCCTCGAACAGGCCTTTCGCGAAGCCACGAACTTCAAAGATGACTACGTCTCGACCGAACATTTGCTTCTCGGCGTGGCCGGCCTCAAGAGCGATCCTGCGCGTGACGCCCTGGTCGCGCTCGGCGCAACTCGCGACACCATTCTCAAGGCGCTCACCGCCGTGCGCGGCTCGCAGCGCGTCACCGACCAGAATCCCGAAGCCAAGTTCCAGGCCCTCGAAAAATACGCCAAAGACCTGACGGATCTCGCGCGCCGCGGCAAGCTCGATCCCGTCATCGGCCGCGACGAGGAGATNNGGCAAAACCGCCATCGTCGAGGGCCTCGCCCGCCGCATCGTCTCCGGCGACGTGCCCGAGAGCCTGCGCGACAAGCGTGTGATCGCGCTCGATCTCGGCTCCATGCTCGCCGGCGCAAAGTATCGCGGCGAATTCGAAGACCGGCTCAAGGCCATGCTCAAGGAAATCGAAGAATCGAACGGGCAAGTTGTTCTCTTCATCGACGAGCTGCATACCATCGTCGGCGCGGGCGCGGCCGAGGGCGCCATCGACGCCTCGAACATGCTCAAGCCGGCTCTGGCGCGCGGCGAACTGCGTGCCATCGGCGCCACCACGCTCAACGAGTACCGCAAGTACATCGAGAAGGACGCCGCCCTCGAGCGCCGTTTCCAGATCGTCTACGTCGGCGAGCCCAACGTCGAGGACACCATCGCCATCCTGCGCGGCCTCAAAGACCGCTACGAGCAGCACCACAACGTGCGCATTAAGGACGCGGCGATTGTGGCTGCGGCCACGCTCTCGCACCGCTACATCTCCGACCGCTTCCTGCCCGACAAGGCCATCGACCTCGTCGACGAAGCCGCCGCATCGCTCTCCATCCAGATAGGCTCCGTACCCACCGAGATCGATCAGTTGGAGCGCGAGGCCACTTCGCTTGAAATCGAACGCGCCGCATTGAAGCGTGAGACCGACGCGAACAGCAAGGAGCGGCTCAAGGCTGTGGAACACGAGATCGGCAACCTGCGCGAACAGATCACTGCGTTGCGCGCGCGCTGGACCAAAGAGCGCGAGGCCATCAACCGCATTGGCGCGCTGAAAAAGAAGCTTGAGGCCCTGCGCTTTGAAATGGAAGAGCAGACCCGCAAGGGCCAGCTCGACCGCGCCGCGCAGATCCAGTACGGCGAACTCCCCAAACTCGAAGCCGAACTCAAAAAGCTGAACGCCGCGCAGGAGGGCCAGTCCGGCGCTGCGCGCATGTTGAAAGAGGAGGTCGACGAGGAGGACATCGCCAAAATCGTTTCAAAATGGACGGGCATTCCCGTCAGTCGCATGTTGGAGGGCGAGGTGAAGAAGCTCGTCCACATGGAAGATCGTCTGCGTGAACGCGTGATCGGCCAGGATGCCGCGCTCAGCGTGGTCGCAAACGCCATTCGCCGCTCCCGCGCCGGCCTTAGCGATCCCAAGCGCCCCATCGGGTCATTTATATTTTTGGGACCGACGGGCGTGGGCAAAACCGAAACCGCCCGCGCCCTCGCCGAGTTCCTCTTCGACGACGAGCAGGCCATGGTGCGCATCGACATGAGCGAGTACATGGAAAAACACGCCGTGGCCCGCCTCATCGGCGCGCCGCCGGGCTACGTGGGCTACGACGAGGGCGGCCAATTAACCGAGGCCATCCATCGCCGTCCCTACGCGGTCATCCTCTTCGACGAGATCGAAAAAGCGCACCCCGATGTCTTCAACGTGCTCTTGCAGGTGATGGACGACGGCCGATTGACCGACGCCAAGGGCCGGACTGTTGATTTTAAGAACACGGTGCTCATCATGACCTCGAACCTGGGCGCGGCCATGCTTGCCGGCGAGGCGCTCAAGACCGAGCATGATCTCGAAATGGCGCGCGAAAGCGTGATGCGCACCTTGCGCGAGCACTTCAGGCCGGAGTTCCTGAACCGCGTGGACGATATCGTGATCTACAAAACGCTGGGCAACGCGCAACTGAGCCAGATTCTCGACCTGCGCCTGAACGAGGTGCGCAAGCTGCTCGAAGACCGCGCCATCTCGATCGAGCTCACCGAACCGGCGCGGCAGTTGATCCTCGCCGCGGGCTCCGACACAGCCTACGGCGCGCGTCCGCTCAAGCGCGCCCTGCAGCGCATGGTGCAGGACCCGCTGGCCATCAAGATCCTCGACGGCGAAGTCCTGCACGGCGCTCACGTAAAGATCGACGTTGACCGCAAGACGAATCAGTTGAAGTTTGAACCCATGGGCCGCGAAGCCATGGCGTAACCACCTGCGGTGGGGCAGCCGGCGCCTCGCGCCATCGCGATTTTGACAAGTCGGCGCAAGAACAATCAGGCTCCGCAACCGCGGAGCCTGTTCTCTTGTATTCACAACCTAATTACAGCTTGTCATCCTGAGCGACCGGACACTGACCCTGAGCGTAGTCGAAGGGGAAGTGGCAGGGAGTCGAAGGATCTGCGGTTGCTCTTTCAACTTAAGCTCACCCATCCATCCGATGATCGGCCGCCCTCACTTCGCCCGCGCCACAAACAGCGTGATTGACATCGCCGGGAACACCCGGCCCTTGAGAGCACTCGTCCCGTCTTTTTTCGACACCTGCGTCACACTCGCGTCGGGTAGCGAGCGAATCTGTTTCAGATCGGCGCTGCTGTATTGAAAGACTTTGGCGCGTTTCGCCATTTTCAGTTGCGCGAGAACAACGTCCGACCTCAAATCCCCAAACGTCTTGTTCACCACCATGATCGTCACCATTTGGTCCGCGCTGCGCAACGCGGCATAGATCGCAACCCTCCCCTGGTCCGAGCTCGCGGCCACGAGGCTGGTATCGCCAAACTCCCCCCCGGCATCGTCGTAGTTGCGAAAGATCTTGAACGCGAACATCGCGGGTGAGTTCAAATCAGGCGCACCCCACAACGCGCCAAGGTCCAGGCCTTCGCGCCCAAAGATGCCAAGAATGTCGGCCTGTGCCACCGCTCCGCTGATGTGTTCCTGCCCGCCCCAGCTGTACTCTGTGATGGCCGTTTTCGTACCCGGATAATCGGCCGCAATCCACTGCTTCATCCTGCGAATCATCTGCGGAGGCATTGTTTCGGCATAGTTCTCCGGGTTTCGCAAAGTCGAATCCGTGTACGTCGGATCCCAGAACACGCGCGTCGAGTCGAGCACCGCCTGCTGCTCCGCGCTGGCGCCTGCGCGCTTCAGCCCCGCATCGTTCGCCGCGAAATATGTGTGCAGGTCGAGGTAATCGAGCAGCCGTGTGTGCTTCGGATCCGCATCCTGCGCGGCTTTGAACGCCTTCAGATAGTACTCGATCAGCGGCAGGTTTCCGTGCGAGACCCGATCGGAAAAATCGTAGCTCATGCCTTGCGCGCTGAACTTGACCGACGCAAGATCCTTCTTCGAATAAAAGTACGTATACCAGTAATCGATCACCGGCCCGCTCACTTCCGCCGTGGGATCGGCCTCCTTCATGGCTCTCGCAAACTTGATCCCGTTCTCTGTCACCTCGTCATAAGTGAAAGGCAATGGATGCACATCGCGGTGGTTCAGATCCCACCAGTTCGGCTCGTTATCCAATGAGTAGATCGCCACGCCCCCGTGGGCGGCATCGCCAAACTTGCCCACCAGGTACTTCACCCAGTCTTCGGCCCAACTCGCATCCACTGGCATGCACGTATCGGCCGGATCGTTGTTCGCGATCTTTGTTCCATCGGGCCTCACGCCATTGCCGAAATCCGTCCAGTAGGGATCGGTCTTCTGCTGCGGCCCATACTTCGCCACCGAAAAGCTTCCGGCCAAGGCGCGCGATTTCGCCACCCATCCCATCATCGGAACCGTCCCCATGGTCTTCGCTCCGCTCTCGCGATCGCCCATCACCTGCGTGTTGAATTCCGACACGTCGGGATATTGCGTGTTGGCATTCGGAATGTTTTCGTAGAACCAGTGATCGCCGTGGTTGCTGATGTCGAGCTTGTAGTTGTATCGAGTGACGCCATCGCCTCCCCATCGGTTCAGCGTCAAGCGAACCGCTTTAGCTACCTTGAGCGATTCATGATCCGGATCCGATTGCCGGTATGCATTCATCCCGTAAATCAGCGGACTGATGGCATGACGCGCGGCTGCTGCATCCACCGTGAGCGACGGCCCATTGGCAACCGGCGGCGTTGCAAACGTGACCGTCGCGGCCGCCGACCTCGTCGGATCGTACGAGCTCCTCGCTTGGATCGTGACCGAGGGCGGCGCAGGATAGGGCGTCACATACAATCCGCTCTTGCTGATCGTTCCCAGAGCCGCGCTCCCGCCGTCCACGTCATTCACCGACCAGGTGATCCTCTCGTCGTAACTGCCCGTACCGCTCACGGTAGCGGAGAATTGTTTGCGATCGCCGGGAGCGAGCGTTACGCCTTCGGGAGTCACCGCAACCATCGACACAGCCCCGGCTGGCGGCGGCTGCTCCGGCTTTGTTGCGTTTTCGATCTGCGCACTGCTTTGCCCCAGGCAAAGAGCCAGAAGCGCAGAACACACCAACAGCCGCGTGAGAGATTCTTGGGATGTGTGGTGGCGCTCGACGACGGGGCGAACTGCGATCCTTGCCGTTGTGGGCATTTGACGCTCCCATGCATTACGGCATTTTCACTGATGGTGTAAGGAAACTCCGTGCCCCATCCTTTTCACGTTCTTTGTGAAAAGGGTGGGAAACCACGAAACCCACCCTATAGGAATAGCGAAAATGCCTTAGAGTTTTGGCGTTGCTTAGTAATCTAGCACTTCTCTTCCGCCGGAGCATTACAAACCGGAGCGTCTGCCGCTCCGGCCGGGCGCCCCACCTTTGCCGCAGTTTTGTTGCGGCAAGGGTGGGATACCGTGACATTCAATCTTAAAGCCACATCGTCCCTCTTCAAGCCTGTCATCCTGAGCGACCGAACACTGACCCTGAGCGTAGTCGAAGGGGAAGTGGTAGGGAGTCGAAGGATCTGCGGTTGCTTTTCGCTGCGCCGTCAAGGGACATAAAACTCAAATTCTATGAAGCAGCCGATTCGGCCCCGTTCTCTGTCTTCCGCAGCGCCTCATGAAGAATCAACTTGAGATAGTCATGAAACCGCATTCCACGCTCTTTCGCCTGCGTGCGCGCCAGCGCGACATCCCTCTTGCCAAGCCGCATTTTGGCCACCGTCGAGTCGCCGGTGATGACAAAAGTCGCCGGACCCACGCTACCCCCGGCTGCGATCTTCTCAAACTCGTCAGCTAAGCGACTTTTGTTCGCTTCCCACCACGCGGCCTCCTCGGCCTCATTGGCAAATCTCTTTCTCTTCGGTTTCCTCGGCATCGGCGTCTCCTCAATACGTTATCGGCCAATTACTGCCGCAGCTCCACCAGCGTCGCGCCCTGCCCGCCTTCGTTTTGCGGAGCCTCTGCAATTCCCGCCACATGCGGATGGTTCTTCAGGAACTCGCGCACACCACGCCGCAGAATCCCCGCCCCATGCCCGTGAATCACGCGCACGCGCTCGAGGCCGGCCATAAATGCGCGGTCGAGATACTTTTCCAGCTCGCCGGTCGCCTCGTCCACGGTGCGGCCGATCAGATTGATCTCCATGCGCATGTCGTCGGTGTTCGCGCTGGTCACAGTAACATGTACGCCTGCTTGTCTCCTCGCAGCGCCAAGCGGATCGGCCTTCCCTTGCCCGGAATCTCCTCCAAGACCTGGAGGTGCGGAGCACTCATCGCGCTTCGCTCGCATCTTGATCGGTCCCAGCGCAATCTCAAACACATCCTTCTCCACCTCGCGCTGCACGACTCCGATTTTGCCCATCGACTTGATCAGCACGCGATCACCGGGCGCGATGTGCCGCAGCACATGCGGCTGGGCGTTGGCGTCGCCCTGGTCCGCCCCGGTGCGATGCGCGACGACAGTTTGGTTAAAGCTCTCCTGGAACTCGCGCCGCAGCCGCTGGATGCGCCGCTCGGCTTCTTTCGAAAGTTTTTGTTGCGCCGCGCGGTCCTCGACCGCGCGCACATTCTCGCGCATCTGGAACTCGAACTCTTTCATCAGCGAAGCCAGTTTTGCTTCGAGCTCGCGCACGCGGTTGCGCATCTCCGCGTCGCCCTCGCGCTCCAGCTTTTTCCGCTCCTGGTTGAGCGCGTACTGCTGCTCCCGCGCCGCTTTGCGTTCCACCTCGAGCTCGGCCAGTTCGTTGTGCAGCTTGTCCAAAAACCGCGCAATGTCGGCCTGCTGCGAACCCATCCGTTGGCGCGCCGCCGCAATGATTGCCGCATTCAGTCCCAGCCGCTCCGCCGTCTGGATTCCCGCCGACGCGCCCGGCACACCCAGATGAAACTGATAATTCGGAGCCAGCGTCTTTTCATCCACGCCCGCCGCCGCGTTGCGCACTCCGGGCGTGTTCGCCGCGTACACCTTGAGCGAAGTGTGGTGCGTCGAGATCAGCGACCACGCCCTACGCCCGAGAAAATACGCCGCCACGGCCACGGCCAGCGCCGCGCCCTCCTCGGGATCGGTGGCCGCGCCCAATTCATCCAGCAGCACCAGCGAGCGCTCGCCGGCCAGCCGCGCAAGCCGGTCCAGATTCGTGATGTGCGCGGAAAATGTCGAGAGCGCGGCTTCGATCGACTGTGCATCGCCGATGTCGGCCAGGAACGCCGTGAACACCGGAAAGTTCGCGGCCGCGGCCGGCACCGGAATCCCCGCCTGTGCCATCATCGCCAGAAGCGCCGTCGTCTTCAGCGCTACGGTTTTGCCGCCGGTATTCGGCCCGCTGATGATCAGTTGCCGCTCGTCGGCGGTCAGCTCCAGGTCCAATGGAACAACCTGACCGCCCGTGGCGCGCAATCGCTTCTCCAAAAGCGGATGGCGGCCGCCTTCAATTTGCAATAACTCTCGTCCAAAACCAGGAGAAACGCAGTCGAACTGGCGTCCGAAGCGCGCCCGCGCCAGCAGGCTGTCCACGAGCGCAAGCACCCGCGCGCCTTCGACCAAACTATGCGCGTAGCCGGCGACCAGCCGCGTGAGCGCGACAAAGATGCGATGAATCTCCTCCTGCTCCTCCTCGATCAGCCGCACCAGCTCGTTGTTTTTCTCGATGGTCTCGAGCGGCTCCACGTACACCGTCTGCCCCGAGGAGCTGGCCCCGTGAATCACGCCGGTCACGCGCCGCTTCAGTTCCGCGCGCACCGGAATCACGAAGCGTTCGCCGCGAATCGTAATCAAATCTTCCTGCGTAGCGCCTTCGCCCGTCAGCTTGCGCAACGCCGCGCGCAGGCTCTCCTCAATCAATCGCTGTTGGCGCTCCTGCTCGCGGCGAATGCGGTTCAGTTCCGGCGAGGCGTCGTCGGCGAGCGATCCATCGGGTTGAATCTTGCGCTCAATCGACTCCGCCAGCGGCCGCAAACTGGTCGTGAGCTCCACCGACAGTTCCGACAGTCCGGGCAGCTTGCCTACAAGCCGCACGGGCGGCTCGCGCAAGAGCGCCTGCCACGAGGCCACGTCGTTGGCGAGCCGGGCCACGCTCTGCAGCTCCGCCGCTTCCAGCGCCGCGCCATCGATCTGCGCCTTCGCGGCCAGTTGCGTGGGATCGAGCAGGCCGCCGAGCGGAATCGAAACCTGCTCTTCGACGAGCAGCCGCACCTCGCTCACCAATCGATGCTGGCGATTGATCCACTCTTCGTCGGTTGAAGGCTGCAACGCAAGAATCGCCTCGCGGCCCACCGGCGACGCGGCATACGCGGCCACAAGCGCCAGCAACGGCGCCCACTCAAGAGCGGCAAAGTCGGCGTGCTCGACCGGCGACGGAATGGGATCGAGAAGCGGCATCAGCAACTATGGTAGCGTTTCGGACTGCGCCGGCTCTGTTCTCATGGACCAAAACCTATCCATGGGGCCCCGAGAAAGGGCGCTCAGATTCGCCGCGCTGGCTCGAGGCGCGGCCGCGGGTCAGTCGTTTGAGGAGCTGGTTGTTGCGGCCGGCGTGGACGCAGCCGGGCACGCGGCGCCGCAGTTCCCGCCGCACGCGGGTGCGGTCTTGGTCTCCGGCGCGTCCTTCTTTTCCGCGAGCGCGGACTCAGCGGCAGAGCTGCTGTCCTTGGTGGAACTGCCCTTGGCCGCGTAGTCGTTCACATACCATCCCGCGCCTTTGAACTGCAGGCCCGGCGCGGTAAGCGGGCGCTCCAAGGCGCCGCCGCATTGGGGGCAGACCTTTTCCGGCTTGGCGCCGAACTTCTGGATTCTCTCAAAGCAATGGCCGCATTGAGTGCAGCGGTACGGATACAGGGGCAAGTTCTTTCCTCTCCGGCCGGGAATCTCCCACTTCTTCAATTCTAACGAGAAGGCGGCAAATTATCGGCAAATGCCGCCTTCTCTTTCGATGCGGGAGACCCGGAAAGGAACCCTCCCCTTTAGAGCATTTTCACTGATGGTGTAAGGATAATCCGTGCCCCATCCTTTTCACGTTCTTTGTGAAAAGGGTGGGAAACCACGAAACCCCACCCTATAGGAATAGTGAAAATACTCTATGCGCGAGGCCTTCAGTGCGCCATGATGTTCACCGACGCGCTCACGTCTTCCCATGCCAGCGTCAGCGTACCCTTGCCGCCGCCATTGTCTGTCAGGGTGTAGGTCAGGTCCTCCACCAACGCCGGCGGCTTCGACATCGTCATCGGCGTCCTGCCCAGATCCTGCGCGGGATCGTAGGACAATCCCCACTCGCCGGTCGCCTTGCTCACAATCAGCATCCATTGCGCCGGGTCGGAGATGTCGATGAACATCGTGTACGTCCCCGCGGGAAGATGCAGCTTGCCGAGCATGATGTCGCCATCGGTTTTCAGCGTGGTGGCTGAGTTCGCGCCCGCGCGCCACACCGGATAATGCGGATCGTGGCTGATCAGTCCGTCCTTTGTGAAGATCTTGCCCTCGCGGCCGCGCACGCGGGGCGAGCTATAAGTGATGGCAATGGTCTTGCCACCGATGGTCGCCGATGCCGTGGCCGGCGGACTCAAGGGCGGGCCAGAAGGCGGTTCCATTTGGGCTAAGAGCGTGGTTGCGGCAAACAGCAATCCCGTGCAGATCAAAACGCGTTTCATGCGATGTTTCTCCTCCGGGCAGAGCCTTTTTGGGAGCGATCCGGCGCCAAAATCCTGCGTCCGTGCGAAATACTGCGTCCGTGCCCCATCCCTTTCCGCGTTTTCTTAGGGATATGGGTGGGAGCGAACGCCGCCGTCGATCGGCCGGATCAACAGTGCGGCCCCGACCCGAGAATTGTCGCATCGCGCGCCCTACTTGCGAAAGCTGTTTCCGCTCAGGACACGGAGCGAACGCATTGCAAGATACGGGAAGACTCTGTATCCACCGGAATCCGCTCGGAGTTCAGCACCCAATCTCTGGGTCGAGATCGGCGGTCCGGCAGGCGGGAATCTACGCCATCCAACTCATGTTCCTGTTCACGCGGCGACCACAATATCGATCCGGCCCCCGAGGATAAGACTTGGGTGCCCCATCCTTTTCCGCGCTTTTTTTAGGGAAAAGGGTGGGAAACTGAGCCACTGTTTATTTGCCGAATCTATAGTGCAAACGAAATCCCAAGCCAACTCGCCAACTTGCCATGCCGCGTAGCGGCGCCAACTCGCAAAGATTGAAGAAACAGCTTCATCCCTCCACAGGCCCACAAAGCCAACGCCGGACCGACTCGTTCCCTCTGTCCCGCAGTCTCTTATTGAATGCTGTATAAATAAT
>PLSB01000140.1:6620-11380 GCA_003165005.1 Acidobacteriaceae bacterium | reverse complement strand
ACCCCGCCAACCCCGCCAACTCCGCCAACTCCGCTAACCCCGCTAACTCCGCTAACTCCGCTAACTCCGCTAACCCCGCTAACTCCGCTAACCCCGCTAACTCCGCTACTCTCTACAAGAGGTCGGCGATCGCGGTGCCGCACCAGGTGGCGGCCAGGCCCAGAATCAGGCTGCCCGCGGCATACAGCGAGGCCAGCGCGAAGGCGCCCGAGCGCATGGTGGAAAGCGTCTCCCATTCGTAGGTGGAAAAGGTGCTGTAGGCGCCGATGAAGCCGATGGGGACCAGGAAGCGCCACGCGGGATTGAGATCGGCGCGCTTGCCGAAGTAGGTGAGGGTGAAGCCGATGACGACGCAGGCGGTGAGATTGATGAACAGCGTGCCGTAAGGAAACTTGGCTCCCATGCGGCCGGAGATCGTGGATCCCACCCAGTAGCGGAGGATGGAGCCGGCCGCGCCGCCTGCCGCGATGAACAGGTATTTCTGCACGCATATCCTCCTTCATCCGAGCACGTCGATGGTCTCAGCAGCGGCGCCGCACATTGGATTTGGCAAAAGACCGCTCGTCAAGCGATCGCGCCTTGCTGCAACGGGTGTTTCAGGGATCGCGCCGCGACATGACTCCGCACCAGGGTTCCCTGTCAGGAGTCATCATCTGTCCGGTCTATTCGAGAGGACAGCAGTTAAGGGTAAACTCCTTCACCAATGCTTTTATTACACCCCGGACGAGGCAGCGGCGTCAAAGGGTGGACGGCAGGGGACAAGGGGACTTCCCAACCGGGAGTTTTACGCGGCGCGGCCGGCTGTTCAGAGATTGCCGTGGCGCTTCGCGTCTTCCGGACGATTCCGGATCGAGGCGGGGTCCGGTCCGGCCGCCGCAGCGCGCGCGGCAGGTTCCCGCTCGGCTTCGATCCAGAAGTAGTTGAGCCAATACCCGAGCGCGACCATGGTGGAGACTACCGTAGTCCGGCCGAGCCCTTGATAGACGGGGCCGGTGCTCCACTCGACCTGCAGAAGGGAGACGAGGAACCAGACGAAAGCAACGAACCCGAACCCGTTCGCGATGCGCAACTCGCGCTCGGGCCAGCGGGACTTGCGCAGGCCGCTCCACCCGGCGAGCGCGAGGAAGCCGGCGAACTGCAGGTCGCCGCCGATGCGCACCCCAAGGAAGCAAGCATTTGCGAGCCAGGAACGGCCGGGCGTGACAGCCCATCTTGAAAGGACGCCGGTCACGACGGCAGCCCCGGCAAAAAGCAGCACTGCAACTTCCCAATGCGGGTGGGAATTGCGATTGAAGCGCAGCAGGTTCTTGCCCAGCTCGGCGAGAGCACAGAGATAGAGCAGGAGATCGCCCGCATAGGCAAAGAGGAAGAAACGCAAGTACCCGGCAGAAAAGCCCGAGGAGCGGGAGATGGCCAGCGCGGCGGCGGTCGATCCGAGATCGAAGCACAGATAGGCGAAGAAAACCGGCGTAGAGCGAAAGATGCGCTTGCCGGCCATCGCCGCCAGAAGGGCTGAGGCGAGGAGCATATAGGCAAGAGCAAGCGCGACATCCAGCGACATGGTTCGTCGTCTCCCAATCCAGGGCAAGAAAGAAGGTTCTACGAGCCCAGCGCGAGTGCCGGCGTTTAGCGCCGATCGTGGTTACGCGGGTTGGCCGTTTGCGGCTCGGTGAGCGCAGCGCGGGTTGAATGCGCGGCGCCGGCCACCGCCAGCAGGATCCGCTGCGCCTCCGGAGTGAACGCGCGGCGCTCGGCCTCTTTTTGCGCGAAGCTCACAATCCAGTAAGCCAAACTGCAAACCCATGTGCCGATGAGGGCTTGATCCAAGTGCCGGTACTGAACGAGCGAAGTCTCGTGTGTATGTAGCGCCGCTGCTGCAATGTCGCAGACAGAATAAAAGCCGAGGCCCGTCGCAATCTGCAATTCACGGTCGCGCCAGCCGATAGAGAGAAGTTGACTGCTTCCAATAAGGGCAAGCAGGAAGATAATCTGCATGATCGAAACCGTTTGCTGCAGGTGCACGATGAGATGCGTTTTCCCCGACGTGCCGGCAAGCGAGGAAAGGGACGCAAACGGCCAAATCGCAGCGCCGGCCGCCAGAATCAGGCCGACCAACGGAATCAGCGCGCGGCGTGACAGAGAGGCGCGAGTCGGGCGCAGAATCGACCAGGCAAGTTCGATCAGAACACCGCACAGCAGCGCGGAATCCAGGATGGTTTGAACCAGGTACCATGTCGCATAGCTGGATCGATATTGATGGAAAACTACTACTGCCGCGAGGCCGCCGATCAATGCCCAGGCGTTATACGAAAGGAAAAATGGAAAGGTGCGCCACGTGCGGCGATAGAGAAGGAGAGCGACTAACGCCGCTTCGGCTACGCAGAAAGTGAGCCAAAGGACGGAATCTAAGTTCACTGCCACAGTGTACCCCGAACATCGATGGCTCGATGCATCAAGCATTTACAGTGAAGTTTGAGCAAGGAATCAGAACCACAAATGCGAGTCCCTTTCAGGGCGATGCTCCTAACGGGACGCCCTGAAAGGGGTCGAGTCAATCGATGAACTGAACCGCTCGATGAGTCGGGATCAGTCCCAGGGTTAGGCGGCCGGCGGAAATGGGTTGCCGACGACGGCAACATCAGCCGGTGGAAATGGGTTGCCGACAACGGCAACAGCGGCCGGCGGTAATGGGTTGCCGACAACGGCGACAGCGGCCGGTGGAAATGGGTTGCCGACGACGGCGACAGCGGCCGGTGGAAATGGGTTGCCGACGACAGCAACAGCGGCCGGCGGAAGCACTTTCGAGCCTGCCGGGATTGTATTCGCCGTGCAAGCCGAAGCGATGAGCAGCGCAACCAGAACGACTTTCAGAAAACTGACCGAGATCGAACGCATGAGAAATACCCTCCTGGCGGCAAAAAGCCGCGTTGAAAAATTTGTTCAACGCAAAGCTACCCCCGAACGGGCAGGGTAACTACAACAAAAGCACCAATAGTATTTCACTCGAGTAACCATTTTGATACACTTTTGGTACTTAAAGATGTGACTATTTGACCGGTTTTCGCACACTTTTCGCCTGGAAAGACGGATGCGCCGGGGAATCGAGGAGCCAATCTTCAGCGATGCGAGAGCGTGAGGAAGCGCGAATCGGGGGCGAAGACGGCTCTTCGATGGCTGACGGACCTGAAAATCCGGCCTGAAGATGCTGCGGAGAGAGGCCAGGATCTCAATTGAGGCGTCGAAAGCCGCTCCGTAGGGGCTGGCATTTTCACTGACGGTGTAAGGAAACTCCGTGCCCCATCCTTTTCACGTTCTTTGTGAAAAGGGTGGGAAACCACGAAACCCACCCTATAGGAATAGTGAAAATGCTCTAAACAGGCTGCGGAAGTATGGAGAACAAGCGGCGAATCTTCGCGTGGAGTTCCCGCAGGGGCTAAAGCCCCGCGTTCATTCTGCGCCGCTTGCGGCCCGGCTAAACAGGCTGCGGAAAAACTCTGCAAGTTGGACGAAACGTGAAAGGGCACGACTTTTAGCCTGCCCTGAGCGTAGTCGAAGGGTGCCGTAACCGCAGCAAAATCAGTGAGGGGCTTTAGCCCCTGCGGGAGCTCCGCCCGAGAATTCGTTCGCTGTTCGCCGTTTTTCCGCAGCCTGTAAAGCCGTGCCCTTGTTACAATGCTTTCTTCAATTGAGCTTCTCCGCAGCCTGCGAAAATGCCTGGCTCCGTCGCGTTGCCGGGAGCGGCAGGCCGGTCCACTGCCGCGAATAGCGAGACGGACTGCATCGCATCCAACTGCGCGCACTGCGGGCTCTTGGCAGCCCATCCAGGATTGCCCCGCGGTTACCAATCTGGAAACTTTGGTGCCCTGTGCCAAAGATGAAAAACTCGATACATTGACAACTAGGCCCTTCCCCGTTGGGCAATTCTTATGGCTAGTTACAAATCAGAAGCGCGGATTCCGCTGGGCATGCAGACGACTGCGAATGGCCGGCAAGAAGTGCGTTGCGCGGTGCGATTTCCCCTGGCCCTGCCGGTGGTGCTATCCACGGGTAAAGACGAAATCCCGGCTCTGACGCGGAACATCTCCGCCAGCGGAGTGCTTTTCTCGCTGGACCGGCCTTTATCCCTCGGTCAGGACGTGCGATTTTCGATGCGTATGCCGCATGCGATTCTGGGCACGCCGCACGACGTTCTGGTCCATTGCACGGGGCGTGTGGTACGCTGCTCATCAAGCCACAAGGAGCATCTCGCCGCGGCCACGATTGACGAATATCAGTTCGCGGAGCAGTGAGAGCGGAGTTGGCAGGGCAGCGGCCGACTATGGAAATACCGGATGATCGTAATGAGGCCGAGAGCGTAGAAGCTCCCGTAAAGCCCGGCACCATTCGCATGATTCTCGCGGATTCACAGGCCATCTACCGCGTGGGCATACGCAAGGTCTTCGCTCTTGAAGACGATATCCGCGTGGTGGCGCAGGCCGAATCGCTGGAAAACCTGTATGCGGCCATCGAGCGCTATCCCACCGACATTGTTCTGCTGGAAGGCGGCCTACTGGCCAGCCGGGCCAATGCCATTCCGGATCTGTTGCGGCTGGCTCCGGATGTGAAGCTGATTGTGCAGGCCATGTCCACCGACGAAAACCACACGGTGGAACTGTACCGGCGCGGGGTGCGCGGCATCGTTTCGCGCTCCATCTCGCCCGATCTCCTGGTGCGTTGCGTGCGCCGCATTGCCGCGGGCGAAACCTGGATCGACAATCAAT
>PLSB01000140.1:0-6579 GCA_003165005.1 Acidobacteriaceae bacterium | reverse complement strand
CTGCGCAAGATCTACGACAAGCTCGGCGTCTCGGACCGGCTGGAACTGGCGCTCTATTGCCTGCACAACAAGATCATCCAATCGGACGCCGACGAAGTGTCGGTGGCGCAAAAGATCGTGGGCAGCTAGAGCCGCACCGGCCGCACCGGAAAGATCTTCTGGGGCGACCCTCCCCAATCTTTCGTTTTCCCAACTCTCGAAATCTCTGATCTGGCCCTCATGAATAAGACTTGGGTGCCCCATCCTTTCCGCGTTTTTTGCGGAAAGGGTGGGAAAGCACGGTCTCACGCAATCGGGCCGGATCAATCAATTGCGGTGGTTCGGTTATGTGCGGTGCTGGCGCGCCAGCTCGAGCAGCCGGATCAGTTCCGCCAGTTCGGCGCGGCGCATGTGCCCGAGCAGTTCCCCAGGTGCGCTGCGTACGGCCGGGTCCATGGCCCCGAGCAGCTCCATGCCGGAATCGGTGATGGTCGTCAACACCACGCGGCGGTCGCGCCGGTCGCGGTGCTGCCGGATGAGCTTCAGGCGCTTCAGCCGCCCAAGAAGCCGCGTGATATCGGGCTCGGCGGCGATCATGCGCTCGCCGATGGCCGCGCAGGGAAGCCCGTTGGGATGCGCGCCGCGCAGGATGCGCAAGACGTTGTATTGCGTTGCGGTGAGGCCCCAGCCGCGGATCTTCTGCTGGAAGGCGCGCTCCAGGGAATCGGAGCTGCGCAGCAGGTTCAGCAATGCCTCTTCCTCGGTGCTGGAGAAGGCGGGCTCCTGCATGATTTCGAGCTTCAGATTGGCCATCGGCGAGGGCTCCGGAAGCCGGTGGCAAGGAGCCGGTAGCCAGTAGCTTTGAGCCTAGAGCAATTCCACGATGGCTGTACCCAACATGCCCGTGCCCATCCTTTTCGCGCTCCTTGAGAAAAGGGTGGGAAAGCAAGAAAGTTGGGTACGCCCATTCTGGGATCGGCCCAAAACTATCGGCTGCCTGCTTCAAGCTGCCGGCCGGGTTTGCGGATAAGTCCTAGAGCATTTTCACTGATGGTGTANNTCCTTTTCACGTTCTTTGTGAAAAGGGTGGGAATCCACGAAACCCACCCTATAGGAACAGTGAAAATGCTCTAGCATCGCGTTTCTACACAAAAGCATCGATGAGATCGGCTCACTGCTTGACGACTTCCAGTTCGATGTCGAGCGAGACCTCGTCGCCCACCATGGCCGCGGGAAACTTGGGGCCGATGCCGAAGGCGGTGCGGTTGAGGGTCGTGGTGGCGGAAAAGCCGGTGTGCACCTGGCCCTTGGGATCGGTCATCGAGCCGTTGGGGCCCTCGACATCGAGCACCACGGGCCTGGTGACGCCATGCAGCGTGAGGTTTCCGGTGACGGTGAGATGCGAGCCGTTTTTCGCCACGCTGGTGCTGGTGAATGTGGCCGAGGGCAGGTTGGCGACGTCGAAGAAGTCCGCGCTCTTGAGGTGCGTGTTGCGCTGATCGACGCCGGTATCGACGGTGTCGACGCCGATGGTGGCCGTGACCGTGGACTTGGTGACGTCGGCCTGGTTATAGATGATGGTGGCCTTCACGTTGCCGAAGCGGCCGTGAATCTTGGACACGCTCATGTGGATGATGCTGAAGTCGACTTCGCTGTGGTTGGGATCGGAGACCCAGGTGGAGGTTTGCGCCAGGGCAAGCGGCGCCGCGAGGGCCAGAATGCCGGTGAGAATTGCCAGTCGTTTCATAGGGGGTAAGCTCCTTTTTTGCGTGCAGGAACCGCGAAAGCCGTTGTGCGGCGGGGAAACGCCGCACAACGGAATTCGCGGCTGCGCAGGGCAAAAGCCTTCAAGTCCTGCTCAAAGATAAGATGCGCCAGGCAAGATACTCGTTGCAACAAATATTTTTCGAGCTTTCAGCCTTGAGCTTTCAGCTATCAGCCTCTTCCGTCCCGCATGCCATGACTCATGTTCCCGCACGAATCGGGCTGATAGCTGAAAGCTGAAAGCTGGAAGCGGTTCTGCTATCCTCGCGCCTATGTCCGTTCTCAGCCAGTTTCAGGCGCTCACCCGTCCGCAGCGCCATGCTTTTTTGGCCGCGTTTCTGGGCTGGACGCTCGACAGTCTCGACTTCTTTCTGCTGGTTTTCTGCGTGAAGGCGATTGCGGCCGAGTTCCATACGGAAAACTCGGCTGTCTTCGGCGCGGTGTTTCTGACGCAAGCCTTCCGGCCCGTGGGCGCGTTGCTTTTTGGCGTGCTGGCCGACCGTTACGGCCGTCGACCGGTGCTGATCATGAACATTCTCGGCTTCTCGGTGATCGAGCTGGCCTGCGCCTTTGCGCCCTCGCTCAACGCACTCTTGGTCCTGCGCGCGCTCTTCGGTGTCGCCATGGGCGGCGAGTGGGGCGTGGGCGCGGCGCTTGCGTTCGAGAGCTTGCCCAAAGAGGGTCGCGGCACGTTTTCCGGCATCCTTCAGGAAGGCTACGCGCTAGGCTCGATTCTGGCCTCGGCTGCCTTCGGGCTGTTTTTTGCCGGGATTCGCTGGCATGGGTTCGCTGTGTCCGGCATCGGCTGGCGGGGCTTGTTCATCCTGGGCGCAATGCCGGCCGTGCTCGCCTTCTATGTGCTGGCCCGCGTTCCCGAGTCGCCGGTCTGGCTCGCCGGGGCGCAAAAAAGAATGTCGCGCGCCGCGGTCGACGCCGCGCCGGTGTGGCCGCGGCAACTCGCGCACTTTCTGCCCACGTTTTTGTTCTTGGTGATTCTGATGACCGCGTTCATGAGCTTTTCGCATGGCACGCAGGATGTGTATCCCACTTTCCTGGCCGTAGCGGCAAAGCTCTCGCCTAGGACGATCGGGCTGATCGGCGTCTTGTACGGGTTGGGCTCGATTGCGGGCGGAATTATCTTTGGCGCGCTCTCCGAGACGTGGGGCCGCAAACGCGCGATTATCACCGCGGCCTTGCTGGCGCTGCCGGTGATTCCGCTTTACGCCTATGGGCACACGGCCGTGACGCTCGGCATCGGCGCGGTGCTGATGCAGTTTATGGTGCAGGGCGCGTGGGGCGTGGTTCCGGCGTATCTCACCGAGCTGTCGCCGGCTCCGGTGCGGGCCACGGCGCCGGGGCTGGCCTACCAATTGGGCGCGCTCCTCACGTCGTGGAACGGCAAGGGCCAGGCGCTCGCGGCCGAGCGATGGGGCAGTTATCCGGCGGTGCTGGCCGTGACCGTGGCCGTCGTTGCCGTGGCGCTCGCCGGGCTGACGGCGCTGGG
Organism: Acidobacteriaceae bacterium; assembly: GCA_003165005.1. Lineage (GTDB taxonomy): Bacteria > Acidobacteriota > Terriglobia > Terriglobales > Acidobacteriaceae > Telmatobacter. Next base: position 3,332 of record PLSB01000140.1, on the reverse strand, counting down.
GCGCGAGGCCAAGGGCAGCGAGATGACGGAAGCGTGAAGGGGGCCCGGTAGAGACCGCACATAATTCGCCGAGAGGAAGATCACGCGCTGCGCTTCTGCGCGTCGACGTAAGCGCGAAGCACGGCGTTCATGCGGGTGAGATGGCCTTTGCCCCGCGCCTTGAACCACTCCGCCACGTCGCGGTCCAGGCGCAGGTGAACAGAGGTCTTGCCGGGCGGCATGACGACGCGTGCGGATTTCCAGAAATCCTCGCCAAGGGACTCCGCGCGCGGGGCGTCGCGACGGGTTGGGTCTCCGCCACGCTCGCGAAGAGCCTCGACCTCACTGAGGGTGTATCGCGCGATGGTAGGTTTCTTCTTCATCTTTGCTCGCCCTCTGGGCGCTGATGATGCGAACAATGTCTTCCGCACGCCACGTGTAGATAACACGGTACACCTCCGTTCCGGCGCGTCCCAACGCGATCCAACGGACTTCGCCGTACTCCTCGCGGTCGTCGATGGTCTCAAGCCTTTCGTTGCGGAACGTCGCCACAGCGGTGAAAAACGAGACGCTGTGCTTCTCCAGGTTGCTTCTGGCCTTGGCTTCGTCCCACTCGAACTCAAGTTCTTGCTCGGCCATCTCGTACCCTTATATGTGAACACAAATGTGTACACAGGTCAAGAAGGGCACGCGCCGTAGGCGCGATGGTTGTTAGCCCCGCGCTTCAGCGTGGGGAATTGTGGCCCCATAGAAGATGGGAGTCCCGGAGGGACGACCGAAAGCCGGGTCAACCGAAGACGTATCGCGGGTCGTATTCAATCCCGCAATTACGCAGGAGGGCGGTGAACTCCTCCTCAAAACTGTGCTTGCGGTGGTGTTTTTCCTGGTTTTGAATGTAGGCCCTCACGACGGGTACTTGCGACGGACTCACGCTGAATGCGCCGTAGCCTTCCTGCCATGAGAAGCCCTTCCCCATCCAATGCGAAGAGCTGCCCTTGAGCTTCTGCACGGTTGCGGCGAGGGATTGCGTCGCCGGCAGGATAAACAAAAGGTGAATGTGGTCGGCCGTTCCGCCGGCAGCGGCGAGAGAGAATTCCTCGCTGCGCGCGATGCCGCCGAAATAAGCGTAAAGGTCCGCTTTGCGGTCCGCCGCAATCAACGGCTTGCGGTCTTTGGTGCTGAAGATGCAGTGAATGAAATTGCTGGCGTAAGTGTGAGCCATGGTTGCGCCGTCCCTACGGGACTCCAATTGTATAACCGCGCATCCGGTGAATCGAGGGGAGAGCGCCGTAGGCGCGCTGGAATTTAGCCCCGCGCTTCAGCGTGGGGACGCATGGCCATTGTTTGTGACTCCGTCCCGTAGGGACGGCGGAAATCCGCATCAGCCGATGACAAAATGCGCTTTCCATTCGATGCTGTTTCTGTCGTCCCTACGGGACTCGCGACCATTAAGGCATTCTGCACCCCACGCCGAGGCGCGGGGCTAACAACCATTGCGCCTACGGCGCGGGTGTGAGCGTCGCGTGTTGGCCGCGTGCGTTCCCAAGTCTCAGAAGCGGGACCCGGAGCGCTGGGCGGCACGGTTGGTTTTAGGGTTGCTCAGATTATTTGAGCGGACTGACCGTCTACGACTGCAGTGATGCCTTCAGGAGGTTTGCGAGCTTTAAGTAGAGCCCCCTCGACTTCCGAAAGGTGGCCTTCAATCTCTCTCCTTAGCGACTCGGATTCATTTTCGATATCCCCTGCCGCGTCCTTTATGTTCGTGACCTTCGTTTTGATCGTTCTGATCCGTCTTATGCAGGTGCGAATCCCGTCGACCTGAGCCTTGATGTCGCCAGCGTCGACCTCGGGCTGTGACTGTTTCATTTCTTTCAGCCTCTGCTGGACGATGGCAAAGCGAACAGCGGTTAGCAGGTTTTCCCTCGAACACGCCACCCACGGCCCTGAATTGCACTGGCCTTCGGCCCAGTCCCCAATCTCCTTTGCCAAACCAGCCTGTGTCTTCGAAACATAGATACCCGTATGAGCTTGTCTTTCACGGAATTTGGGTTCCAGATCCTGAGCAATCTTTTGCCTGCCGACGGCATTTTGGCGGTCTCTCGCCTCGACCACGATCCGAAGGGGGCCAGAGGTTGCCCATGGTTCGGTGACGAGGACTACGAAGTCGCCTGGCTGATTGTCAGGTCCAACTTGTTCGACTGAATTTCCAGACATCTTGGCCCACTGCTGAAGCGTGACTGCAACCTCGTCTTCAAAAGTCGCACCTTTCGCCGTTGTTTGCGCAAGCGCATCTTCGACCATCTCGGCTCCGTGGAGCTCCTGGGTGAGTCGATTTACGTCATCTTGCAATGGCTTAATGGCGCTCGCAACGGTACTCTTGACGGTTTCCGCGAGCGAGCCATTCGGCAATGCAACCTGATTTACCGCGCTCGTAATCTTGGCCTGTACCGAGTCCTCCATCTTCGGATTAAGAAGATCGCGAATGGCCGATAGGGCTTGGCCGAGGACGGTGGTAGACTTGCTCGGATCGAGATCGTTCGCGAGCAGGTCTCTGACTTCCCGGATGCGTTGCTCGGTTGCAGTTTTTGCGTCATTAACTGCAGCTTTTACGGGAGCCAGCACCTGCCCATCATCGGTTCCGATCTTCCCGAGAAGAGCATCACGTGCTTGATCGGGAATCTTCCCGACGGCTTGCTCTACCGAGCCAAGAAGTCCCTCAATTTGCCGTTTTACAAACTCGACATCACCTGCGTTCTGGCCGCGCTCCAGACAAAAAAGCCCCACCTCAATCGCTTTCTGTAAGACGGGAACGCGATCGACCTCGGGTACCCGCAAAAGAAAGGCTGCCGAGTCCTTGTTTGTGACGGACAACTCAAGAACAGTGATCTCCGAGTCGGTCACAGTAATGCTGCTCGCCATCAGCGCCTCCAATGTATGGTATTTCGCCTATGGTACGCCTTTGCCGATGAGGTGATAAGGGACCTTCGTTTGCAATCTTCCTGCCATTCCGTTATGATCTGCAGATGTGCGCGGGGAACCCCCTGCGCAGTCAATTGCACCACGGCTTTTGAGCGTGGGCCTCAGCGGCTAACGCTCCTGCGAAAGCGGGCTGGCAAAAGCGGTGGGAGACGAGGGAACGATGGCCAAGACTGGCAAGAATATTGCGAAGGCGCGCGCCGCTGTCGCCAAACCGGCGTATCCGCTGCCTGAAGCAGTCAATCTCCTGAAGCAGGTTAAGTACGCCAAGTTCGACGAGACCGTCGGCCTGAATATCCGTCTGGGCGTCGATCCCAAGCACGCCGACCAGATGGTGCGCGGAACGGTGGTGCTGCCGCATGGGCTGGGCAAGACCA
>PLSB01000033.1:9818-10239 GCA_003165005.1 Acidobacteriaceae bacterium | reverse complement strand
AGCGCTTTTATCCCGAGGGCGCCGTGGTGCGGCTGCAGCCCGCGAACATCGAGATGGAGCCCATCTATGTGCCCGCGGGGCAGGTGGCGATCCAGGGACGCGTACTGGGCGTGCTGCGCAAGTNNGCCAGATTGCGCCTTTGAGCGCAACGACTTCTTCTGTTCCAACCGGCATCTTAGGCGCGGCGGCGTGCAGCCCTGCGAAGAACTGGTTGCGCACCAACTCCGTTTTGGCAATCACGCCGCCCGTCCAAGCCACGGGAACCTCGCCCGTAATGCCGTGCTTGCGGCGGAGCTTGGAACGTACCAGAAGCACGAATTCCACGAGGTCAATTGCGGCCTGATTCAGGATTCCCACTGCGACCGCGTCGCCGGCTTCGGCCAGTTCGTGGATGAGCGGCGCCAGCGCGGCAAAATCCGGG
>PLSB01000033.1:0-9812 GCA_003165005.1 Acidobacteriaceae bacterium | reverse complement strand
AACCCTCGTCGCCCAGGCGCGAACTCCATCCGCCGGCAGTTTCGTATGTGCCGTCGGGCGCGCGGCCAATGCAATTCGAGCCGGTACCGGCGATCTGCAGAATGCCCGGCCCTCCCTGAAAGGCGGCATCGAGGGCGATCACCTCGTCGCCAACGACCTCGGACCGCTCCACGCCGAAATCGTCGAAGACCGCCGTGACCCACTCCTTGACCCCGGGCATAGTGGGGCTGGCGATGCCGCAACAAGCTGCCTTGACGCCCTTCACACCAGCCTGCGCATACGCTTCCTTGAGCACCGCGCACAGGTTCGCGTCCGCCGCCTCCGCGCCCACGCGCAATCTCTTGATGGATCCGATTTGCCCGCTGCCCACGATTTTGCCATCGGCAACAATCGCGGCCCGTGTGTTGGTGCCGCCGCCGTCAATTCCCAGAACTACGCTCATGGTTCGTCGATTGCCTTTCTGTTTTCCGGCGCGGCGCCGTCATCGCGCAACGTTCCAGACAGAATACTCAAGCTGCCGTCGTTCTTTGGCGGAGTGAGGCCCAGCAGATGCGCCATCCATGGGTATACGTTTACGTTATCAAATGAAGCCACGGTTTTCCCTTCGCGCAGATCCGGGCCCACGGCGAAAAAGCTCGCCTTCATCTCGGGCAGGGTGCGAGGATCGAAGCCGTCGATGCCGATCGCCGGCGGGCGGCTGGTTTCCCCCGCGGGCGGCGCGTGCGCGCGAATCGCGTACGCTCCCGTGGCCACCACCACCGGGTCGCCCTCGCGCGGATTCTGGTTGTAGTTGAGGCCAGCCGGCACGTCCTTGCGGCGATAGACCATGAATTGCGACGTGGCGTGCTTGAGCTGGTTGTAGACGCGCGCGCGATCCTCCTCGGTTTGGCCGTAGAGCAGGTCGCCCACGGTATCGAAACCTGCGAGGCCGGCGAACTGGTCGAGATCGATCCCGCCGCCTTCGGATTTCGCCATGCCGTGGTCGCTCACCACGACGAGGTCGATGGGCAGGCCGGTGGCGCGAAGCGCAGCGCGGAGTTTACCCACCAGCGCGTCCATCCGCAGCGCGGCTTCGCGCGTCTCACGCGCGTCGGGACCGAACGCGTGGCCCTCGTGGTCCGGCGAGGAGAAGTAAATGGCGATGAAGTGCGGACGATCGGCGGCGGCGAGACGCAGGAGCGCGAGGGTATTGTCGATGCGCGCCTGCTCGGCCTGGGGCGTGGCCTGAGTTTTGCTGTCGAAGGTCGTGTAGTACGAGGGCCGGAAGCCGGCGATCCTGGCTTCGCACCCGACCCACAAAAGGCAGGCCGTGCGCATGCCCTGGCTCTCCGCCAGACTCCACAGCGGCACGCCGCCGTACCATGAGCCGTCGCTTACGGCCTGGGGGTCGGTCATCGCATAGCGCGCGCCGCGCGCGGGATCGAGAAAACTGTTGGCAACGATACCGTGATGCTCGGGGTAGAGGCCGGTGACGAGCGTGTAGTGGTTGGGAAAGGTGAGCGAGGGATAGCTGGGCATCATGCCCTCCGGCGCCCACACGCCCGCCTTGCCGATGGCGAGCAGATGCGTCGCGTTGTCGCGCTTTGCGTAGTCCCAGCGGAAGCCGTCGAGCGAGACGAGAACGAGATAATGCTGATTCTCGGCCCACGCCGAGTTGGGGCCGTTGTCGACATGCGCGAGCGGGAGCGCCGCATTGAAGCTGGTTCCCTGTCCCTGGGCCGGAAACGCCAAAAGGGTCAGTCCAAGACCAAGAACAAACGCGGCGAGGACCGAGCTGCGCGGAGGGGAGAATCGCATCGAGACCTCCTTCGCAACAGCTTATCGCATGGATGATGCGAGTGCGGTCGACGGTACTACCGCTGCACGTGGCCGTTCAGGTCTTCGCCGGCGTCCTCGCGGCCGTCGACGATGTAGACCCATCCAGCCAGCGGCGGGCGGCCGTTCAAACTGCGGGTCCCAATAAACGGATACTCGAAGCGCAGATCGGTGAACTCAACGGTGGTCCACGTGCGATTGGGCGGAAGTTGCGGAGCTTCCATGCCGGGCGCAGGCTCGGGACCCAATTCACGCACCACCGCCCAGGTTCCCCAATCGAGATACACGCGGCCGAGTTCGGTTTGCTTTGCCGCCTCAACCGCAGGGGTGTCGGCCGGCTTGTAGAGCACATCGCGGCGCGCATCGCTCTCGATCGTGCCGGTGCGCGTGTCGATTTCCGCGGTTTGGAAGGTATCGGCGGTTTCGACGATGGCATGCCAGCGGAATGGATTCACCGGGTAGGGTTCGGCGGCAATGCGCAGCGCGGGCTCGGCAGAGATGGGCGAGTTGTTGAGCATGACCAATGCCTGGGCGTGCTCGGCCCAACGCCAGCAGCCCAGAATCAGCATGCCGCAAAGCGCAAAGACAGCCCAGCCGCGGCCGCGAAACCGCTGCCGCCGCGCGCCGATCTCGCGATCGGCAAGCCCCAGAACCCAGGGCATGAACAGCGCCGGGAAAAGCAGCGCCCACACTACCGGCTCGGCAATGAACACGAAGCTGCCTGCATACCAGTGCGGATCGAAAGGGAAGAACGGCCGCACGCCGTAATTGTTGGCCCAATCGAGCAGCAAATGGCTGAGCGCGGCGACGAACGCGGTGAGGTAGAGCCAGCCCCAGTGGACGGGCTGCCGTGCGTTCCCACCCTTTTCATCCGCTGCGGCAGATGAAAAGGATGGGGCACCCTCAGCTTTTCGCCGCCGCGTCACCCGCCAGCGATCCAGCAGCCACACCGCGCCCACCACCACGCCGGCCAGCACCGGAACCGCCCAGAAGGTGTGCGTGATGCCGCGATGGTGCTTGAGCTCTTCAACCGGCCCCGCAAATCCCCAAAACACGTCCAGATCGGCGGCCTCGGCGGCCAGCACCGCGGCCAGCGTGGCGTAGGCCGTCTTGCGATTGAAGCCGGCCCGCCCCAGGCAGGCGCCGGTAAGGAAATGCGTAACAGGTTCCATGTCTCGTGCAGCCCGCTTTCAGATTCCAGGTCTCTGGCAGCGTGAATTGGCGCCCGTGGACTTCGTGCTATCCCACCCTTTCGCCCAAAAAACGGGCGAAAGGATGGGGCACGGGAGGGTTCTTGTTCAAGCAGTCAGAGACTCATTGCCTACCGGTCTTTTCGATCCGCCGCGCATAAAACCCGATTGTCCGCTGCCGCCGATCTAGCTCTGCTACCTCCGCTAACTCCGCAAGCTCCGCTTGTCTCTAAACCGTGACCGCCCACTCACCCCCGCGCATGAGCGGTTCGGCGGCGCCCGACGCGGCGATGCCGTCGATGTCGAGCTCTGCGGAGCCGATCATCCAATCCACGTGGATCAGGCTGTCGTTGGCGCCTCTGGCAGCGAGTTCCTCGGCCGGCAATTTGTCGCCGTCGCGCAGGCACGACGAGTACGACTGGCCGAGCGCGATGTGCGAGGCCGCGTTCTCATCAAAGAGCGTGTTGAAAAAGACCAGACCGCTTTGCGCGATGGGCGAGGAGTGGGGAACCAATGCGACTTCGCCCAGCCGCCGCGCGCCCTCGTCGGTGTCGATGAGCTTTTCGAGCACCTCCTGCCCCCGCGTGGCATGCGCATCCACGATGCGCCCGTTTTCAAAGCGAACCTGGATGCCCTCAATCATTGTGCCCTGGTGCGAGAGCGGCTTGGTTGCAGTCACGGTGCCATCGGCCCGGTCTTTGTGCGGCGCCGAGAAGATCTCCTCCGTGGGCATGTTGGGAATGCAATAGACGCCGTTGCCCGCGGTAGTGCCGCCGCCCAGCCATTCATGATCGTCGGCAAGGCCGAGGCGGAAATCGGTGCCGGGGCCGCGATAGTGCAGGGCGTAGTAGCGCTTCGCATTCATGAACGCCGCGTGTTTCTGCAGCTCGGCGTCATGGGTCTGCCATGCGCTCACGGGATCGGCCGTGCGGATGCGCGTGGTGGTGAAGATCGCTTCCCACAGCTTGGTAAGGGCTTCATCGGGCGCGTTGTCGGGAAACACGGCCGCGGCCCATGCCGGCGTGGCGCCGGCCACGATGGTCCAGTTGATCTCATGGCGCGTGATGAGGTTAAGCGCGGGTCGGTAAGCCTGCGAAACGGCGCGATTGGCGCGGCCCACCTTGTAGGGATCTTCGCTCGAAAGCAGCGCGGGATTGGTTCCGGCAATGGCCAGGCGCGCGGCGCCGCTCTTGAACGCGGCCGCCATGCCGTCGTAGAGCCACTTGGCCGCGTAATCGAAGCTCGCATCGGGCGCGTGCCGGTAGCGGAGCAGCGCGGATTCCTCGTCGTTGAAGAGCGTCGTGACCAGCGAGGCGCCGGCGCGATAGGCGTGCTCGGTAATGCGGCGCGCCAGGGTCACGGAGTCGAGCGACGAGGTCATCACCAGCTCTTGCCCCGGCCTGAGGCCCAGTCCGACGTTCACGGCCACGTCGGCAAGCAGATCCAGATTTTCGGCTTGCGTGCGAGCTTCGGGTGCGGTTGCAGTTTGCGTCATTTCTTCTCGATTCCTTCGCATTGCGTTCAACAGCCAGCCCCGCGTTCTTCGGGCGGCAGAGCGGATGCTGCTATTGTAGGAGGTCTCGCGCACATTCCGTCAGGCAAGAAGCCAGAACCATCGCATCAAGCAAGAAATTCGGATTGAGATTGCTATGAAAGGGCACGGCTTTAGCGGTGCCGATGAAGATGGGGCTAGCACTGCTAGCTCCGCTAACCCCGCTAACTCCGCTAACCCCGCCAGTTCCGCTTGTCCCATCCGCTTCGCCTACAATCGGAAATGGATGGATAGGCATTGAGAGAGGTCATTTCGCGATGATGAAGCTTCACATCGATTGGGTAAAGAGGAGCATCTTGACTACCGGAATTTCCATTGCCGTGTGCGCCGCTGGCGCCACAGCTCAAACCGGGACCGCGGCCGCAGGCTTTGGTCCGAGCAATCCCTTTTACGCGCCGAGCACGCTGCCGTTTCAGGCGCCGCCCTTCGACAGGATCAAGGACAGCGACTACCAGCCGGCCATCGACGCGGGCATGGCGCAGCAGATCGGCGAGGTTGAGGCCATCGCCAACAATCCCGCGCCGCCCACATTCGAAAACACCATCGTAGCTCTCGAGCGCACCGGCCAGTTGCTCACGCGCGTTTGGGCGGCATTCAATTGCGTGACGGGCGCGAACACCGGCGATGAGTTGCAGAAGGCGCAGGAGTACGAGGCTCCGCGCCTGGCCGCGCATCAGGACGCCATTAACCTGAACGCCAAGCTCTTTGCCCGCATGAAGGCGGTCTACGATCAGCGCGCCTCACTGCATCTCGATTCCGAAGCGCTGCGCTTGGTCGAATACGACTACCAGCAGTTTGTGAAGGCCGGCGCCAACCTCTCCGAAGCCGACAAGGCCAAGCTGAAGAAGCTCAACGAAGAAGAGGCGACGCTCGAAAACACGTTTACCAACCAGTTGCTTGCGGCGACGAAAGCGGGCGCGTTCTCGACCACGGACGTGGGTGCGCTCGCCGGGTTGGGCGATGCGCAGATTGCCGCTGCCGCCCAGGACGCGCAGGCGCGCAAGCAGCAGGGCTGGCTGTTGCCGCTGCAGAACACCACGCAGCAGCCCGTTCTGGCGTTTCTCGCCGGCCGCGCCACCCGTCAGGCAATCTTTGAAAGCTCCTGGAACCGCGCCGAGAAGGGCGACACCAACGATACGCGCGCTACCATTGCCCGCCTGGCCGAGTTGCGCGCCGCAAAGGCAGCGCTGCTTGGATTTCCCAACTACGCAGCATGGACTTTGACCGACCAGATGGCCAAGACGCCCGAGGCGGCGAAGCATTTTCTCGATGCGCTGGCGCCGGCCTCGACGGCCAGGGCGGCTGGCGAGGCGAAAGACATTCAGGCGCTGATAGACGCGCAACACGGCGGGTTCACCGTCGAGCCATGGGATTGGGAGTTCTACTCCGAGCAGGTGCGCAAGGCGAAGTACGACCTGGATCAGTCGGAGATCAAGCCCTATTTCGAGCTGAACAATGTGCTTGAGAACGGCGTCTTCTACGCCGCGCACCAGCTTTACGGCCTCACCTTCAAGGAGCGCAAGGACATTCCCATCTACCAGCAGGACGTGCGCGTCTTTGAGGTTTACGACGCCGACGGCAAGCCACTCGCTCTTTGGTACTGCGATTACTTCAAGCGCGACAACAAGAACGGCGGCGCGTGGATGGACTCGCTGGTTGGCCAGTCGAAGCTGCTGGGCCAGTTGCCGGTGGTCTTCAACGTGGCCAACTTCGAGAAGCCCGCGCCCGGCGAGCCCGCGCTGCTCAGCTTCGACGACGTGACCACGATGTTCCACGAGTTCGGCCACGGGCTGCACGGCATGTTCGCGAACACTGTCTATCCGAGCCTGTCGGGAACACAGGTGCCGCGCGACTTTGTCGAGTTCCCTTCGCAGTTCAACGAGCACTGGGCCAGCTATCCGGCGGTGTTTCAGCACTACGCGCGCCACTACAAGACCGGCGAGGCCATGCCCGCCGCGCTGGCGGAAAAAATCGCAAAATCGAAGACCTTCAATCAGGGATATTTGTTTACGGAGATTCTTGCCGCGTCCGAGCTCGATCTCGAGTGGCACATGCTGCCGGCGAGTGCGCCCCTCCAGAAGCCCGACGTCTTTGAAACCGAGGCGCTCAAGCGCACGCATCTCGACTTGGGCTACGTGCCGCCGCGCTACCGCTCCAGCTACTTCATGCACATCTGGGCCAACGGCTACGCGGCCGGCTACTACGCGTATTCGTGGAGCGAGATGCTCGACGACGACGCCTTCCAGTGGTTCCTCGATCACGGCGGCATGACGCGCGCCAATGGAGACCGCTTCCGGCGAATGGTGCTCTCGCGCGGCAATACCGAGGACCTCGAAAAGATGTACGACACGTGGCTGGGCGGCCAGCCGAGCATCGAGCCCATGCTCAAGTTCCGCGGGCTGAAGGGGGAGTAAGCGGGGTTAGCGGAGCTAGCACCGCCAACTCCGCTAGCACCGCCAACTCCGCTAGCACCGCCAACTCCGCTAGCTCCGCTTACTATAATCCATAGCTATGAGCGAGCCGGACCCCAAGCGCGAGGTCGAGCGAAAGATCGAAGAGCTGCGCCAGGAACTTCGCCGCCACGAGCATCTCTACTACGTTCTCGACGCGCCCAAGATCGGCGACGCCGAGTATGACGCGCTGATGAACGAGTTGAAGCGCATCGAAGCGGCGCATCCGGAGATGATCACGGCCGATTCGCCGACGCAACGCGTGGGCGGCAAGCCGGCTGAGGGTTTCAAAAAAGCGCAGCACTCGCGGCCCATGCTCTCGCTCGATAACGCCTATAACGCCGAGGAACTGGCCGACTGGGATCGCCGCGTTCGCGAGCTCGCCGGCAGCCTTCCCGTCGAATACACGGCCGAGCTCAAGCTCGACGGCCTGAGCGTAGCGCTGGTTTATCAGCCCGGTTCCGACCCAAACTCCGACGGCGATGCGCAGCTCACCATGGGCCTCACGCGCGGCGACGGCCAGACCGGCGAAGACGTCACCTCGAACATTCGCACCATTCGCAGTGTGCCCCTCTCGATTCCCGCAAATCTTGTCCAAAGGCTCCGCTCCCCGCAGGGGCAGGGAATTGAGGTGCGCGGCGAGGTGGTGATGCCCGAAGCTGCTTTCCTGCGCGCGAACGAGGAGCGCGAACGCGAGGGGCTGCCGGCCTTCGTCAATCCGCGCAACTCAGCGGCGGGAGCGCTGCGCACGCTCGAGCCTTCGATCGTCGCTAACCGGCGCCTGGTTTTCTTTGCGTATTTCCTGCTTGTCAACGGCGAGTATTTTGCCGCCGGCCAGACGGCCACTCTCGAAACGCTTTCCGCTCTTGGTTTCCGGGTGAATTCGCATCGCAAGCGCGTGACCACGGTCGAAGAAATGATGCGGTTCATCGATCACGCCGAGAGCCAGCGCTCCGAGCTGGGCTACGAAATCGACGGCGTGGTTCTCAAAGTGGACGCGCACGCCACGCAGCAGCGGTTGGGATACACGGGCCGCGCGCCGCGCTGGGCCATCGCGTATAAATTCACAGCCAAGGCGGGCGTGACGCAGGTGAAAGAGATTACGGTGCAGGTGGGCCGCACCGGCAAGCTCACGCCTGTGGCGGAACTCGCGCCGGTCTTTATCGGCGGCACCACGGTGAGCCGCGCCACGCTGCACAACGCGGATTTTATTCTTGGTCTCGGACTGAGGATTGGGGACTACGTAAAGGTTGAGCGCGGCGGTGACGTGATTCCCAAAGTTGTCGAGGTGGTGGAGGACGCAGAACACCCCAGGGGAAATCAACATTTTGAGTTTCCGTCTGTTTGTCCCGAATGCGGAAGCGAGGTGGTTCGTGAAGAAGGCGAAGCAGACTATCGCTGCGTGAATGCTGATTGTCCTGCAAAGCTGCGCGAGACGCTGCTGCACTTTGGCCGCCGCGAGGTGATGAACATCGAAGGGCTGGGCGAAGCGGTGGTGCAGCAGTTGCTCGATCGCGGCCTGGTGCGCGGTGTCGCCGATCTGTACACGCTGACGGAAGAGCAACTGCTCGGTCTCGACCGGTTCGCGGAAAAGTCGGCGCAGGCGTTGCTTGCTGAGATTGCGGGCTCGAAGCGTGCAGGATTGGCGCGCGTGCTGATGGGCCTTGGAATTCGCTTTGTGGGCGAGCGCACGGCCGAACTGCTCGCCGCAGAGTTCGGCTCGATGGACGCGCTGATGGCCGCGACTGCCGAGGAGTTGGAACGCGTGGAGGAGGTCGGGCCGCGCATCTCGCAGGCAATTCTGGAGTTTTTCCTGGCAGCAGCCAATCGCGCGCTAGTCGAAAACCTGCAACACGCCGGCGTTGAGATGACGGCCGAAAAGAAGCAGCGCACCGCGCAGCTTGCGGGCCTGACCTTCGTTTTGACGGGCACGCTGCCGACCCTGACGCGCGACGAGGCGAAACAGAAGATTGAGAACGCCGGCGGCAAGACGGCGGGATCGGTAAGCAAGAAGACCAGCTACTTAGTGGCCGGCGAGGAGGCAGGCTCGAAGCTCGATAAGGCGCGCGAGCTCAACATCCCGGTGTTGGACGAGGCTGGGCTGTTGGCGCTACTGGCGGGGCAGGCGCCGCCGCGTTAGTACGTCCCTTCGAGGCTCAGTGCGCGGCCGGCTGCAGGCTCTGGGTACGAGCCGGCCTGGTCAGCAACAGAGGAATCAGGGCAACAAAGATCAAAACCAGATCGAACCACATACAAGTTTCTTTCGACGGTTGATTTACGCGCTGTTGCGGCGGCGCGCGGCGATTTTAGGGTGATTTTCGATGGCGCGGAGTTCGCGTTCCCGCTCCCGCTCCCAGGCTTCGGCATGCCAGCGGCGCGACGCGTAGCGTAAGGTTTCGGCGGGCAGCGGCGGAAGATCTTTGGGATACGGCCGCACCGGCATGGTCACCAGCTCGGGCTGAGGACGGTGGTCCGGCATGGTCACGATCTCCGGCAGGGGGCGATGAACAGGTTTGGGCGGCTCCTTCGCGGGCGGCGGCAGCAGACGCGCCGACGATTCCAACTCCGGAACCGGCGCGGCTTTGGCCAGGCTGGTATCGGTCAACTTGAGTGGCTGCGCTTCGGCTTCAACGGTATCCCCGTTGCGCTGCGCGCGCTTGGCAATGGATTTGGCGATGAACTCGTCAACCAGCTTGTGCAGGCAGGTTTGCCCGCACAGATGCTTCGAACCTGGGCGCAGACGGTTGCGCGAGTTCCATCCGCTTACCCGCAGTTCCGCTCCCTGGTCGTAAGCCACAAACCAGT
>PLSB01000304.1 GCA_003165005.1 Acidobacteriaceae bacterium | reverse complement strand
TTGGAGTCGGTGGAGTAGGCCTTTTCCGCTGACATCTTGTAGGCGAAGCCTGACCGCTGCATGAAGGCAGACATCTCCGCGCGTCCGCCTAATTCGTCGATGAAGGCGGCGTCGAGCCAAGGCTTGTAAATCTGGAGGTCAGGATTCGCGAGCAGTCCGTAGCGATAAAAGCGCTCGATGTCGTTACCCTTAAAAGTTGATCCGTCGCCCCAGATGTTGACATCGTCCTCCTTCATGGCGGCCACCAGCATGGTGCCCGTGACCGCGCGGCCGATGGGGGTGGTGTTGAAATAGGGGACGCCTGCCGTGGTGATGTGGAAGGCGCCGGCCTGGAGCGCGGCGATGCCTTCGCGAACCAGCGCGCTGCGGCAGTCGATGAGGCGGGCCTTTGCGGCGCCATACTCGAGGGCCGCGCGCGGGATGGCGTCGTAGTCGGTTTCGTCGGGCTGGCCGAGGTTGGCTGTATAGGCGTAAGGGATGGCGCCCTTCTGCTTCATCCAGTGCAGCGCGGCGGAGGTGTCGAGCCCGCCGGAGAAGGCAATGCCAACTTTCTGGCCGACGGGCAGGGATTCGAGAATTACGGACATGCTTAGAACTCCAAAAACGGAAGCGTGAAGAACACTGGAAGAAATCAGCCGGAAGTCACCGAAAAGGAACCTATCCGCCGAGATTAAGGACAATGTTGACTATTAAAGACAACATTGACGGTGGTTAAAACTTTGACCGGCTTGTAATGTATAAGGTATGGTCGGTATCGATAAGTCTTCACGGCATCCATTGTCGCCTGTTGTAGCATTGCTGGTCCGCTTTTGACGATTAAGTGCTCAACCGTTCCGGTTTCAGTGATCGTGACTTGCACAACTACAGTTTCGGAAAAATGCCTTGTCTTGGCTATCGGAGGGCAAACGGGTGGTTCCTTTTTGACAAGGAGCCCTGCGGCAAAACTCGCTGAGATCGTAACTATCGCGGGGCCTTGCGGGTCTTGGTCGTTAGCTATTTTCTGTTGAGCTGAAGCAGTGTACGCAAGGCAGGTAATAAGTAGAGCCGCCGGCGCCAATTTCGTTTGCGTGAACATGACTGCATTCTTCCTTTCATTTCAAGACAGGTGATCTAACGCTTCAAAGTGGAATTGATCTCTGGTCACTGAAACTTCTCCACACTCGCCAACCCGCCCAGCAGCAGAAGCAGCAGCGCCTTCTGCGCGTGGAGGCGGTTTTCGGCTTGATCGAAGACGATGGACTGCGGGCCGTCGATCACCGCGTCGGTGACTTCCTCATTGCGCCGCGCGGGCAGGCAATGCATGAACACTGCCGTGGGCGTGGCTTTGGACATGAGTGCTTCATTCACTTGAAACGGGCGGAAGATGGGCGCTCGCTTCGTGGACTCGTGCTCCAGGCCCATGCTGACGCACACGTCGGTGTAGATGGCGTCGGCGCCCTCGGCCGCGGCTTGCGGATCCTGCAGCAGGCGAATCTCGCATCCATTGACCGCGGCGATCTCACGCGCCTTAGTCACGATCTCGATGTCGGGCGAGTAGCCGCGCGGCGTGGCCACGGTGACGTTCGTGCCCAGTTGCGCGCCGGTGAGCATCAGCGAGTGGCACACGTTGTTGCCGTCGCCGACGTAGGTAAAGTTGAGGCCGGCCGCGGCGCCGAAGTGCTCTTCAAGAGCCATGAAGTCGGCCAGAGCCTGGCACGGATGCTCGAAGTCGGAGAGCGCGTTGACGACGGGCACGCGCGCGTTGGCGGCCATCTCGGTAATGGTGTCGTGCGCGTAGGTGCGCAGCACGATCACGTCCACCCAGCGCTCCAGGTTGCGCGCCACGTCGGCAATGGTTTCGCGCTCGCCCAGCGGCTGATTGGTCTGGTCGACGAAAATGGCGTTGCCGCCCATGGTGTTGANNGGCCTTCTCGAACATCAGCACCATTTGCTTAACGTCGAGCGCATGGCGGTACTGGCGGGGATTGCGCTTGACGTCGTGGCCGAGCTTGAGAATGGCGCGCACTTCGGCGCTCGAAAGATCCGCGATGGAGCACAGATCCTCGCCGGCCATGCGCGCCGCCGCGGCCAGTACGTCGGGATCCCGATGAACGGGAAGAGCGGGAGCAGACTGATCGACAAGAACTTTGTCAGCCATGGGTGGACTCTCCTTCCTTGGCGGCGGCTAATGCCAGGCCGGCATTTTCGTTAAGAAATTCGTCGAGCGCGGCGATGGTTTGATCGACATGCTCGCGCGCAAAGATGTACGGCGGCAGGAAGCGCAGCACCGTGTCGGAAGTGCAGTTGATGACGATGTGCTTTTTGAGCAGCTCCGTGACGGCGAGCTTGCCCAACTCGGCCGAGTCGAGCTCGACGGCAAGCATCAGTCCCAGGCCGCGCACATTAGTAATGCATGTGTGCTTTTGGGCCAATGCGCGCAGCTTCTGCTGGAAGTACTCGCCAGTTTCGGTTACGTGCGCCATCAGGTTTTCATTTTCAATAAAATCGATGACGGCGATGGCCACGGCGCAGGCCAGCGGGCCGCCGCCGAAGGTGGTGCCATGCATGCCGGCGTGGAAGGCGCGCGCGACTTCATCGGTGCAGAGCGTGGCGCTCATGGGAATGCCACCGGCCAGCGGTTTGGCGAGCGTGGTGATGTCGGGCTTCACGTCGTAGTGCTGATAGGCGCACCACTTGCCCGTGCGGCCGCAGCCGGCTTGAATCTCATCGGCGATCAGCAGCGCACCGGTCGAGTCGGCCAGCTTGCGTGCTTCGGCGAAAAACTCCGGCGAGAGAGGACGCACGCCGCCTTCACCCTGCACCGCTTCGAGAAGGATGGCGCAGACCTCGTTGGAGAACTTGGCGCGCAGATCGTCGATGTCGTTGAAGTTCACAAACTCAAAGCCGGGCACGACCGGCTCGAAGGGCGCGCGGTACTTTTCCTTGTAGGTGGCCGAGATGGCGCCGAAGGTCCGTCCGTGGAAGCTCTGTTCAAGCGCGAGAAACTTGGTGCCGATGTTGCGGCCCTCTTCGCGCAACAGGCCGGAGTGGGCGCGGGCCAGCTTCAGCGCCGCTTCCACGGCCTCGCAGCCGGAGTTGCCGAAGTAGGCGCGATCCATGCCGGTCAGCCGCGTCAGCCGCTCGGCCAGCGGGACCATCTTCTCATTGAAGTAATAGTTCGAGGCGTTGATCAGCGTCGAGCTTTGCCTGACGATGGCTTCTTCAATCACCTTGGAGCGGTAACCCAGCGCGTTGACGCCGATGCCGCTCAGCAGATCGAGATAGCGGTCACCGTTCTCGTCGATCAGATACACGCCCTCGCCGGCGACAAAGAGAACGGGAAAGCGGTCGTAAGTATGGATAAGCAGCCGCTGTTCGGCCGCCTGAATTTCAGCGAGTTTCGACATTTTCTCTCCTTAGGCCACCATCACTTCGGTGCCATGAGTTACGCGTGAACTGCACAGGTCGGGCAGGGAGCCGGCCGCTTCAGCGGGAAGGATGCGCACGCGCTTGACGCCGTTCAAAAGCGCTTCGCGGCAGGCGCTGAGCTTGGNNTGATGTTGTAATACTCGCCGTCAAAACCCAACGCCATCGAGCAGAGCACCGGAATGCCGTTCAACTGCCAGATGGCGTCGAGCCAGCGCGGGTCGCTCGCGGCGATTTCGCCTACGAAGCCGAGATCGGGCGCCATGCGCTTCTTGCGCGCGCGGAAGATCATGCCATCGCCGCCGCAGAGGCCGACCGCCGGCTGGCCCAGCGCGCTGAACGCGGCGACGAGAGTTTTGTTCACGCGCCCGGCAAAGACCATCAGCGCGGCGTCGCGGGTTTCGGCGTCGGTGACGCGCAGGCCGTCGATGAATTCACTTTGTAGCCCGAGCGCTTTCAGGGTGCGGGTCAACTGCACGCCGCCACCATGCACCACAGCCACCTGGTTGCCGTCGCGCACCAGATCGGCGATGGCCCGGGTGCAGCCTTCGAGCAGCGATGGATTTTCCAGGCCCGCGCCGCCCAGCTTGACCACGTACTTCATTTCGAGTCCTCCGCGGCGAATTTCACCTGAGACCTTCCGCTTCCGGCCAGCCCTCGATCACGTTCAGATTCTGCACGGCCTGTCCGGCAGCGCCTTTGAGCAGATTGTCGAGACAACTGACGATGATGGCGCGCTTGCCGCTGGCATCGAGTTCGAATCCGATGTCGGCGTAGTTGGTCCGCACTGAGTACTGGATCTGCGGCAGAGATTTTTCGTAAAGCCGGACCATGGGGCTGCCGGCGAAAAACTCGCGATAGATTGCCGTCACGCTCTCCCGCGTCTGCGCTTGCTTGAAGTGCACATAGATCGTAGAGAGAATGCCGCGCGGAATGGGGAGCAGGTGCGGCGAAAAGACAATCTCGTCGCTGGAAACGCCGATCTGCTCCAGCAATTCGCCGGTATGGCGATGCGTGAAGACGCCGTACGCGGAAAGATTTTCGGCTGCGGACATGAAATGCGTCTTCGCGGTCGGCGCCTTGCCCGCGCCGCTCACGCCGCTCTTCGCGTCGGCGATGATGCCGCGGTCGAGGTCGACGAGTCCTGCCGCGACCAGCGGCTTGAGCGCGAGAATTACCGAGGTTGCGTAGCAACCGGGATTGGCGATGAGTTTTGCCGTAGCAATTTGCTTGCGATGCAACTCGGGCAGGCCGTAGACGGCCTGCGCCTGCGTGGCCGCGGCCTGCTCCGTGCCCTCGTCCTCAAAGGCATAGACGGCGCGATTCGCGGGGTTCGTCAACCGCCAGGCTCCGCTCAGGTCTATTACTTTTAGGCCGCGCTGGAGCGCCTCGGGAACCCACGCGCGCGATTGCTCGTGAGGCGTGGCCAGAAACAGCACCTCCACGCCGCGCTCGGCGAGAAGCTCCCAGGAGAACGGCTGCATCTTCAATTTGCTCGCGCCGTTGTTGTCGCCGAGTTGAGGATGAATCTCGACGAGCGGAATGCCGCCGCGGGCGAGATCTTTGCCTTCCACGCGCCCGGCAAGCACCGGCGGCTTGCCCTCAAGGCGCGGGTGAGCGAGCAGCAGCCGCGCCAACTCCGCGCCGGCGTAGCCCGTGACTCCCACAATCGCTGTTTGAACTGTCTTGGTCATGCTTCTAACATTGTCCTTAATCGGGCGGCCACTTCGCCAGCCCGTCGTATGTCTGAGCAAATCACCAGAACCGTGTCGTCGCCGGCGATGGTGCCCGCGATTTCCGGCCACTCCTCGCGGTCGAGAGCCGCCGCCACCGGCTGCGCGCCGCCCAACACCGTGCCCACCACCACCTGATTCATGGCCTGCCGGATGCGCAGACCGAAGCTGTCTAGCATTTCGTCGAGCAGCGGCGGCTGATCGTCTTCGGCCTTGGCAGAGATCGCGGATGAAGCGCCGTTGCCGTTAGGAAGCGCGTATCCGCGCGGCCCCTTAAAGAGTTGCAGCTCATGCATGTCGCGCGAAAGTGTGGCCTGAGTCACATGAATGCCTCGTCGCCGCAGCTTGCGCCGGAGCTCATCCTGGCTGGTGACGGGAGTGCCGGCCAGCACTTCGCGGATTAGGTTCAGGCGTTGGGTTTTCACGGGTCCGGTTCCCTTGGCGGTCAAAGCAAAGGCGCGGTCCGACGAGCGGAAACCGCGCTTGAATAAATATACAATGCACGTGAATAAGTATGCAAGAGGATTTTGTGAGGAAAACTTTCAGGGGGGATGGAAAGGGCAGCCACAGTGGCACATGCCACAATGCGGATTTTGAGAAAAAGAAGTTGCTTGCGAGTGGAGCAGTGTGCGGGCCAGGAGGCCCGCACGACAGCCGGTCAGGAGACCGGCGCTACTTCAAATCGCGCCAGTTGGGGCCGAAGGCCATGTGGGCAACGATAGGGACTTTGAGCTGGACGACGCCTTCCATCTCGGCGCGCACCAGCACGGCAACTTCTTCGGTCTCGGCGAGCGGCACCTCGAAGAGTAATTCGTCGTGGACCTGAAGCACCATGCGGGTTTTGAGCTTGCGCTCGGCGAGCTTGCGGTCGAGCGAGATCATGGCAAGCTTGATGAGGTCGGCGGCGGTGCC
>PLSB01000004.1 GCA_003165005.1 Acidobacteriaceae bacterium | reverse complement strand
AATACACCTATACGCAATCGGCCGCGCAATACAACGAGTGGCTGGCGCAGAAGTATCCCGAGATGAATGCGGAGATTGCGCAGCGCATCAAGGAAGGGCGCTGGGAGGTGGTGGGCGGCATGTGGGTTGAGCCGGATCTGAACATGCCGGACGGCGAGAGCCTGGTGCGGCAGTTGCTGGTGGGCAAGCGGTGGTACAAGCAGGCGTATGGCGTGGATGTGAGGATCGGCTGGAATCCGGATTCGTTTGTGTATACGTGGCAGTTGCCGCAGATCTACAAGAAGAGCGGCATCGACTACTTCGTCACGCAAAAGATGGAGTGGAACGACACCAACCAGCTCCCCTTCAAGCTCTTCTGGTGGCAGTCGCCCGACGGCTCGAAGGTTCTGGCGTACTTTCCGCATGGCTACGGGAACCTGGACCTCAGCCCGGTGCGATTGAGCGACGATCTCGCCGCCGCGCGCCAGCGTTCGCCGGGCCTCACGGAGATGATGGACCTCTACGGCGTAAGCGACCACGGCGGCGGACCCACGCGCGCCATGCTCGACGAAGGCTTCCGCTGGGCCGCGCCCACGGCGGCAGCAATTGGCGTCAACGGTGGCGAGCCCGTCACGCCGAAGTACCAATTCGGCGCCGCGCAAAGTTTCTTCTCGACCGTCGAGAAACAGATCGCGCCCGATAGCCCCGTCTGGAATTACCGATCCGTTCCGCACTACGAACCCCCGGCGGCTGCGCCCGACAGGGTCGCGATTCCTACTTGGAATTCGGAGCTTTACTTCGAATACCACCGCGGCGTCTTCACCACGCAGGCCAACCACAAGCACAACATGCGCACCGCCGAGGAAGAGGTGCTGAACGCAGAGAAATTCTCCTCGCTCGCCTGGGTCCTGGCCGGACGGGCATACCCTTTGGAGGAATTGACGGAGGATTGGAAGAAGGTTCTCTTCAACCAGTTTCACGACCTCGCCGCCGGCTCGGGTATCGCCGTCATTTATCGGGATGCACAGAAGGACTACGACTGGGTCCGTATGTCGACAAATGAGATCTCGGCGGGGGCGCTGGACGGCATCGTAGCCCAAATCAATACGAAAGGCGCGATCCGCGCGACGAATGCCCAGACAGTCGTCGTCTTCAATCCGCTGGGCTGGACGCGCGATGGCTTTGTCCGAGTTTCAGTGCCAGTTGAGGGGCAACCCGGCGGTTCCGCGTGGGTAATACCTGAACAGGGCGACGCGGAACAGGCGCGCATCGTTTCCTACGACCCGGCGTTGGCGCGGCTTGAGCTTGAGGTTCCCGTGAAAGATGTTCCCGCACTTGGTTACGAAACCATACACGTAGCTGTAGCGCCATCCGCTTCCTCAGTCGCGAGCATGCCGAAGAAGACGCCCTCGCGGATCGGAAGTTTTCTGAAAAATGGCACTGGGCAACCACATGTGTCTGTGCCGGATGGGGACTCGTTGAAACCTGTCAATACGCGCGCCGTCGGAGCCGCTACGATCCATAGCGGTCAGCTTGTGGTCGCCGTGGACGGAACGACCGGCTGCATCACCAGCATTCGCCATGGGGCAGACCTTGGTTCAGGGGTTGTTGATCCGAATAGCGGAGAAGAGGCACTCGCTCCCGGCGCCTGTGGAAACCAGTTCCAGTTCTTCAAGGACACGCCGAAAGACTACGACGCGTGGAACATCGATCCGGGAACGCTCGACGCTCCGCCTTCAACAATCGATAAGGCAGATTCCGTCGAAGAGGTGGCCGCTTCCGATGGGTCTTCGGCAATCCGGGTCAGTTTACACTGGCAAAACTCAAAGTTCGTCCAGACCATCCGTCTCGACGGCGACCAGGTAGACATCGAAAACGACATCGACTGGCACGAAAAGCACGTACTGCTCAAAGCCGCGTTTCCGCTCAGCGTCACCAGCAACTTTGCGACGTACGAGATTCCCTACGGAACCATCGAGCGGCCCACCACGCGCAACAATAGCTGGGAGAATGCCCAGTTCGAGGTTCCGGCCATGCGCTGGGCCGACCTCTCGGGCACCGGCCTGGACGGAAAAGTCCACGGCCTCAGCGTTCTCAACCAGGACAAGTACGGCTACGACGTGGTGGGCAATGTGCTGCGGCTTACGCTGCTGCGCGCGCCCACGTGGCCCGACCCCGATGCCGATCAGGGCCACCATCATTTCCACTACGCGCTCTATCCGCACGCGGGCACATGGAAGGACGCGCTCACCGTGCGCCACGGCTGGGAGTACGACTACCCGCTCCAGGCGGTGGTGACCACGGCCCACGTGGGATCGCTGCCCGCCGAGCACTCCTTCGCCTCAGTCGCGCCGGAAAATGTCGTCCTCACCGCCGTCAAGAAGGCCGAAGACGACAGAAACGGAGTCGGGGGTCTCATCTTCCGCGTCTATGAATGGGCCGGCAAGGAGACGACCGCGGAGTTCCACGTGCCGCCGGGCGCCACCGGCGCCACCGTCACCAATCTCATGGAGCAGCCCGAAGGCGACCCGCTCAAAGTGGAGGGCGATGTGGTGAAAGTGCCCATCCATTCCTACGAGATTCTGACGATCCGCGTGGACTATACAGAGGCAGGGACCAAGGGGCCAAGGGACCAAGGGAACTGGTAAACAGGGAACAGGGAACAGGGAACAGGGAACAGGGAACAGGGAACAGGGAACAGAGAGAAGCTCTCAGCCTTCAGCTTTCAGCCGTCAGCGAAAGCCCGGCACACGAGCCGATAGCTCGTGGCGAGAAGCTGAGAGCTAAAAGCCAAAGCCGATTTCGCTCTGGGAGAGCTAAAGCATCACATTTGCATAGACCCCTGGAGGGCACAGAATTCTCATTTTCCCCTGCAAATAATTGCACAATGCTCGATTGTAGCAACTGAACAAGACAAAGGTCGCCTTCATAATGCGTTGTAAATGAGTAAGATAGAAAAGCTAAGGGAAGGAGCGAATTGGCTATCAAATTGCAATTTACTTAGCAAATTCTTGAGCAATGGAGACCTTAGTGACGAAGAGCAGGTTCGCTGTGTTTGTAACGTGCATGGCATTTTGCTTTGCATGCGCTTCCACACTTCACGCAACAACTTACACGGTGAGCGGTGAATACTGGAGATCCGCTGACAGCACTTTGAATGATTCCTCTAACCAATATGTTCCCGTAGCGGGCAGCGCCGTGTACAGCACTACGCCGGACGCGATTTTCACGGTGACGGGTTCGGATTCCACCCAGCTCATCAACTTCAATTCCGGCAGCGGCTCTACCAACTATTATGTCGGCGACTTCCTGAACTACGGTTCTGGAATGGGTTCTGGTTACACCATAACCTGGAACACGGGTGCTGCCCATGCTGCCGACGGCCTGGACGATTCCTTGTTTCAATTCCAGGGAACAACGACATTGGCCGACGACACCATGTACACGTTTTCCCACGACGATGGTTTCATCTTTTATCTGAACGGAAACATAGTTGTGAACGATGGTGGTCCTTCTGCTCCGACAGCTACAGCTTTTTGCGTCGGAGACACTAGCTTTTGCAGTGGTCAAGCGTATTCGACCACTTCCGGAACCTACTCCTTTACTTTGGATTACGCGGAAGTCGATGGTCCCGGCGCAGTTCTATATACCGATCTGCCTTTGACCGGTCCGGTTCCTACCAGCGTCACTCCCGAGCCCAGCAGTCTCCTCATGCTTGGTTCTGGGCTGGCGGCCGCCGCGGCCATGTTGCGCCGCCGCTTGTTCAACTAGTTCAGGCACGCGAAGCTCTCACCGTTTCCACCCCTTAAGCCCCGACCGGGATATCCTCCCATCGGGGCTTTT
>PLSB01000221.1:6014-6194 GCA_003165005.1 Acidobacteriaceae bacterium | reverse complement strand
TGGCGCCAATCAGCTCGACGTTATACCGCTCGAGAACGCCCGTATCGGCAAGATCGACAGCGAGATTCAGAGCCGTCTGTCCCCCGACCGTTGGCAGCAGCGCAAACTTGCCCGGCTTTCTGCCTTCGTGATGCTCCGCTCCGCCCTCGGTCGTCGTGCCTTGAAAGGGCACGGCTTCAG
>PLSB01000221.1:0-5930 GCA_003165005.1 Acidobacteriaceae bacterium | reverse complement strand
TCGAACTCCGCCGACTGCCCGATGATGATCGGCCCCGAGCCGATCACCAGAATCTTCTGAATGTCATTTCTGCGTGGCATGATTTCTTTTCGTGTCCACTTCTTCTTAAATTCAGGTGTTCTTGCTTTGAAAGGGCACGGCTTCAGCCGTGCCGCAGGCGGCTTCATTCATCGGTGGCTTTAGCCACTGAGGGATGGGATCGAGTTTCCAGCCTGGATACGAGGACGAGAATCGATATTCGGCCGGACTGATGCATAAATGCTCTTTGACCGGGTTCAGATGAATGTAATGCATGTGCTTGTGGTAATCCTCTGAGTCGCGAATTCTGTGATCGGCAAAACCGCGTTGCCAGATCTCCGCGTTTGATCCGAGTTCCTTTTTGACGCGAAAGGAGAACCCTCCCTTGACGAGCTGAACTGCATGTTCCAGCGCACTCGTCGGGGTAATCAAAAGATGAAAATGATCCGGCATTAAAACGAATTCGTGCAAAAGATAAGCGTCGCCGCGATGCGACAGAAGAGTTTTGAAAAACAACCGCGCCCACGCTTCGTTCAGAAAGAGCGCCCGCCGTTCCCACGTATCGGACGTGACGAAGTAGGTTTGCGCGTTGTTGGTTGCGTGCTCGCGCGTGGGCTTCAAAGCCTTCCCTCAGCGGCTAAAGCCGCGGCTTTCTTTCAATCGTTGGCGGCACGACTAAAGTCGTGCCCTTTCAAAGCTACTTCAAACGGAGCCGACCATGAGGATTTTCTGAATGTCATTTCTGCGTGGCATTTTTTCTTTGTTTCCGTTCCTTAACAGAGTTCTGTTTCTCGGTTTCTTATTTCAATAGGACTGGAGGCAGTTTCAACTCCTGCAAGGAATTGACCTGGGGTATCCACTTCAATCCTTCCTCTTCGTCTTTGTCCAACTCAGGCTTGGCGATTGCTTTTCCTGTTGCGTCGATGAACTCAGCTTTGAGCAATTGCAGACCGCCACTGCCATCTCTCCTCCAGACACGAACATAGCCCCACGGATGAAATTTGGGGTCTGGGTCCATCGGAAGATTCCACTGCACCAAATCTGCGCGAACCATCTTGTCGCCGGAATAGCAGCGGAGAATCCGAACATTTGAACCATCTGAATCGTCGTTAGGCCACATTTCGACCAGCGTCTTATCTGTCACACGCCAGACTTCAACAGATGTGTAGAAATCGGAATCGAGACTTCGAAGTCCGCGAGCGAGGTTTTTGACCGGTGCCCAATCATCTCCAGACGAAACTGCAAATTTGGGCTGCGCGTTATGGAGATCGATTCCACATTTTTCCGCGAAGGTACGAGTCGCAGGTTCCAGCTCGCCTTTTGCGACGGCTTTCAGATATTGTGCGTATGGATCGAATGGGGCGGCTGACGAAGACCTCTGCGCGCGAGAAAAACAAATCCCCAATCCCGACAAAATGCAGAGGACTGGGAGTGCTCTTCTCATCCCTTCCACTCCTCCATCATCTGCCGGAAGTCGCGAAACAGGTAGTGCGAATCGTGCGGGCCGGGTGCGGCTTCAGGGTGGTATTGCACGCTGAAGAGCGGCAGCGTTTTGTGGCGCAGGCCTTCGAGCGTCTGATCGTTCAGGTCCACGTGCGTCAGCTCCACCTCGTTGGCATTGATCGAGTCGGGATCGACGGCGAAGTTGTGATTGTGCGCCGTGATCTCCACCTTGCCGGTCGCGTTGTTGCGCACCGGATGGTTGCCGCCGTGATGGCCGAACTTGAGCTTGTAGGTGCGGCCGCCGAGCGCAATTCCCGTAAGCTGATGACCCAGGCAGATTCCGAAGATCGGAACGCGGCCCATCATTTGCCGGATGGCGCGCACCGCGTAGTCCACCGGCTCCGGGTCGCCGGGGCCGTTTGAGAGAAAGACGCCGTCGGGCTTGAGCGCCAGAACATCGTCGGCAGTGGTCTCGGCAGGAACCACGGTCACATGGCATCCGTCGCGCACTAACATGCGTAGAATGTTATGCTTAATACCAAAATCATAAGCCACCACATTGAGTATCTTTCGCCGCTCTTCGTCCTTGTGGAGAAACCCCTCGGTCAGCAAAGACTCGCCCATCTGGCTGCGCGGATCGGAGGCGTCAAACTCGTAGTTCGTCTTGGTCGAGACCACCCGCGCCAGGTCGGTGCCATCCATCTTGCGGATGCTCTTGGCCTGTTGGACGAGAGCCACTGGGTCCGCAACGCCGGTCGAGATCACGCCGCGCATCACGCCCTTGGTGCGCAGGTGCCGCACCAGAGCCCGCGTGTCGATCTCGGCCAGCACCGGCACCGAGTAGCGCTCCATGTACTCGTCGGTCACCTGCTCGGAGCGCCAGTTGGAGCTGATGGCGGAGAACTCGCGGACAATCAGGCCCTCAATATACGGCCGCGCCGACTCATTATCGGCACGATTGGTGCCGTAGTTGCCGATTTGGGGATTGGTCAGGACGACGATCTGCCCTGCGTAGGAGGGATCGGTGGCAATTTCCTGGTAACCAGTGAGGGAAGTATTAAAAACCACTTCGCCCCGGCATCCGCCTGGGTGCCCATGGCCTTGGCCGCGGAAGATGCGCCCGTCTTCGAGCGCTAGGATCGCCTGCATCGCCTCTCCGTGGAGTGGATTCAATCGATTTTAGCAGGTTTGGCGGAGCTGAATTCTGTCCAGTTTTCCACGGCCCTAGTGCACCACGCCCAGATCGCGAGCCGGCCAGTAAACAAAGACGGCCTTCCCGTAAATCAGTGAGCGGTCGACAGGCCCAAAGTCGCGGCTGTCGGAAGAAATCGAGCGATGGTCGCCCATCATGAAGTAGTTATCCGCCGGGATCAGCATCTCCGCGACGGACCGGTTGTCGCGATACACTCGCGGCACGTACGGCTCGCGCAAGAGCGTCCCATTCACATAGACACTGCCGTGGTCGATGCGGAGCGTGTCGCCCGGCAGCGCGATCACGCGCTTGATATAGCTCTTCTCCGGGTCGCGCGGGTAGTGGAACACCACCACGTCGCCGCGCTCGATGGCCGTGAAGTGATAGACAAACTTGTTGATGAAGAGGCGGTCGCGGTCTTCGAGGCGCGGCAACATGCTGGTGCCTTCCACGCGAACCGGCTGGTAAAGAAAGGTAATGATGAGGACGGATGCTGCGGCGGCGATGACCAGATCGCGCAGCCAAAGCACAAGGCCCGAAGACTTGCGCGGCGCCGCAGGCGTAGGATTCGAAGACTGCAAAGGAACGGTGGACAGGGAGTTCACTCGGGAATCGGGGACCGTAAGATCGTCGGGAAGAGTCGGCATCTCTGTCTAGATTACTCGCAACCGAGGCTTCCCGGCGGGCACATGATCCGGGGACGATGCGACGTGATCGGCTTCTGCTGGTCGGAGGCTGGAACCAGCGCCGGCGCGGCTCCCGGCTGGCCTGCTCCGGCCAGATTCGCTTCCTCGAGTTCGAGCGGCCGTTGCAGCACCATCTCCACCTGGGTCCCGGTAGGAATGTCCACATCGGCATTGCGCGTGAAGAGCGAGACCACCCCGACGGTGGCCAGACCCGCGCCCAGGCCGGCAAGTCCTCCCTCAATGGGGTGTCCCGTCGAAGCTCCGCCGATCGTGCCCACCCCCGCACCGGTTGGGAGCGCGATTTCAGCCGTCTGCCCGGCGTTTCGGCCTTTATCGCCGTTTTGCTGGATCGTTCCCTCGCCGTCGTCCTTCACGGTCTGGTTCCTTGCGCCCGGCATGCTGTCCACAACCCCGGGAATCTCGACTACCGAGCCGTTGGGGAAGATGATCGACGTAAAGTGCATGTCGAGCTGTGCTTTACCCTTGATCCGTCCACCGCGCTGGACCCGGTCAACGACACCCTGCACGTAAACGCCCGTCGGAATCATCACGCGGTTTCCCACCACCACGGGAAAGATTGAGTTTAAATACACGCCGTCGCCTGCCTTGGCGCTTTTGGTGTTGATGGCGCTGCGCAGTTGAAGCAGAATCCTCGTTCCAGCCGGCACGGTGTAGGTCTTCCTTGCGGCAGGGGCCAGTTCCGCAGATGGACTTGCGGCAGACGCATCAGAAACCGCAGGTTGCGCAGAGGGGCTCGCTGCAGGCGGCGCAGAGTCCGGAGTTGGCTCAGTCTGGCCCGCGGTCTGGGCGATAGCAAATCCGGCGCCAGCGGCAATCAAGCCTGCCAGACAAGCTGCACGCAGCCATGCGCACAACGGAACCATGCCAACCTCCAATCGAATAGACTCGCTCTCGCAGACAAGGATAGCCCGAAATCTCCTCCCACGGCGATGAAAAGTGAGGCGTGCCAGAGCCGCGCGCGTTACCCTACGAGAAAGCGATGACCTCTGAAAGCCATCCAGCCGTTGCAGCGCCTTCCAGCAAGGCCAACCGGTTTGCCGCTGCGTTGGGAGTTCTGGAGGAAGCCATTGCCGCCCGAGCCTTCCCCGGTTGCGCCTTCGGCGTTTTGGCGGAGGGCAAGACGGTTCTCCAGGGAGCGATGGGGCGATTCTCGTACGAAGAGAACGCGCCTGCCGTCACTGCCGAAACCGTCTACGATGTGGCAAGCCTGACCAAGGTCGTTGCCACCACGGCCGCGGCCATGCTCCTGGTCCAACGAAGGCAACTCGATCTCGATACGCCCCTGGGTGAGTTGCTGCCCGGCTTTGTCGCAGGGCGTAAGGCCGCAGATCTCGCGCGCACCGTCACTCTGCGGCATCTTCTGGCGCACAGTTCCGGCCTGCCGGGATACATCGGGCTCTTCCGCACCGCCTCCACTCCCGACGCGCTCTTCCGCGCCTGCCTCGAGCTGCCGCTCCAGACCGCTCCCGGCACACGCGCCGAGTACTCCGATCCCGGCTTCATTCTTCTCGGCAAGGCGCTTGAGGTGCTCGCCGGCGCCGGCCTTGCCTCCTGGACATCCCGCGAAGTCTTCGAACCGCTGGGCATGACAGCCACCCGCTTCTGTCCGCCGCCGGCAGCGAGGGCGGCCATCCCTCCCACTGAAGAGGATGTAACCTTCCGCCATCGCCGCATTCAGGGAGAAGTGCAGGACGAAAACGCGTGGGTGATGGGCGGCGTTGCGGGACACGCAGGTCTTTTCTCCAATGTTCCTGACCTTCTGCTCTTTGCCGGCGCAATCCTTCACAGCGCAAAGGCTACCGGCTCCGATTCAATGCCTTCGCTCTTCGACCCATTCGTCCTGAAGCAATTCTCCAGGCGGCAACCGCCTCAAGGCAGCTCGTGGGCGCTCGGTTGGGACACGCCGTCCGAGCCTTCGTCCTCCGGCAAGCATTTTTCGCAGCATTCCGTCGGACATCTCGGCTACAGCGGCTGCTCGCTATGGATCGATCTGGATGCGGCCGTGGCTGTGGTTCTGCTCAGCAACCGCACCTGGCCGGACCGGAAGAGCCAATTGATCCGCCAGGTGCGTCCGGCCTTTCATGACGCCATTCGTAAATCCATTTAGTAACCCTCGACAAGCGAAAAAGGGGGTTACCTTTGAACAAATAGTTTTGCTTGCGTGCTTTTATAGTTACAATCAAAACTGGGGACTGACTTGATGCTACCCAGCACCACGATGCAGGAACCGGCTGGCGCCCGGACAAAGGAAACCAACAACAATCACGCCGCACTGCTTCAAGAACTGGCGACAGAAAGCCAGAACGAAGCCTCTCAGGGCCTCGATACGAAATCCGCGCTCGAGATCGCGCGCATCATCAACCACGAAGATGCCAAGGTCGCAGCGGCGGTCAAGAAAGCCCTCCCTGAAATTGCCGACGTGATCGACCAGGTGGCCCGATGTCTCCGCGATGGCGGCCGCTTGATCTACGTCGGCGCCGGTTCCAGTGGACGGATCGCCGCGCTGGACGCCTCCGAATGCCCACCCACCTACTCCTCGGCTCCGGGACAGGTGCAGTACATCATGGCCG
>PLSB01000144.1 GCA_003165005.1 Acidobacteriaceae bacterium | reverse complement strand
AGCTACTGAGGAGTGCGTGGCGCTGCATTGTCCTTATTTAAATTAGCAGAGCCCGGCGAGGGCGTCAAAAGGCGGGATTCCTGGCGGCAATCGGCGGGATTGGCCCGGCCGCCGGAGGTCCCTTATCGACTCATCCCCACGTGAACTCGATGGGAATCTGAACATCCGGATGCAGGCTTTTGTGCACAGGGCAGGTGTGGGCGGCTCGTTCGAGCCTCTCCTTGTTTGCCGGGCTCGGCGAAAGGGGGACGTGGATCTTGACGGTCAGCCGCTCAATCCTTCTCGGCGGTGTCGCCGTCATCTCCTTTTCTAGAGACGCCGTGGCGCCGGAGATGTCGATGTTCTGCGTACGCGCCGCAATGCCCATGATCGTGAGCATGCAAGCACCCAGCGCCGTTGCCACCAGATCGGTAGGAGAGAAGCTTTCGCCGCGGCCTTGATTGTCCTTGGGGGCGTCGGTGATTAGCTCGGCGCCGGAAGGACCGTGGGTTGCCTTGCAGTGCAGCTCTCCTTGATACTCGACTTGAATGTTGACCATGGTTTTTTCCTTGATAATCGATTGAGAGTGAGCTGAGGCCAGAATCGCTTCGACCCGCTCAATACATCATCACTCAGAGGACAATGAAACTTCAACTGCCTACCGGCGCATTTCGCGCCTACCTCTTCGACTGCGATGGCACGGTGGTCGATTCGATGCCGCTGCATTACATCGCCTGGACGAAGGCGCTCGGCGAGTGGGGCGCCACCTTCGACGAAGAGCTGTTTTATGCGTGGGGCGGCAAGCCATCCAGAGAGATCATTGCCGATTTGAACCAGATGCAGGGACTCGCGATGCCGGTTGAAACCGTCGCGGAGCGCAAGGAGAATCTCTACTTCTCGCTGCTGCCGCAATTGAAGCCTGTGCCGGAGGTGCTCGAACACATCGACGCGCAATACGGCCGCATTCCGTTCGCGGTGGTCTCGGGAAGCAACCGCGAATCGATCGTCAATTCGCTCACCGCGGTCGGCCTGCTCGACCGCTTCCAAGTCCTCGTCGGCCACGAGGATTACACGCGCTCCAAGCCCGCGCCCGACGCCTTTCTCATCGCGGCCGAGCGGCTTGGCGTGGCGCCCAAAGACTGCCTTGTCTTTGAAGACACTGAGATGGGGATCGCGGGGGCAACGGCGGCGGGCATGGCTTCGGTGCGCGTTCCCCCACCGCTCGAACGCCGCAACGGAACCGCGCCCGCGGCGCTTGCGTAGAAGCTGTTTCATAACTCCGCTTTGAAAGGGCACGACTTCAGTCGTGCCGCAAAAGAGCCAGGAAAAACGCGGGCTTCAGCCCCTGAGGGGTAGGCTTCGGAAAGTCCGAGGAGGTTATGAAACAGTTTCAAGTCAGATTCAGCACCAGGCGAGGAGACCAATTTGCCACCCATTTACACCACTGAACAGCCGCGCAACCGGAGCCGTTGGGCCGATACGGCAAGCATGCTCGCCATCGCCGCTGCCGTCGTGCTCCTGCATCTGGTCACCAACTCGCGCTACGGTTTTCATCGCGACGAGTTGCAGTTCCTGAGCGACGCGCGCCACCTCGACTGGGGATTCGTCGCCTACCCTCCGTTCACTCCGTTCATCGAGCGCATTGGCCTCGGCCTCTTCGGCATCAATATGGTCGGCCTGCGCCTCTTTTCCGTTCTTGCACAGGCCACAGTCATCGTTCTCGCCGGACTCATGGCCAAGGAGCTCGGAGGCGCGCGCCTCGCGCAGATCACAGCAGCCCTCGCCGTGGCTCTCTCGGCGCTGCCGCTCTTTAACGGCACTGAGTTTCAGTACACATCGTTCGATTCTTTGTGGTGCGTGCTCATCGCCTACTTGACCATCCGCCTCCTCAAATCGGAGAATCCCCGCTGGTGGCTGGCCATTGGAGCCGTCATCGGCGTGGGCCTTGAAAGCAAATACACGGTCTTGTTCCTCGCCGTCAGTCTTGTCGTCGGTATCCTGATCTCTCCCGTTCGGCGTTTACTCTTGAGCCGTTGGTTCGCTATTGGGGTCGCACTGGCATTCGCGATCTTTCTTCCTAACCTGCTTTGGCAAATCCACCACGACTTCATCTCTCTCCACTTCCTTCAATACATTCATGCGCGCGACGTTCGGTGGGGTCGCGGCGATCGCTTCTGGTTCAAGCAGTTCATTGTCTGCGCCAACATCTATTCCACGCCGCTTTGGATCGCCGGCATCTGGCTCTATCTCCGCAGCCCGCGATTTCGCCCTCTGGCGTTGATGTTCCTGTTACCTGCCATTTTTTACACTCTTACCCACGCGGTCTTTTACTACCTCGCGCCCACCTATCCCATGCTCATTGCCATGGGCGCTGTCGGCTTTGAATCCTGGTGTGCTCGTCTCAGGCGCGGCTGGGCCGTCGCGCTCACCGCTGTTCTGTTCATCGGAATTCTCGCGGCGGGCGCGTACGGCATTGCAATCGTCGTGCCTCTTCAAGCCAATGGGCCGCTTCGGAATTTTGCATTGGCGCAGAACGAGGCGCTCCGCGAAGAAATCGGCTGGGATGAACTGGTCCGCACCGTGGCGCAGATTCGCGATTCGCTCCCGCCCGATCAGCAAGCTCATCTCGGCATCACCACCGGCAACTACGGCGAGTACGGAGCCATCGAGATTCTTGGCCGCGCCTACGGTCTTCCCGAACCCATCGGCACCACCAACTCCGAGTGGTACCGCGGTTATCCCACTCCCGCGCCCACCACGCTCATCGTTCTCGGCCTCGGCGAAGAGGAAGCCAATGCGCTCTTCACCGGCTGCCGCCTCGCCGGCCACAATGGCAACTCTGAAGGCGTGCGCAACGAAGAGAGCGAGTACCACCCCGACATCTTTGTCTGTGGCCCGCCGCGCAAACCGTGGCCGGAGCTTTGGAGGGAACATCGCGACTTCGGCTGACAGCCTGTGGCGAAAGTCCGGTTTTGAAAGGGCACGACTTTTAGCCTGCCCTGAGCCTGTCGAAGGGTGCCGTAACGCCCGCACAATCAGCGCGGCTTTAAAGGCTGCGGAAAAACTCGTTCAGCAGGAAGCTTTGTAACAGGGCACGAGTTTACTCGTGCCGCAAACGCCGCAAAATGAAGGACGGGCTTTAGCCCCTGCGGGTGCCCCGCTCAAGAATTCGTTTGCTATTCGCCGTTTTTCCGCAGCCTGTTTAGCCGCTGAGCCGCTGAGGGATGCCCTTTCCGGAGTTTTGACCTTCACCACGGGCTGCTGAGGAGCGGTGTTGTCTCTTCACTCTTTCACTTCTTCAATACAGCAGCACGGCCACGCGATACGACGTAAACGCGGGGTCATCCTCCTGCGGCGGACAACTGCCCACCGCGGCCTTCCGATACTTTCCCGATCGGAGTACGCTCTCGAGCGCCCGCGGCAAGCGCGAGGGATCGGAGTTCTGCCAGCGAATCATCCACGCCGGACGAGCCACCGGGTATTGCAGCAGATCGTCGTCGCTCGCGCAGGCCGATCGCGCCAATCGAGGATCGGCCAGAATCGACACGCCGCCCGCACGAACCTGCGACACCACGCGCTCTTCCACCTGCGCCGGGCTCAGACTCTGCGCCGCGGCGCTGTAGTCGGCCACGGCGTAGAGCGCACCCCGCGCGTAGACGAGCGCAATGCCCACGTGGTCCACCTCGGGGTTCAGCAGGTTCTCGCGATGGCCTGGCGACTGCATCCACGCCTGGTGAACAGCGGCGGCCGACGGGGCCATTGCCACGTTCTCCTCGATCAGGCTGAAATGCGCGCCCGCCTGCGCCGCGCGCGTGGTCAGATCGGGCTCACCGCGATACTGATGAGAAATGGCCCCCGCCGCGGCCATCCTGCGGCAATGCTGCATAGCCGCCGCCGCCAGCGCCGGGTCCCAGTTGAGCGCCGCTACGCCGGCCTGCGCCCGCGCCTGGTTCGTCAGCGCATAGATCTGCCCTAACGCCGCTCGCACATCGGGCCCGCCGTATTCCGGCGTAGTCGCGCCGTATTGCGGGTATTGCGGCTGCGCGGCTGGCAGCGGTCGCGTAGCTGCGGTTAGCGCCGCAATCACCCCCACCAAAGCCAGGAGAAAAACTCTCATGGCTGATTCAACCCGGAACGGGCGCGGATGTCGCTCGATTCTGGCCTTGCGCATGTTTTTTCGCTCACTAAAGTATTCGGCCAGACACGCGTTCGCATGAGCCGGCAGCCGCTGGCCGTGGTGGGGTGGGTATTTGACGATCGCAGAAAAGAACTCAAGCGGGAAATCGTGGCGTTGGTTTAGGGCTTCCAGCCCGCATTTCTCACAGGCCGCAGAAAATCGTACCGCCGGTCTCCTGACCGGCTGTACTGAGGGCCTCCCGGCCCTCAGCGACTTCGTCAGGCCCTAAATTCTGGGTGATCGTGCCGTCTGTGAGAAACGCGGACTAGGCCGAGGTCGGATCTTCCGGCCTGCCATCCGTGTCTTTGAGGACCGGCCTGCGTTGGCCATTCCCGAAATCGTCGCGCGGTAAGGTCCAGAGGAAAAGAATGAGGACTGGCAATCCGACGACGCTGGTAAGCAAGAAGAACCGTACCCAGCCGATCTTCTCCGACAATGCTCCTCCTGAGGAGGCCACCACGGTGCGGCCAAGCGAAGCCAGCGACCCAAGCAGCGCGTACTGAGTCGCCGTAAAAGCGGGCGAGCATAGACTGGAAAGATAGGTCACCAACGCGGTCCCGGCCATTCCGCCCGTGATATTTTCGGCAGTCACACATAAAGCAAGGTAGCCGATGCGATGCCCGCCTACAGCCTGCAAAACAAAAAACAGGTTCCCAACCGACTGCAAAACTCCACAAAGAATCAGCGAGCGTCGGATTCCGTACCTGGTCGTCACTACACCACCTAATAGAACCCCTGCCACAATCGAGAAAAATCCGAACACCTTCGAAGCGGCGGCGATCTCAGGGAGCGAAAATCCCAGCGAAATATAGAGCGGCGTTGACATCACTCCCGCCATAGCCTCGCCCAGCTTGTATCCGAATATCGAAATCAAAATGACGGGCCAAAGCGGCCGATGCATGAAATCGCGAAAGGGACCGATCACGGCCGTGGCAAACGCATGGCGCATCGCATGCCATCCGGATCCCGCGGCATTTGAAATTTGCGCGGAGACCTTCGGTTCAGGACCTAGCAAAAACACCAGTATTCCCACACCGACGAGCGCAGCCATTGTGGCATAGGCCGCGAACCACCCTGCGTACGCTGCGATCAGCAGGCCGCCGGCCCCGGAAACCAGCATGGCGACCCGGTAGCCGGACTGAATCATGGCTGCTCCGGGAGCCTGCTGATCTCTATTCAGGCTCTCCACCCTCCAGGCTTCGATCACGATATCCTGGCTCGCGGATAGAAATGCGACGAGCAGCGCCCATGCGGCCATTCGCGGCAAATTGTGCTTTGGATCGCACAATCCCAGGCCGAGAATTGCGCCTATCAAAAGAACCTGGATGGTGATTCCCCAACCTCTCCGTCGTCCCAAAGGCAGTGGTGGTGGTACGCGATCTATCAGCGGCGCCCACAGAAACTTGAATGCGTAGGGCGTGGCAACCAAAGCGAAGGTGCCGATCGCTGCGCGCCGCACACCCACTGTCGAAAGCCACGCTGAAAGAGTTGAGTAAGTCAGCAGGAACGGCAAGCCACTCGAGAATCCGAGCGCCAGCACCTGCAGCACGCGCGGTTGAGTATAGGCCGCGACCGCGTGCCGCCAGTCTCTTTGAACGTGTCCTTCGCGGCTTGGGGATGATTCCGTCATCTCAATTTCCGGGCACTCTATTTCAGCCTTTGGTCCTGCTTCAGGTTCTTGAATAAACTATCGCTAGAAGCAATTCTAGAGGAGCGCCGGTCGTCTCTTGTACCGCCGGTCTCCTGACCGGCTTCTACGAGACGGCCGTCCAAGTCAAGGTGTTTTTGTTTTTTCCTTTATTGGAATGT
>PLSB01000069.1 GCA_003165005.1 Acidobacteriaceae bacterium | reverse complement strand
ATCTGAGTTATTCTGCCGCGATAAGTCTTGCCGGTGGAATCCACTTCAACCTCGACCGGTTGTCCGGCAAGCATGTGGCGCAACTGGGTCTCCTTGAAGTTAGCCGTCACCCACAGGTCTTCGAGCGAGACCAACGTGAGCAGGTTCTGTCCGGCGGCGACGTTCTGATCGATCTCGACGCTTTTGCGGGTAACGATGCCCGCAGCCGGAGCAACGATCTTCGTATAGCTCAGGTTGAGTTTGGCCATATCCAACTGCGCCTGGGCCTGCTGGACCATGGCCTGAGCCTGGCGGGCGCGGGCGCTCTGCGCTGCCACCTGCTGCGGGGCGGTCTGGGNNACTGCTGCTTGCTGATTACGTCCTTCTCGACGAGCGGCTTGTAGCGCTCCAGGTCGGCCTGGGCCTTCACGTTATTAGCCTTGGCCTGGCCCACGCGGTCATGCGCGGCCTGCAATTGGTTCTGCGCCTGCTCGATGCCGGCCTGCGTGCCGCTCACGTCGGCCCCGGCCGAACTGAGGCTGCTGCCGGTATTGACGTAGGCAATGGGCACGGCCACATCGGCTGCGGCGGCGTTGGCCTGCGCGCTGGCGAGGGCGGCCTCGGCGTTCTCCACTGCAACCTGGTAGTCAGCGGGGTCCAGCTCGGCGATTACATCGCCCACCTTCACCACCTGGTTCTCATCGACATCGACCTTCAGAACATGGCCGTTGATGCGCGAGCTGACCTGCATGAGATGGCCGTCCACCTGCGCGTCGTCGGTATCTTCGCTGTAGGTGGAGCGCCACCAGAAGCCGAGCGCAATGAGCGCCGCCACAACAATGGCGACGATGAGAATGCCCCTGCGGCGGGACGGCGGCGCCTCAATTTCCGTTTCTTCGGCCGCATCGTTCTGTTCCGGCAATCTTGTTGGGTCCGCCACTTTACTTCCCTCCTACGTATTTCCTGTAATCCTGGCCTGCGCCCAGCGCGCGCGCCAGGCTCAGCTTGGCCACGTTGTACCGGTAAAGGCTGGCCACATATTGGCCGTCGGCCTGGGCCACGGACTGTTGCGCCTGGCTGACGGCCAGGTTGTCGCTTACGCCGTTCGCGTAACGCTCTTGCGCTTCCTTGAGAGCTTCATTGGCGAGCGCCATGCTGGATTGCGCCACCTGAACCTGCTTTTGCGCGGCGTCGATATCGAGCAGGGCGTCGCGCACATCGGCCTCGACCTGCGCCTGCTTGTCGCTGAGCTGAGCCTTCGCGGTATCGAGTTGGGCCTGCGCCTCCTCGGCCTGGCCGCGCAGCGCAAACTCTTCGAAGACGGGCACGCTCAGAGTGGCCGTGGCGTCGACGGTGCCGTGCGAGTGGCCGAGCGTAGCGCCGATGTCGCCGTAATCGGCGTTGGCCGCGACGACCGGCAGCCGCGCCGCAGTGGCGGCTTTGCGCTGCTCGGCCGCGGCCGCGGTCACTTCCACCAGCGCCGCGAGGTCCTTGCGATTCTCCCTGGCCTGCTTGATCAGCGCATCCGCATCGAGCGCATCGAAGGGCGCGTAGGGCGCTTTGTCAGAGAGATTGAATTTTTGATCGAGGGGCAGGCCGATGGCGCGCGCCAAGGCCAGCTTGTCTTTTTCAAGAGCATTTTGGGCCGCGATCAACTGCTGCTCGAGGGATTGGTAATCGACGCGGGCGCGCAGCTCGTCGAGCAGCGGCGCCGTGCCGGCCTGGTGATTGGCTACGGCCTGGTCGAGCGAAATCTTCGCGGTGGCCACCTGGGCCTCGACACTGGCCACTTCGGTCTCATCGGCCAGCACCAGCAGATAGGCGTTGCCCACGGTGAGCACCACGAGGTCGCGCGCGTCTTCGGCGGACAACTGGGCGGCGGCAAAGTTGTGGCGCGCGGCCAGATAATTGCGCAGCGAGGCGACGTTGACGAGCGACCAGGTCATCGAGGCGCGAAGATCGGTATAGGCAAAGGGCCCGATGATGGTGGGAAAGCCGGGAATGCGCAAGCCCTCGGCGGGCAGATCGGTCTGCATCTCGGCTTCGCGGGCGTTGAAATCGACCGAGGGCAGCAGAGTTTGCAACTGGCTCAGGCGTTGCGCGCGCGCGCCGGCGGTTTGCGTGCCGCTCAAAATGATGCCGAGATTCGCCTGCAATCCGCGCTGGATGGCGTCATCGAGCGAGAGATCGATGCTTCCGGCCGAAGCCGTGCCCTGGGGAACGCCGCCCTGAAAGCTTGCGGCCGTGGGCGGCGAGGGAACCGGCGAAGGCGGAATGAAGGCGGTTTGCGCGGACGCCAGGCCGGCTTGGGCCCAGACCACAGCGGTCAACAAAAGGAATAGGCCTCCGGGCCAGGGACGAATTCTGCTTGGCATGGATTGCTTTGGCAATTTGAACCTTACTCAAAAAACGACAGTTACGGCCGCCCAAAATTGGCGCTACCCCTAATGGATGCTTCACGGTCGCGATGCGGTTCTTCAATCCAGTGTATCGAAGTGGGCTTTCGTTTGGCTTGCGGGCTGGGTGGGCCGGGTTGGATTCCGATCCGGACTGGAGACCGAGTTCCCAACTGGCATCAATAGGTTCCGGGTTGGCGGTAGGGCGAGCCGGCCGCGTAACGGCGCTCTTGGCCGCGGGGATCCCTCTCTATGTGCGGGGGATTGTCCCAGATCATCGTGTTGCGCCCATTGAGGTCGTAGGCGGGCCACGCGGGCAGGCCCGGATGGTTGGGATTGCCGGTTGCGGCGTAGTGAACCAGCATTCCCGACATGGCGTCGGCCAGCGGCTGCGCGGCGGCTATCTCTTCCCGTGCCGTTCCGATCTGGCCCGGCGCGGCCGAGAGGTTGTCAAACATAAAGGGAATGTCGATCGCATGCACGGCGCGGGCGCCGGGAGCATTGCGATGCCAATTCATCTGATAGACCCAGGTGCGAGGCAGGCTTCGGGGATTGCCGGCGCGGCGCTCGGCCTCCATCACCTGGCCCGGCCAGGCGCGAAAGGCCGTGGCTGCGGCCGTCACGATCTCGATAGGCGATTTGCCGGGGTAAATCGTGCGGTACCTGGCGATCACTTCCTCGGCGGAGTAGGGGCCGAGGTAGATGGCGACGCTGCCCCTGAGCACGGCGGGCGCGTCGTCCCAGGTGAGCGTGCCGTGCCAGGGAACGGAGGTTTCGTCGTGCGTGTTGCCGAGGATCATGGGCACGTCTTGAGAGAGCGGCGGCGCGTCGGGCGTGAACGGGTCACGCGAAAGCACGGCATGGTCGACGACCGGCAGCCAGTCGGAGCTGGTGGCGATGGCCGCGGCCTGAATTCTCTGCCACGGCATGGTTTTGAGATCCGCAAGATTGGCGCGGGTGACGCCGAGTTTGCCCAGCATGAATTCGGTCCGCTGGGACGCGATCTCGATCGGCGCGCCTTTCACCTGCTGGCCGCTCATGGTCATTACGCGATGGAAGAGGCCGTGA
Source organism: Acidobacteriaceae bacterium (assembly GCA_003165005.1). Taxonomy (GTDB): domain Bacteria; phylum Acidobacteriota; class Terriglobia; order Terriglobales; family Acidobacteriaceae; genus Telmatobacter. The sequence goes on along the minus strand of PLSB01000069.1, from coordinate 2,752 downwards.
GCGGCGGGCATGGCCATCAACGCGGCGCACTTGGCCCCTCCACCCGATTGTCCAAAGATCAAAACGCGAGAAGCGTCGCCGCCGAATTCGGCTATGTTTTCGCGCACCCACTTGAGGGCGAGCACCAGATCGAGCATCCCTGCGTTGCCGGAATCGGGATACTGCTTCGGGTCGATCGCGCCGAGATAGAGAAACCCGAAGGCGTTGAGCCGGTGGTTGACTGTGACCACGACCACGTCGCCGCGGCGGCAGAGGCGCTTGCCGTCGCAGAGCGGGCTGTTGACGGAGCCGTTGTTATACGCGCCGCCGTGGAAGTAGACCAGCACCGGGCGGTTGCGGCGGTCGCGGAGGGCGGGGGTGAAGACATTGAGATGGAGGCAATCCTCGCTCTCGACGCCGGCTTCAGGCGCTACTTGCAGCTCGGTTCCGGCGGGGTTCATGCCCGCGGGGCCGAGGCTGGGCGCGGAGTTTCCGCGCAGAATCGTCAGTTGCGGAGCGCGCGTGGCGAAAGCGTCGCAGGATTTTTCACCGGTCCACGGAGTGGGCGGCAGCGGGGCCTGGAAACGCACGGGCGCGGTATCTGCGCCATAGGGAATGCCGCGGAAGACGATGATGCCGTCTTCGACATGGCCGCTGACTTTGCCGTAGGCGGTTGTGGCGGCCGCCCCTATCCTGGCTTCCGCGTACCCGCCGGTCTGCACAGCGAGACTGCCGGGAAAAGAGAAAATGCGGCGGCGAAGCGCGAGGCCAGCAGCGGCGGCTCCCGCGGAACGCAAAACGTCGCGGCGATTCACAGGCTTCATAGCAGAGTCTCCTGAATCCGGGAGAACCGGCGCCAATGCATCTTACTCCGCGGTCCTATTGCCCCGCAGGGCGCCCATAGGCCCAGGTATTCTGCCTCTCGTTGCGGTTTACTTCTTGAATAGTTCACTATGTGACCCGAGACGAACGAGGTGCAACGTGTCGTCGCCGGGCTTGCGGTAAATCAGAACCAAGTCAGGCCGCACGTGACAGTCCCGATGGTCCTCCCACTCGCCCCCAAGAGGATGGTCCCGATGCCGCTCTTTAAGCGGCTGATCGTTTGCAAGCGCCTGGACCAGCGTCTCAAAATTCTCAAACAGAAACTTGCGATGTGGGCCCTTCGCTTCGCGTTTGAAATCCCGTTTGAAAGCGGCAGTCTGCTTAATCTTTCTCATTGAACGCCGCTCGCAGATCGTCAAACGTCACGTCTTCCACACGCCCTGCGCGAGAATCCTCCATCGCCGCCACGCTTGCGCGGTTAGGGACGCGTATTTCGAACGGCAGGGCCTTCTCCGTCGCGACGCGGATCAACAAGAGCCGCACCGCATCGGAAACGGACAGCCCCATTGAGGCCAGTGCTTTTGCGGCCTTGGCCTTTACTTTTGCGTCTACGCGAATGTGCACCAGGCTGGCAGCCATGAACCCTCCACGCTTATGAGTATACAACGTATACTCGCGAACGTGGCATCGCCTCGCAGGAAACATTTCCACGGCCGAAAATATGCGGACATTTCACACTTTTTTCGGGCCTCTTCCTGTATTGGTTCCCATAGGCGTGTGCGCAGAACGAAGGTCAGACCCCCTCCTGTTCACATGCTCGTGGAACGCGATAGACTTTCCAACACGGCTCATGAGACGGGCGTATGGCCAGAAGCACCAAGAAAACAGAGCTATTTAACGGCCGGGACTACTCCTGGATGCAGTTCAACGGGCGTGTGCTCGAAGAGGCCGAAGACGCGACGAACCCGCTGCTGGAACGCGTGAAGTTCCTGGCCATTACCGGCTCGAACCTCGATGAATACGTGGAGATCCGCCAGGCCGGCCTGATGCAGCGCATTGAAGACGGCTACCGCGAGCCCGGCTACGACGGGCTGCGCCCCGCCGAATCGCTCACGGTGCTGACCGCCGAGATTCACAAGTTTGTGGCCGCGCAGTACCGGTGCTGGAACAAGCAACTGGCGCCGGAACTGCGCAAGCAGGGCATCCGGCTGCTGACGTGGAACGAACTCGGCGAGGAGGCGGCGGAGTTTGCCCGCGGCTACTTCCAGCGCGAGGTGGATCCGCTGCTGACGCCGATTTCGATCGATCCCGCGCATCCCTTTCCGCGGGTGCTGAACAAGGCGCTTTGCCTGGCTTTGCTGCTGAGGCCGAAGCGCCGCAGCTCCGGGCCGCAGGTGCTGGGCGTGGTGACGGTGCCGCGCGCGTTGCCCAGGTTCGTCCACCTGCCCAGCGCGCACGGCCATCACGACTACGTGCTCCTGCAGGAGATGATCGAGCAGCATCTGGCCGGCATGTACCGCGGCTACGCGGTGCTGGCTTCGGCGTCCTTCCGCGTGACGCGCAACTCGAACCTCTACTTCGAGGAGGAAGAAGCGCGGTCGCTCTTGGAGACGATCCGCGTGGAGCTGCATAACCGGCGCAAGGGCGACGCGGTGCGGCTGGAGATCGAGACCGGCGCCGATCCGGAGATCATCGAGCGGCTGAGGGTGAACTTCGAACTCGACGAGGACCAGGTTTTCCGCGACGACGGGCTGGTGAACCTCTCCCGGCTGATGTTTTTCTATGGGGATGTGCAGCGGCCGGAGTTGAAGTTTCCGCCCTTTACGCCCAAGACGCTGAAACTGAGCCGCAAGTCGGCCAACATCTTCGACGAGTTGCGTCAGCACGACGTTCTGCTGCACCACCCCTACGACTCCTACGACCCGGTGGTGGATTTCATCCAGCAGGGCGC
>PLSB01000286.1 GCA_003165005.1 Acidobacteriaceae bacterium | reverse complement strand
CCCAACCCGCTGTGCAGTCCAGAAAGCCGACCGCAGAACACCCATCACCGCGCCGCAGAGTGAGAAACTGATTTAGTCACAGCCTCTGAGCGAGCGCAGCGAGTCGAAGGATCTGCGGTTGCTTTTCGCGATGTCAACTCATGTGAAAAAAACCCCGTGCCCCAGCACGTCCGCGTTTGTTGCGGAAAAGCTGGGAAACTGCGGCCGAGTTGGCGCAGCAAAGAAAGGGCGGCTCCGCTGAGAGCCGCCCTTTGACGCAGATCGAGGGGTGCAAATCAAAAGTCCAGGTGCAGCGCCATCTGAATCTGGCGGGGGCTGCCGATGGCGTGCTTGGTGATTCCCAGTCCTGCCGGACAGTTGTAGAGGCCGCCGGGCTGAGGGTTGGTGGTGCCGCATCCGGTGGGCAACGCTGCGGAGGTCGAGCCGACGGCCACGGGAACGTTGTTGAATGCGTAATTCTGGTTCACGTTGTTCTGCGGAATGTCGAAGCTGGTGGTGTTGGTGAGGTTGTACACGTCGAAGCTGTAGCGCAAGGTGTACCGATCGTGGATGGACAACTCCTTGACCAGCGAGGCGTCGGCGCGCCGCTGCCAGGACTGGCGGAAGATGTTGCGCTGGCCGGTGACGAAGTTGGTCTCAAAATCGTCGCCCGCTGGAACGCCCATGGTTCCCGGCTGGATGATGGGAACGTTGAAGCAGGAGGCCTTGAGCGCCGCGCCTGCTCCGGTGCTGGGGTCGTAGAACGCGCCATTCTTGCCGGTGAGCGCATTCTTCCGGGTGCAGCCAGGGGCCAGCGGAACGATGGGATTGATAATGCCGTCGAAGGTGCTGTAGAAGATGCTGCCGACGGCGCCTGAGTAGTCGATGATGCTATAGGGCTGGCCGCTCTGGATCACGGCCATACCGTGAATCGCCCAGCTGTTGAGGGCCTTGCCGGCCAGGGTATCGCCGGCAAAGAACTTGGGCGCGGTGTAGCCGTAGGTGAAGTTCAATACATGTGTCCGGTCGAAGTCGGCCGAGCCGTAGCCCGAGCGCAGATTGTTGGGGTTGTTGCCGTTGTAGAAGAGGCCCAGGCCGCTCTGCTCGTCGGTGGCGTGCGAGAAGGTGTAGGAGACGCCGGCCTCGAGACCGTGGCTGAGGCGTTTTTCGAGGTGCGAGGTGAGCGCGTGATAGGCGGCGACGCCGGCCGCGGTATAGGCCTCCGACTCCGAAGAGTAGCCGATGTACGGCACGCGGAGATCCACGTTGCCGCCTTCGTAGTTGTTCAGCATGGCGCCGTAGGTGCAGTTGGTGTCGAGATTGACGCACTCGGGCAGATAGGTGTTCGGATCCAGCACCGTATAGCCGTAGCTGAAGTTCTGGGTGGCCAGGCCACCGGGATGGGTGGGGCTGCCGGGGGCTGCGATCTGCGCCTGGTTGAAGGGCACGGGAATCACCTGGTGGCGGCCCAGATTGCCTACGTACCCGATCTCGAACATCACGTCGTTGCGCGGCTGGAACTGGATGTTGAGCGTGAAGTTCATGCTGTAGGGCAGCTTGTTGGTGCGGTTGTAGACGCCGAGCGTATAGGGCTGATCGGCATTGTTGCTATAGACCGTGCCGTCGATGATCTCTGCCGCGTTGGGAAGGTAGTTGGAGATGTCGGAGGCCTTGGGGTTGGAGGGCGGCGCGGAGCGCGTCGGTCCCCAGGGAGTAGCCAGATTGTATTGCGAGTTGTCGACCGTGCCCGTGATTCCGTTCCCGCCGCAGATGGGAATGTAATAGAGATACATGTAGGTCGGATTCGCGGCGTTGTAAGAGGCGCTGTACTGGCAGTGCTGCTGGCTGACGAAAGGCTCCGTCTGCAGCACGCCCATGGGCCCGCCGTTGACCTCGCCCGCCGCGTAGCCGGGCGACATATAGGTGAACAGCTCGCCGCGGTCGTAGTAGAAGCCGCTGCCGCCGCGCACCACAAACTTGGAGTGGAAGGCAGTGGGCTGCCAGGCAAAGCCCAGGCGCGGAGCCATGCCCCACTGGCGGCCGGTGAGCGTGGTCTTGCTTACGCCCGAGGTTCCGTTCTTATTGTTGCCGGCGATGATGAAGCCAGAACTGGTAATTGTGTCGTCGGCAACATCGTAGTTGTACTGCTTGGGATCGAAGTTGAAGATGTTGCCGTTCTTCTCGGTGAGTCCGCCGTTCCAGTCGTAGCGCACGCCGGCCGTGATGCTCAGGGTCGGAAGCACCTGGAACTTGTCCTGGACGAACATGCCGGTCTCATTGGCGCGGAAATAGCGGTCGGCGGTGCCCTGCAGAAACGTGGTCGCGGTAAAGTTCTGCGTGGAATAGGGCGTGACCCAGTTGTTGGCGAAAGCCACCATATCCGGCGAAGCCACCATGCCCGTGCCCGTGCGGTGGTCGCGGACATTCAGTTGGGTATAGGCCCAACTGCCGCCAAAGCTGATCGAGTGGCGTCCCTTGGCCCATATGGCCGTGCCCGAGGGCATGATGCGGTTCTGAAAGACGCCGGTGTTTGCGCTTTGATACTCGGCGTTAGGGCCGATGGCCAGCGAAGGCGAGACGAGCCCGTACAGCGGACCGGAAGGATTGTCGAACTGGTCGCCAATGGCGTCGTTGATCGTGATGCCGGGGAAGTAATTGCCGAAGGCCGAAGACATCCCGACGTCCGCGGGGCCGAAGGGCTGATCGTTCGTGGCGTAGGTCTTCTCGCGGAGAATGGCGACCGTCTCGGAGATGCTCAGGCCCGAGCCGATGGACTGCACATTGTTCAATGAACCGACCTGCGAGCCGGTGTCCATGTGCGCGGTGAATCCAGGCACATTCGAATAAGCGTAGGGCGAGGTGCTGGGATCGTGCTGGTAGTAATACTTCGCCGCTAGAATGTCCTTGGCGCTCACGTTCCAGTCCAGGTCGGCCACGGCCTGGTCGGAGACGAAGGTGGCCGTGCCGGGCAGGAAAGCATTGTAGGGCGAGAAAACATTTGGGGTGCCTGGGGCATTCTGATTGGGTATCAGCCATTTTCCGGGCTCTCCGGGAAGCGATGGGAGAGTGAAGAGCTTGAGGCCCACGGGATTGTTTGCCCAGGTCGTGGAAGTGACACCCGCAGCGGCGGGGTTCTCAGGGTACTGGTTTGAGGAAGTGCCTTCGTTCCAGGTCCAGTCGCTGTTGACAAGATCGGCAAGTCCGCCCGTGGTGCGGTTGCTGTCGCTCAGTCCCGCCGGCACATCCAACAACTCGTCGCCGGTCTCCTGGTCGGAGATGTGCAGGTGCTGGTAGCTGACGAAGCCGAAGAGCTTGTCTTTAATGATCGGACCGCCCAGGTCGCCGCCCAGGATAAGGCGATGCAGCTCGGGATTCTTGTTGGCGGCGGGAATGTTGTCGTCCTTCTTGAAGAAGAAAGGCGCGGCGTTGATCCAGTTGGTGCCGCGATGCGCATAGACGCCGCCGTGGAACTGGTTGGTGCCTGACTTGGTGCTCATGTCGATGTGCGCGCCGCTGTTGGAACCCTGCTGCGCGTCGTACATCGAAGCGTTGACGCGCACCTCCGCGATGGTCTCGGGCGCGGGCGTGGGAATGGCGTTGCCGATGGACAAATAGACCGAAGCGGCGCTGGGTACAACGCCGCCGGCGGCGTTGTTGGCCTGGCCGGTGTTGTTGGAGACGCGGAACGAGTCCACCTGGCTGGTGCTCTTGCCGTTGAAGAGATTGCTGGCATCGACGCCGTTCACCAGAAATGCATTCGAAGTGTCGCGCTGTCCGTTGGCCCAGATCGGCGCGTTGCCCAGGCCGGAGTTGGAGCCGGTGCCGCCGGGCAGTTCCGCATTCACGCCGGGCGAGAGAATCGCCAGGCCGGTGAAGCTGCCGGTCGGCAAGGGCGTGGAGTCGATCTGCTGCGTCTCCATCACGTAGCCGTTGGTGGTGTCTACGGCGTTCATCAGCGGCGCGGCTTCCACTTCGACGGTGGTGGAAGTCTGACCCACTTTGAGCGAGGCGCTTACCGTCGCGGTGCGGTCGGCCTGCACGGTGATGTGCGGTGTCTTCTGCACCTGGTAGCCGTCGGCCGAAAAGGTGAGCGTGTAAGCGCCGATGGGCAGATTGACGAAACTGTAGCTGCCCGAGCCGTTGGTTTTGGTGGCGCGGGTGAACGCGGTTTGCTCGTCGGTAACCTTGACGGTTACGTTGGGAATCATGCCGCCGGAGGCATCGGTCACCTCGCCGGTGATTCCGCCCAGAGTTTGCTGGGCGCTGAGCGGTTTGCCGCAGCAGACGAGCGCCGCCGCGATCGCCAGCAGAACAACGATACAGATGGGAAACTTGCGAATGAAGTGCATCAAAGGACTGGCCTCGAAAGAGTAATTTCCCTGGGGGGGATTCCGGGATTTCAAAAAAACTGAACTGAAACTGAGTTCCCGTGTTCGAGTGTTTGCAACTTTGAGATTGAAAAAGTAGTGCTTCGAACGAAAATCGTTCAAAGGTTGAATCTGAAGACCGTGCGGAATAAGAGCATGATAATGTCTGCGGCGTAAAATTCCAGTAAGGATTCGATATAATTTGCGCCGTTTGGGACGCGCTTTCCACACAACATCAACGATTTGCACACAGGTTTCGCCGCACTCCGTACCAGGCAAGCCCCAAGCCAATGTAGATGAGATAGAGATAGGGAATGCGCGCGTGCACCGCGTCGGCCGCGGAGTTGAGATCGAAGATGGCGATGAGAACGATGAGCACGACGGTGAGAACGCTGACCGCGGCCAAAATGTGAGAATGCCTGCCGAGCGCGCGCCGCGCGAAGGGCAGCGCCACGGCCACCAGCGCATACGCGGTGAGAAAACCGAAGACCGAGAGCGAGCCGAACAAGTCGTACATCGTGGAGCCGGTGGCTTGGAGCAGAGCGAAGCCTGCCGTGGCCGCGAACATCAGCGCGGTCGAGAGCACAATGGCAGTGCCCGGAGTTCCATGCCGCCGGTTGGTGCGCTCGAATGCGGCAGGCAAAAGTCCATCGTGCGCCATGCGCAAGAGCACGCGCGCGGCGGCTGTGGAGCAGGCGAGCACGCAGGCGAACATGCTGATGAATGCGCCGCAGTCGATGGCCACGCCGAGCGGCGAAACCCCGGCCTTTGCGGAAAGCAGATGCAGCGGGCTTGTCGAATCGCTGAGCGCCGTGGATTCGCCGCGAAAGCCGACCACTTCGGAGTAGGCGCAGAGCATGAAGAAGACTCCGGCGAGCAACGCGCACTGCAACACGGCGCGGGGAATGGTCTTGAGCGGCTCGCGAGTCTCGCCGCCCAGGGTCGTCGCGCTTTCAAAGCCGGCAAAACTGAAGATGGAGAGCACGAGCGCCGGCCCCAGCCCTCGGAAGGAAATGCCCTGCAGCCGGAACTGGCTGGTGTCGATGTGCAGTCCCAGGTGGACAGGCAGGAGAATGAGCACAATCACGATGAGGCTGACCGAGACGGCTTCAATCCACAGCATGATCTCCGCCGACAGTTTGACGTCGCGCCAGGCAATGAAGCCCGCGATCAGGCAGACCGCCGCAAGCGTAGGAATGGCCGGCGGCGCCCCATGGAAAAACTGCTGGCAGAGCACGGTCGCGTAGTAGAGAGCGCCGCCGGCCACCGAGGCGCCCGTGGCCAGATAGGCGAGCAGCAATCCCCATGCGGCCGCAACGCCGAAGACCGGCGGCAAAGTATCCGCCGTATAGCTATAGAGCGACCCCGGAGAGGCGGAGAGCTTGGCGAAGCGGCTGACGCAGAATCCTACCAGGAGCATGACTCCCGTAGCCAGCAGATACACGAACCACGTGGCGTTGCCGGCCAGCGCAAAGACCAGCGGGATGGTGAGCGACGCCGAAGTGCTGGGCGCCATGGCCGAGACCGATTGCGCCAGGGTTTCTACCGGGCCCAGCACGCCCGCGCGCAAGCCGTAGCTCTCGGCTGCGCCGGCTTCTCCATACACTTCCGCTTGAGTGGTCGTGGTTCTGGTCACGTGCTTGCCTCTTGCTGTCTCTATTTAAATTACAGTGCCCGCGAGAGCGGATTAGAAAATGGTGTAGGGATTCGTGAAAGGGCATGACGTCTAGCCTGCGCTGAGCTTGTCGAAGGTTGCTGCAAAGGGCTCAAGTAAAGTGTCGGCTTTATCGAGAACTGCATAAGTAATGTTCTGTCAGCCGCGCCGTAGGCGCAGCGTTTGTTAGCCCCGCGCTTCAGCGTGGGGAAAGCGGTTTCAACAAATGCAATCCGGAGTCCCGTAGGGACGGCGCAAGAGAAGTTTCTTTTGAAGGGTCTCTTCCTCACATTTTTTCTAATTCGCTTGAGCAAAGAGCACGGCATCGATCGCGTCGATGTGGGCAGGGAACTGACGGCAGAGCAGGGAAGAGTGCTGCGCCAGGAGATGGAAAAGATCCGAAGCGAACCGGCGCTCGCAAGCCGCGCGTCACGCACGCGCCGTAGCGGGCGAAACTCCGCGCCGGCGCTTGCGCTACTTCCGCAACCGGGCCAGCAGATCCTGGGGGTGGACGGGTTTCGCGAGGATGTCGAACTCATAGCCTTCGTTGCGCGCCTTTTCCAGAAGATCCGCCGTAGCGGCCTGGCCGGAGAAGAGCAGAATCTTGATCCCCGGCAGCAGCGCGCGAATGCGGATCGCCGCATCGATGCCGTTCAGGTCGGCCATGATTACGTCGGAGATAAGCATCTCCGGCTGAAAGCTCTCGGCAAGCTCCAGGGCCTTCTCGCCTGAGTAAACGGCGCGCGCGTCGAAGCCGCTCTGGTTCAGGATCATGGCCAGGGTGTCGGCGATAACAGGCTCGTCATCCGCTACCAGAACCTTCGGTTTGTTCGTGGTCGTGGGCATGCTCTCCTCGGCGCCGGGGAATTGAGAAATCGCGACGCGCGGTTCGCGTACATCACGGTCTGACGCGCCCATCTCCGCTTTCCGGCCGCACATTTCCATACCGCAGGAATGGTACGCTTAAGTAGTGTAATGTACCGCGCTCCCAGTGCATCCAGAGCCATGGCGGGAGCCTGAGGAACCATCCAGCGGCAGTCTTCCCGGCGGCCGGGCTTCGATTCACCTCGAATCCATTTTTCATCCTTATACTGTCAGCAACGGGCCGCGAATCGGCCATGACTTCCCCGCCGGAGAATATTCAGATGCAGGAAACGGCCCCTCCAAGCCAGACCCTCGACGCCCCTGCGGTCCCTGAAGCGATCGTTGACGCGATCATCCGCGCCGAGAAGATCGAAAAGTACTACGCGCAGCCCAGTCAGAACCGCATTCAGGTGATCTCGGCGACCGATTTGAGCATCGTGCCCGGCGAGATTCTCGCCCTGCTCGGGCCTTCGGGATCGGGCAAATCCACCATTCTGCGCATGCTCACGGGGCTCTCCACGCCGACGGCCGGGCAGGTGTACTGGCACGGCACGCCGATCTCCGAGGCCGAAATCAACGTCTCCATCGTCTTTCAGAGCTTCGCGCTCTTTCCCTGGCTCACGGTGTTCGAAAATGTCGAAGCGCCGCTCGAAGCGCGCGGCATGGCGCCGGCCGCGCGCCGCGAGCGCAGCATGAGGATGCTCGACATGGTCGGCCTCGACGGCTTTGAAGCCGCGTATCCCAAGGAACTTTCCGGCGGCATGAGGCAACGCGTGGGTTTTGCGCGCGCCCTGGTGGTCGAACCCGAAGTGCTCTTCATGGATGAACCGTTCTCCGCGCTTGACGTGCTGACCGCCGAGAACCTGC
>PLSB01000101.1 GCA_003165005.1 Acidobacteriaceae bacterium | reverse complement strand
TTTTTTTGTTGATATATTCCGACCGCGCTTTTCGCGGGTTGGCGTCGCTTTGCGACGTTGCGGGTTCGCTAGTTCGCCCGATACTTTCTTTCAGGAAGCCGGCTGGTCTCTGACCGCGTGAATTCCTGCCTGGTGACTTCATGCAAGCCCACCCTTTGTCCCAAAGATTTCAAGAAACAGGTTCTTCGACTTCCCTTCGGCTTCGCTCAGGGTCGTTCGGAAGGACAGAAGGATGGGGCACGGGCGCAGTATTTCAGGGCCGGATCAAGAAGACATTTCTCCTTGTGGCGGGTTGCTACTGGATGACTTGCAACTTGTCATCGACGAATTTGAGCAGAGACGGGAAGCCCGTAACACCCAAACTGTTTGGCAAAACACGCCTCCCGATCGCGACAACCAGATTTCCTCTGTCCCGCCGTGGATGCCAGATCTCAACTTTGACGCCGTTCTCTTGTTCTGTACTTATGTCGAGCGGGGTTCCTACGACGTCAAAGGCCTGTTCTTTGGTCATGCCCAAAACCAGTTTGCGTGCCGCGATGGCGTTTCTTACCTCGGTTGACCAATCCGGGTGTTCGTCCTGGAGAGGAACCTTCGAGAAGGTCTGGTTGAAGGCCTTGGTGAAGTCATCAAAGGATTTGATCTGAACGAAATCGAGCTTCATTTCGATGTCGCTGATTTGCACGCCCTCCATCCAAACCTTAACCGTATCGTTATCGAAGGAGAGCTTGGCGTAGCGCACGCCATCGTTGGGGAAGAATACCCAAATCACACGCGAATCCCCGGTCTTACCCGTGCGTAATTGGGATAATCGTTTCGCAGTATCATGCCCGGCCGGAGAAACCTCGAGGATAGGTTCCGGCCCGAGCCCCCATGCTCCCTGAACATAATTGAGCGGAACATCGAGCCGAAGATAGAACGTTCCCTTCATCATCTTCTTGGCTGTCTCCTGTTCCTGCCCGGACAACTGCGCACGAAGCTGCAATGGCAGACAGAGAGAAAGCAGGAGCATAACTCCAACTTGCAGGCGCATGGATTTGCATTTCATGAGAAGGATCCTCCACCTTTCGCTTGATGGATCGAGGAACGATTCCAATGTTCAAGACAATTTGGATTTGGTTTTGAACTCGGGCGGATTATAGCACCGCCGAATTTGGCGGGCCGGCCGGGTGGGCGTGGACGCCCCCACTACAGCCGGCCAGGAGACCGGCGGTACGGTTTCCGATGGCGTGTGAGAAATGCAGGCGAACTCCACGGTAAATGACTCAAACACGGCGGCGACCCGGCTCGACCACTCGGACGCTACTCGACCAGGCCGGCGCGGGGGATGCTTTCGACCTGTTTGTTGTAGCGGCCGAGGAGCGCGTTCCAGCGGACGATGGCGATGTCCTCTAACATGCGCAGGCCGTCTTTGAGGTAGCTGATGCGGGTGCGCTCGTCGTGGGCCCAGCTTACGGGGACTTCGTCGACGCGGTAGCCGCGCTTGAGGGCGATGAAGAGGATCTCGGGATCGAAGCCCCAGCGCTCGATGGTCTGGAGCTGGAAGACGGTTTGGGCGGCCGAGCGCGTGAAGGCTTTGAAGCCGCATTGCGTGTCGGCGAAGCGCAGGCCCATGACGGCGCGGGTGACGGCGTTGAAGCAGCGGCCGAAGAACTGCCGATAGAGCGGCTGGCGGATGGTCTGGCGGGCGCGCTCGAGCCAGCGGGATCCGATGGCGATGTCTGCGCCGGCGGCGATGGCGGCTAGCAGGCCGTCGGCTTCTTCGATGGGCGCGGAGAGATCGGCGTCGGTGAACATCACCACTTCGCCCAGGGAGTGGAGAATGCCGTTGCGCACGCTGTAGCCCTTGCCATGGTTGCCGGGATTCTGGAGCAGCCGGACCTCGGGGTGGTCTTTGGCGAAGGCGCGGACGAGATCGGCGGTCTGGTCGCGGGAGCCGTCGTCGACCACGATCACCTCGGCATTCCAGCCGCGCTCGTGGATGCAGGCGACGACGGACTCAAGGGCGCTGCCGATGCGCGCGGCCTCGTTGTAGGCGGGGATCACGATGCTGTAGGCCGGATAGGACATGATGGCGTGGAACACGAGCCTGATGCGGCGCCATGGCCGGCGGCCGGGGCGGTTCAGGCAAGGGGCAGTCTCTGGGACATGATAGCGCACGGGCCGGGTTTGGACCGAGGCGGCGGAATTCGTACCGGATTATGCCCCAAATGGCTGATGCGCAAAGGATAGAATCGTGGAAGGGACTTGCTTTTTCCTGCGCACCCCGGCAAAATCCCTTTATGCTAAGTCGGGAGGTTTAAACGGAATGACAAAGGCGGACCTTGTCGAGAAAGTGACAGCCCTGGGCGATTTGACCCGGCGCGACGGCGAAGTGATCGTTGAAACCATCTTCGGTTCGGTGATTGGCGCGCTGCAGAGCGGCGATAAGATTGAGATTCGCGGTTTCGGTTCGTTTCGTATCCGCCAACGCAATCCCCGCATTGGCCGCAACCCCAAGACCGGCGCGCGCGTGGAAGTGCCAGCCAAGAAAGTTCCGTACTTCAAGCCGTCGAAGGAACTGCGCGACCTGGTGAATCCCGGCGAGGCGGCGGCGAAGACCGCGTAGTGCAGCGGCGGTCCGAACCCGAACTTGTCCGTGGATGGGTGCGGGCGAGGACGCCTGCACGACAGCCGGCCAGGAGGCCGGCGCTACACAGCGGGGCTGCAAAATCTCGCGGCAAACGCATCGTTAAGCGACGCCATCGAATCCGCTGAATCCAGTCGCAATTCCGGCCGGCGGGAGCGAGCTTTGCCTGCTTCGCGAATGCCGATGACGGCCATCATGCGGCCTGTATGCCCATGAGACGCGCGATGCGAGAAGAAGAGATCCTGCTGGCATTGCGTACATCCTCCCACAATCTGAATCGATCGCGGTGAAAGACCGCAGTCGAGCAACTGGCGGCGATTGGCCTGGACGAGATCGGCGTGGAGGCTGGGGCCGAGGGGCGAGTGGCCGGGAGCGCGTTGCGTTAAAAACAACATGGGGTACTTGGTCTTGATGGGGTCGGAGGAAAAGACCTCGTGGAAGAGGTCGGGTGCATAAGAGAACTGCGATTCGAATTCGCTGAAAAGCTCTTCGCCCACGGCGTAGCAGCAAGCCGAAGCGCCGGGACCGATGGCGGCGATCAGGTCGCGCGGGCGGGAGCCGTAGAGGAGCCTCATGCGGCCGACGCCGGTTTCGACAATGCGCTTGGCGGCGCCGCGCCAGCCGGCGTGGAAGGCGGCGACGATGCGCTGGCGGCGATCGGCCACCAGAACCGGAATGCAATCGGCGGTTTCGACGGCGAGCAGAAGGCCGGGGCCGGCGGTGATTTGCCCGTCGGCGCGGCGCGGCGCGGGGCGGAGCGCGTCCGAGGGCGTGGCGTCGACGACCAGGTTCGAGTGGAACTGGCGGAGGGCGAGGATTGGGGTTCGGGCGTTGCCGGTGACGGCCTCGGCCAAGAGGCGCCGGTTGCGCAGAACGTTGGCGCGGTGGTCGCCTTCGGTAAAGCCGAGATTCAGCTCGCCAGGCGCGTTGCCGGCGCAGTAGGCGCGGCTCACGCCTCCTTTCCTGGTGCTGAATCCGGCCCAAAGCCAGGGAAGATCCCAGCCGGGAATAGGGAGCCACTCGACGCCGTTGGCGGCGCGGCGGCTGGTGGGGCGCGGCGGGGCCAGTTCTTCGGGAGCGCGGCGGTCGGGGCGGGGCGGCCGGGCGCGGTCGCTTCGAGGGCGACGCGGATTGCGCACGAGCCCTGCCTCCCGAAAGAGGGCGTCAAGGGATTCGAGTGCCGGAGAAGTGGAGGGTGGATGGGATGAAGGCCGCATCGCTGATTTGATTCTAGCTTCAAGCGGGGAGTGAGGGGCTGCGGGGCTAAGGGACTGCGGGACTACGGGACTGCGGGGACAAGCCGGTCCGCTGTCGGCTTTACGGGAGCGAGGGGGGATGAAGCGGATTTTCCAATCTTCGCGAGTTGGCGCCGCTACGCGGCATCGCAAGTTGGCAAGTTCGCCGGAGGCTTTGCTTGCGCGGGGGCAGGAGAGCATATGGGCCTACCTTCCGGTAGGCCCGCTCGAGAGGCAGTTTTGGGAGGGAATCCAGGGGGGGAATTAGGGAAGAGGTTCCGAAGAACCCTCATGAGAGAGTGTAGCCTTGCTTTGGTGGGAAGTCATGGGGAAGCCTCTGCTGATTACATACATAGATGCCACATTCGGAGAAAGGTTGCAAGGTTTTTCTTCGCAGGGCCGGCAAAAAGCCGAAACGGGATGAAAATGGGGGAGATGCGCCACGGTTGGTCCGATCGGGGAACCGCCTTTCCAGAAGCTAGAAGCTGGAAGCTGGCGGCTTCGCCGCCGGCCGCGCGGCTTTCTCGACAAAATGGGTGATGAGGCCGACGGGCAGAAGGCGAACGAGAAATGCCGTGAAACGGGCGCTCGGCTTGGGGAGGAAGGTGCGCTGGCCGCGCGCGAGAGCGGCGATGGCTAGCCGGGCGACCTCCTCGGCGGACTGCAGTTTACGGGAGCGAAAGACCGAGGCCCGCGCCACCTCGAAGAACTCGCTCTCGGTGGTGCCTGGGCAGAGGGCGGTGACGTAGATGCCGTATTGCGCCACTTCGGCGGCCAGTCCCAGGGCAAAGAAACGGTCGAATGCCTTGGTCGCGGCGTAGGTGGAGAGATAGGGAACGGGCTGAAAGCTGGCCGTGGAGGCGACCACCAGCACCCAGCCGCGACGCCGCTCGACCATGCGCGGGAGGAAAAGGCGCGTGAGGCGCACCACGGCCTCGCAGTTGACGCGCACCATGCTGAATTCCTGCTCGGGCGGGCTCAAGTGGAATGCGCCGTACTGGCCGAGGCCGGCGTTGTTGACGAGGATGTCGACGGCGAGATCCCTGGTGGCGTCGTAGATTTGTTCGGGCGCGTCGGGATTGCCAAGGTCCGCGACCACAATGCGGGTTTCCACGCCCTCGGCGGCAAACTCGGCGGCAAGAGATTCGAGGCGGTCTTTGCGGCGCGCGGTGAGGATGAGCTTGGCGCCCTGGCGGGCGAGCTCGCGCGCCAGAGCCACGCCGATTCCCGCGCTGGCTCCGGTAACCAGCGCCCATTTGCCATGAAAATCTCTTGTCGTCATCGCTCCCACAGAATAGCGGATGCCGCGTGCGAGCGCAGAGTGCGGGCCGGGAGGCCCGCACTACAGCCGGTCAGGAGACCGGCGGTACAAAGGCGCGTCGACGATGCGGCAGAGGCTAGTTTGTGGAAGGCGCCGGCGCCGGCGCCGGAGCTGGCTCCGCTGCAGGCGCAGGAGCCGACGGCTGGCCCTTTGAGAACGTGCGGATGTAAACGATCATGTTCCAGACCTCGGTATCGCCGGCGCGGCCCGGGTCCTCTGCCGGCATCAGGTTCTTGCCGTTGCGAATGATGGCAAACAGGTCGCCGTCGGGCTTGCCGGCAAGGTTTTTGGGGTCGGTCCAGTCGTCGAGCGTGAGGTTCATGCCGGTGGCCACATCGGTTTTGCCGTTGCCGTTGAGGCCATGGCAAAGCGCGCAATCCCGTTTATAGACCTCCCTGGCCTTGGCCTGCGATTCCGCCGTGGGCCTCACGGGGTTCCTGCCGGGCTCGGCAGTCTGCGCAGCGGCGGGCGAGACGGCCTGCGGGTTGCGGCCAGCGATCGGCAGGCAAACAACGGCCAACAGGGCGGCCGCGAAAAAGAGTAAAAACGACTTCGACATCACAACCTCCTCAACGAATGACGGCAGAAACGGGCATCTTCGCGCGGTATGAATTCACGGCTGGAATTATAGGCCGATTGACCGGGAGTCGGCTATTCAATCCGGCACATGGATAGACCCGGATGGTATGGAGGGTTTTCAAACGGGGCGGTGTTCCCGGGGGTCCGCGGATTGCGGAACGAACTCCGAGAGGAACGCGATCGGGGAGGGCCAACACGCGCGTCCCGCGTTAGAATGGAAGTTGCAGTGACCCTCCGCGAGCCCATCCCGGCTTTGCTCTAGCGGCGCCCGCCGCCTACGCCTTTCCTGCGCCAATTCACTTTCGAACTCACTCGTCCAAAACTTGAAAGCCCGGAGGGCCGGAAATGATCGTCGATCGACTGGAACAGATGGAGCAGCGCTACAACGAGATGCAGGCGCAGTTCGCGCTGCCTGAGGTGCTGAACGACCACGAAAAATACCAGAAGATCTCCAAGGCGCTGCGCGAGATCGAGACGCCCGTGGAGAAGTATCGCGAACTCAAACAGGTGCGCCAGGGCCTGGCCGACGCGCGCGCGATGCTCACCGAAAGCGACGCCGAACTGCGCCTGATGGCGCAGGAGGAGATGGCCGCGCTCGAACCGCGCGCCGCGGCGCTCGAAGAAGAGCTTAAAGTGCTGCTCCTGCCCAAGGACCCCAACGACGAGAAGAACATCATTCTCGAAATCCGCGCCGGCACCGGCGGCGACGAGGCTTCGCTCTTTGCCGCCGAGATCTTCCGCATGTACACGCGCTTTGCCGAGCAGAAGCGCTGGAAGGTGGAGTTGCTCTCGCTGTCGGAGTCCGGCATCGGCGGCTACAAGGAAGTGATCGCGATTATCGAAGGCGACCGCGTCTACTCGCAGCTCAAGTGGGAGAGTGGCGTGCACCGCGTGCAGCGCGTGCCGGAGACCGAGCAGCAGGGCCGCGTGCACACCTCGGCCATTACCGTCGCCGTGCTGCCCGAGGCCGAGGAGGTCGACATCAAGATCGAGGCCAAGGACATCCGCATCGACACGTTTTGCTCTTCGGGGCCCGGCGGCCAGTCGGTGAATACGACCTACTCCGCCGTGCGCATCACTCACCTGCCCACCGGAACCGTGGTCAGTTGCCAGGACGAGAAATCGCAGATCAAGAATCGCGAGAAGGGCATGCGCGTGCTGCGCTCGCGCCTGTATGAGATGGAAATGGAGAAGCAGAACGCCGAACTCGCACAGGCCCGCAAACAGCAGGTGGGCTCCGGCGATCGCAGCGAGAAGATCCGCACGTATAACTTCCCGCAGAACCGCGTGACCGATCACCGCATCGGCCTCACGCTGCACCAGCTTGACCTGGTGATGCAGGGCCGTTTGCAGCCCATCGTCGACGCGCTGATCGCCCACTACCAGGCGGAACAGTTGAAGGGCGAGACGCAGGCCGCGTAATTACACAAACAGAATCCGCATTGGCGTTGCGGCGGCTACGCTTTTGCCTTCGTTGGCCAGCTCGCCGGTCTTCGCGTCGCGCGCGAAGATGCTGATCAGGTTCGAATCCTGGTTCGCGACCAGCATCCAGCGCTCCGTGGGATCGAGGGTGAAGTTGCGCGGCGACTTGCCTCCGCAATTCGAGCGCTTGATGGGGGTCAGCTTGCCGGTGGCGAAATCGGCGCGGAAGGCGTAGAGGAAGTCGTCGTCGCGATTGGCGAAGTACACAAATCGTCCGTCGCGCGAGATGACCGTGTCGCATCCGCGCGTGGGCCCTTTGTAATCGGCGGGCAGCAACGCGACGCGATCGACGAGCGTCAGGCTGCCGTCGGCCTTGTGCCAATCGAGCACGTCCACCGTCGAGACCAGCTCGTTCAAGCAATATGCAATTCGCCCGTTGGGATGAAAGTGCAGTGTGCGCGGGCCGGAACCTGGCGCGCCGCGATAGATTCCTGCCGGCGTCATCCCGGCCGTGGCAGGATTGGGCTTGTAGATGTGGATCGAGTCGTCGCCCAGATTGTTGATATACGCAAAGCGATTGCCGGGCGAGAAGGAAGCAAAGTGGGCGTGCGCGGTCTGCTGCCGGTCCGCATTCGGCCCGTGCCCGGTATAGTGCTCGGTCCACACTGCTTCGCTGAGTGCGCCATCGCGAATGCGGAAGCTGGCCGCGCTGGCGCCTGTGTAGTCGGCCGCGAGCAGCATCTGCCCGGTCGCGTCCAGGGCCACGTGGCAGGTGCCCGTTCCAGCGGAGTTGCGCGCCGAAAGCTGCTCGAGGGTTCCGTCCTTGGCTAGGCGAAAGCTCGAGACCTCGCCGGTCGGCTTGCCGTTGAATGTATCGAGCTCGGAGGCCGAATAGAGGAAATCGTGCCCATGCGAGAAGGCGAGCCAGGCGACGTTCGAGACGCTGCTGTTTTTTCCCGACGGTGTTAACTCCGCGGTGGTTGGATCCCAGTCGTAAAACAGAATGCCATTGCTGGTATGCGAGCCCACGAGCACGCGTATGCGCGGGATTTGTGGCGGCGGAAGTGCGGCGGCGCCGAGAGTGCCGGGCGCGGCAAAGGCGGCAAGCGTGGCGGAGGCTGTGGCCAAAAATTCACGGCGAGTGCGATGGGTCATGGCAGAAGCCATTGTCGCCGACTGCGCCGGCCGCGCGCCAGAGAGCAAAAAAATGCGGGCGCCTCGGGCTTCGGCCGCGGTGGCGGATGAAGCCCGGAAGGATTGGCGCCCGCGCTCGCGAAACCGCGAAGACCGGAGTTGTGGCCTGGCCCTATTGCAAGTCTCCTATCGGTGTAGGGGCGTCAGGTTCGTTTCGCCGCGGCCCTCCGGGGCGCGCGGGTCTTATTTGGGGCGGCGTCCCCAGGGTTTCGTCCGCCGATGGCGGACTTCACCCTGGGCTATTGTCGATTGCCCCTCCGGGGCAGGGGTCGCGAATCGGCAAGATCGTCGCTCCACACCGAGATGAGAGATGCTCTAGTTCATCGTGAAATTGACGTCGATCATGGTCTCCACTTCCACCGGCTCGCCGTTCAGCAGGTACGGCCGGTAGCGCCATTGCTTGACGGCGTCGATCGCGGCCTGTTGCAACACTGCCGGCCCGCTCATTACGCGCAGATTCTCGATGGTTCCACTGCGCGAGATGGTGGCCTGCAACTCGACGCGGCCGCCCACGCGCATCGCGAGCGCCAGCGGCGGGTAAGTGGGAAGAACCCTGTTGAGCAA
Organism: Acidobacteriaceae bacterium; assembly: GCA_003165005.1. GTDB lineage: Bacteria > Acidobacteriota > Terriglobia > Terriglobales > Acidobacteriaceae > Telmatobacter. Next base: position 2,316 of record PLSB01000101.1, on the reverse strand, counting down.
CAAGCCTTCCATCACGCCCTTCGAGATGTTCGGCTTGGCCTGCGGCGCCTGGCGAACTACCGGGTGTGTATCGCTGCAGTTGAACGGATCGCATCCGGTGCCCGGAGCGGCCGCGGGGCCGCCGAGACTTATCGCACCCGGAGGCAGCGCCGGCTCCATCGTGGTGGGAATCCACGTGTGCGAGGGAATCCTCGGCGGAGCCTGAATTCTGCCCTCGACGATTTCCGACGGCGAGGCCGCCGCGGGCGCCTGCTGCCTCACCACCGGAGGGGCTTCCTGGACCGGCGGGATCAGAATGCAGCACATCATCTGCGGCAGCACCTGCGGCAGCATCGAGGGGTGAAGGAGCGGAATCGCGATCAGGAGCACCAGGATGGATGCGTTGAAGCTGAAAGTCGCAAGCATCCAGTTGCGGCTGCGCGTGTGGATGGTTCCCATCGAATCGAAGGTTGCGGTTTCAAACATGGCCGCCTCCCCGAGAACTTGAATTCAGCCGCGCCGTTGGGGAGCCGGAGGTCGTGCCGCGGAGCGCAAGCAGCCGGCCCGCTCTGCGCCCCGTTCTAAGCATCGAGGCGCGGGAGGTTCAAGGCCCTCCGATCATCCCGTTCGGTACCACTGTGCTTAGGTAGACACCGCGCGCGGGAAAACTGTTCCCGAATGGAGAAAAAAGTTTGCGATGCGCGGCCGGCGTCAAGGCAGTGTCTGACGAATTGCCGATCAAAGTTTGGGGGCGAAAGAACATCCCGCAGGGGCTAAAGCCCAGACCGATTTTGCATCGGTTTCGGCACGACTAAAGTCGTGCCCTGGCACTTCGTGCTCCAAGGTGGAGTTGTTAACGGGTTCCGAGCAGCGCCGGCAGCGGCGGCGGGGCGCTCTCCAGGCGCGCTTCAATTTGGCGATTGAAGCGGACGAGCGCGATCCACATGCCGGCATCGCGGCTTTGCCATACCAGCGTTCCGCCCAGTTGTTGCGCGATCAGTTCCGGCGGCAGATCGTGGTGCAGGCCGAAGTAGCGCTCGTCGAACGCCTCCCCACTCAGAGTGGGCAACAACAGGGGCGGATCGTACTTGGTGGAAAAAACCAGCGCCGCCGAATACTTCTCCGGCTCCGCGGCCGCGCGCGCAATCTCTTCGGCGGTAAAGTCGTCGATGGCGCAGACCTCCCACGGCTGCTTCACGTAGCCCAGCTCGGGCCGCGTGAGCTCGTCGCTCACGGGCCATGCCGTGAGCACCGTCGCGGCGGGATAGAGTTTCTTAAGCTGCGCGATGCCGGCCTGGTGCATGCGGATCACGTGCGCGTAGGCCAGGTTGTCCTCGGGCGCGAAGCCGTAGGGCGGATTGATGAAGAGCCCGGCAATGAATGCCGCGGCCGACAAGAGCGCGAGCCCGTGCCAGTGAGGCGCGCGGCGGTAGAGCGCCGTCACGGCCACCAGCAGCACCAGCGGATACATGGGCAGCAGGTAGCGCGTGAGCAGCGCGCCGCCCAACACGCTGAATAACAAAGCCTCAACCAAAACCAAGAAAAAAATGCGCCGGAGTACGAGCGAGTCGAGCGAGGAGCGATCGTGGCCGGCGGCGTCGCGGCGGGGATCGAGCAAGAGCGCGGCCGAGGCCATGAGCACCGGCACAAAGAGATTCATGTGCGCGGTGAGGTGGAGGATGCGATGCCCGAAGGCGGCCACGATGCGCAGCGGCGTGAGCGTGGCCTCGGCGTTGTAGCGCAGGAACTCCGGATTGCCGAAGAGGAAGCCGGTTTTGGCGTAGTGGTAGGCGTACCACGCGGCCAGAGGGAGAACGCAGCTGGAGAGCCACGCGGTTTCGCGCCAGAGCCGCGCGCGCACCACTCCGCCGCTCCTGAATCCCGCGATCAGATTCACGGCGGCAAGCGTGAGCGGAATCGCGATCGAGGTTTCTTTCGAGAGCGCGGCGGCGGCAAACCACAACGCGGCGGCCCAGGGCTTGCGGCCGCTACGGGGCAGGGCGTAGTTCAATCCCCAGAGCGAACACGCGGCGGCAAAGATGTCGGCGTGGGCGAGCGAGCTTTGCGCGAACCAGATGGGATAGAGGCCCGTGAGCAGCACAGTCCAGAAGGCTACGGAGGCCACGCCCACCAGGCGCATGGCCAGCCGCCACACGGCCAGCAGCGCGAGCGTGGCCACCAGCAGCACGGCCTCGCGCGTGACTTCGGGATAGAAGCCCGCGGCCTTCCAGCAGAGCGCCAGGTAGATGCTGGGCAGCGGCGGGTGGGCGTTGGTGAGCGTGCTTGTGGGGATCAGCGAGCCGGTGCGGAAGAAGTCCCACGCCGCGGGAATGTAGT
>PLSB01000163.1 GCA_003165005.1 Acidobacteriaceae bacterium | reverse complement strand
GCGCAGATTATCACGTTCAATACGATGGCGGCCAAGGCGTCGATCAAAGACTGTGGCCGCGCGCTGGATATGCCGTACGGCGACGTGGATCGCATCGCCAAGCTGGTGCCCGCAACGGTGGGCATGACGCTGGACAGAGCGCTCGAGGATGTGCCCGATCTGCGCAAGGTGTACGACAGCGACAAGCAGGTGCGCGAGCTGATCGACACGGCGAAGAAGCTGGAGGGGCTGGTGCGCGGGGCAGGCGTGCACGCCTCCGCGGTGGTGATTGCGCCGCAGCCGTTGATCGATCTGGTGCCGCTGAACCGCACCAAGAACGATGAAATCGTAACCGCATACGACATGAAGGCCGTGGAGAAGCTGGGCCTGCTCAAGATGGACTTCCTGGGCCTGGCGACTCTCACGGTCATCAACGATGCGGTGAAGCTGATTGAGGAGACGCGCGGGGAAAAGCTTGACATCGAGATGATCCCCATTGACGATCCGGAGACGTTCGGGAAGGTATTTCATACGGCACTGACTTCGGGCGTGTTCCAGTTTGAATCTCCGGGCATGCGGGATATTTTGCGGCGTTACAAACCGGACACTGTGGAAGAGCTGACGCAATTGAACGCGCTGTTCCGGCCGGGGCCGATGAACATGATCGACGACTTTATCGAGCGCAAGTGGGGGCGGCGCAAGGTAGAGTATCTGCTGCCGGAGCTGGAGGGGATTCTGAAGGATTCGCTGGGCGTGACCGTTTACCAGGAACAGGTGATGCGGATTGCGCAGGTGCTGGCGAGCTTCAGCCTGGGAGAGGCGGACCTGCTGCGGCGCGCGATGGGAAAGAAGGATCAGAAGGCGATGGCGAAGATGCGCGATCGCTTTATGAATGGCGCGGAGAAGCTGGGACATCCGAAGGCCGCGCTGGAAGAGTTGTTTGAGCAGATGGCGAAGTTCTCAGAGTATGGATTCAACAAGTCGCATTCGGCGGCGTATGCATGGGTGGCTTACCAGACGGCGTATCTGAAGACGCACTATCCGGTGGAGTTCATGGCGGCGCTGCTGACTTCGGAAACTTCGAAGCCCGACAGCGTGGTGAAGTACATCGGCGAGTGCCGCGAGATGGGCATACGGGTCGAGCCGCCGGACGTGCAGGTGTCGGGCTTGCAGTTCACGCCGCAGGTCACGTCAGAGGGCGCGGCCATCCGCTTTGGACTGGCGGCGGTGAAGAACGTGGGCGGCAACGCCATCGAATCGATCCTGAAGGCGCGCGGGGAAGCGGGCGGGCGGTTCAAGAGCTTTTGGGAGTTCTGCGAGAAGGTGGATTTGCGCGTGATGAACAAGCGCGTGATCGAGTCGCTGATCAAGGCGGGCGCGCTGGATTCGCTGGGCACGCGTGGGCAGCTCAACAACGCCGTCGACAGGGCCATGGAGCGCGCACAGAAGTCGCAACGCGACGCGGAACAGGGACAGAGCGGATTGTTCGGCCTGTTCGACGAAGCGCCGGCGCGCGGCCGCGAAGCCGACACATTGCCGCCCGCGCCCGACTGGGAAGAGACGGTGCGCCTCGCGAACGAGAAGGAAGTGCTGGGATTCTTTGTCTCGGGGCATCCGCTGGACAAGTACGCAGAAAAACTGCGCAATCTGACGGGCGCGATCACGGTGGCCGAGGCTCTGGAACGCAAGCCGCCGGAGCGGCGCTGGGGCGGGCAGCAGGAGATGGCGGACGAGCTGCTGGTGGCGGGGATGCTGGTTGGAGTGACGGCAAAGAAAAGCAGGAAAGATCAGCGGCTGTATGCGCAAGGTTGGCTCGAAGACGCGACCGGCAAGATCGAGCTGATCTGCTTTGCGCGCGATTACGAGCGGCTGGCCGCGCAGTTGAAGATGGAGGTTCCGGTGCTGGTGCGCGGCCAATTGATGGGCGAGGAAGACGCCGCGCCCAAGATCGCCGTCAGCCAGGTGCAGGCGCTCGAAGAGGTGCAGGTGAAGCTGCCCGCGGGGGTGCGCATCCGCATCAATGTTGACAAGGCCACCGAGGAGATGCTGGCCGCGCTCAAGAGCGCGGCAGACTCGGCGCCCGGCCCCGGCAAGGTGATGCTGCAACTCGAAAGGAAGGGCGAGTATGCCGTGGTTCTGGAGCCGGAAGCGATGAGCGTGGCCGCCGACCGCGGCTGGGTGGAGCGGGTGGAAGAGCTGGCCGGCAAGGGATCGGTGCAGACGGTGGGGTAGAGCAGGGACTAGGGATTAGTGGTTAGTGATTAGTGGTTAGTGATTAGTGATTAGTGGTTAGTGATTAGTGATTAGTGGTTAGTGGTTAGTGATTAGTGGTTAGTGATTAGTGATTAGCGGTTAGAGCGCGGGCGGCAAGTAACATACTATGCAATCCGGTGTGCTTTGCCTGATATTCGTTGAAAAGCAACCGCAGATCCTTCGACTCGCTTTGGCGTGTTTCACGCGCCTAAGCTCGCTCAGGGTGACAAGCGGATTTTTAATATCTCAGATGACAGATCATTGCGGTGCGGAGCGCGCGACGGGCGCGGCGGTGCTGGGCGGAAACAGGCGGCCACACCGAGCGGATCTTCCTGGCTGACGCGCGCCGCGAGAACGGCGACGCTGAAGAGCAGCCACGTGGTGCGGCTTTCCTCGACCGTTGCCGTGAGCGAGGTGATGACCCAGACCAGCAGGCACATCGCGAGCGCCATGCGCAACAGGCCGCGGCATTGAAGGGCGGCGTGCACGGCCAGGACCACGAGCAGCGAAGCCAGAAACAATGCGATGAGGCCGCCGCCGACCACGACCGAGAGCGCGGTATTATGCGCGGAGTTAATCGCCGCCACACGCGAGGCGGCGACGAAGGTGCCGGCTCCGGAGCCGATGAGCGGCGAGTGGGCGAAGGCGCGCCAGCCCGCCGACCAGATGTTGACGCGCTGGTTCAGATCGCCGCCGCTGAGTTGCTCGGGGATGGTGGCAAGGCGGTAGACCGTCTCCGCTGGCACCATGAACCAGAGCGCCGCGAGAAAGACCGGGAGCGCCAGGGCTGCGGCGGCGGCGACGCGCCGGGCGCGGCCGTAGGCGAGAAGAATCAGGGAGCCGGCCAGAGCCACGAGAGCAGCGAGGAATCCGCTGCGCGATGCGGTGAGCAAAACGGCGGCAATGCCCAGGGGCAAAAAGCCCACGGCCATGAGACGCAGCGGCCAGCGGCGTTCGCAACGCACCAGAAGAGCCGCCAGGGGAAAACCGAGAACGAGGAAACGGGCCACGTCGTTGGGGTCCTGGCCGTAGGCGGCAAAGCGGATTTGGCCGGCGGCGATGGCCTCGGGCGAGCGGAAGGCGGCCAGGGTGAGCAGGGCGAGAACCCAGGAGCCGGCTACGGTGGCGCGCAAGAGAGCGCGCAGATCGGCGGGAGTATCGGCAAACTCCCAGACCAGCCAGACGATCATCATCTCCTGGAAGTAGGCGCGGAGCTTCTCGAAGGTGGCCGTGGCGTCGATGGTCCAGAGCCAGGTCAAGCAGAACCAGAGAAAGAGCGCAAGGACGATCCAGCAGAAGACGCCGGGCGAGCGCATGCGGCCGGCTTGAAAGATGGCGGGCACGCCGGCGAGCAAAACCAGAATGCCGGCGATGCGCGCCGCGTTGCCCAGCGGCTCGCCCAAGTCGAACGAGAACTCCCAGGGAATCGCGAACGCGAAGACGAAAAGCAAAAAACCTGCAATACGGCGCATGATGCGGAATCTTTCGCAACCATTCCGGTAGGTTGAGTTGTTACAACGTGCTTCAAAGACGCTCCGCGGCCTCCATTCAATCCCGCAAAAGCTAAAGTCCTACGGATGAGGCGGCGGTCTGCCGGCCTCCGGCTCATCTTCAGCCGGAGCAAGCGGTACTGGCTTGCTCGGGCGCGTTGATTTGATGGAGTTGAGGGTCGTCGAGACTGCGCTCGCGCCCGGTAAAAGCCATTGTGAGTAGACCAAAGTGCTATAAATGCCGAGTCCAATCGTCGATTGGATGGCCGCCTGCATGGCATCGTTCCGCAAGGTTTTGGCCAGGGAGTCGGGCACATAGAGGATGTCGCGGTCCCGGATGGGCTGGTCGGGGTCCTGGCCGTGCAACATGCGCTTGAGGTTGAGGGCGATCATCGTGCGGCCGCCCTTTTGCTCGCGGATGAGCACCGCGTGTGTAACGCCGGCGTTTTGCGAGGGCCCCCATGCCAGCGAGAGCGCCTGCACAATGGTGAGGCCCTGCACGGGATCGACCGCAAAGCCGCCGGGACGGATCACGTCGCCGACCACGTAGACGAGGCCGGCGCGGCTCACCTGCACCGTGTCGCCGGGGCTGAGCTCGGGGTTGTGGTCGGATGTGGTGTCGGTGCCGCTGGGATCGAGAATCACGGGGTGCGGGGTTTTGGGGTCGCCGGCATGAAAGACATTGACCAGGCGGCCGGCATTGGGCGAGAGCCCCTGGGCGGCGGAGAGCAGATCGAGCAAGCGATGGTGGTAGGTGTAGGGATAGACGCCGGGGCGGGCCACTTCGCCGAGCAGGCTCACGTCCTGGCCGACGTAGGCGGTCACCAGCACCGAAACCAGCGGGTGCAGCAACATGCCTTTGGCCACGAGGGCTGCTTCAATGGCGCGCGCCGCGGCCTTTTCGTCCATGCCGCCGAGGTTGATGACGCCGATCATGGGCAGCTTGACCGTGCTGTCGGCGGCGACGCGCACGGAGGAGTGAAATTCAGGCGTGTGGGATTCGCCGATGTCGAGGAGATCGCCGGGGGCGATGGGCGCGGGCATGGGCGGCGCGCCTTGCGCGGCGGCGAGCGGCGGCTGGCCGGCAGTGGCGGCGTTGTCCCAAAACATCGGTGCTTCCTGGGGATTGGGCGTGTTCCTATTCTCCTGCGCCGGCGAGGTCTTGACGACACCGCCAGGCAGCCCGGAGGCGTTGGGCGTGGGCGGTTGCGCGTGGAGACATACGCCGGCGGCGAGCAAGGCCAGGAGAGCCGCCCTGACGCCGGAGGGGAAACGGGCTCTGGATTCGTTCAACAGGGATTCGCGCAGCAGCGCGGCGGCCACGGCGACCCACAGGCCGACAAAGAAGGTGATTGCGAGGTAAAGCGGCGGATTGGGCGCGACCGGCTTGGCCGGCTGGCGGGGGGCGTCGACGACCGAGATGTTGGAACTGTGCACTCCAGCGGCGAAGCCTGCTTCCTCGGATTTCTGAAGCACGCGGAGATAGAGGTCGTGGCTGGCGTTGTCATCCTTGCGCATGATGGCGTACTCCGTGACGGCCGCGTTCAGCTTCATGCCCTCGCTGGTCGCCTGCTCGAGGTTGTTGCGCACCAACTGCTCGCGATCGACGGCGGTTTGCCAGTTGCTGCGGAAGCGTGCGACGAGTTTGGCGTCTTCGGCCTGTTTTTGCCGGTCGAGATCCTCGAGTTGGCGGCCGATTTCGACGACGCGCGGAAAGCTGGGCCCGTGTTCGGCGCTGAGCTGGGCCTGTTCCTGCTCCAGATCGCTGCGCCGGGCGTGAATCTGATCGAGGAGCGCGGTGGCAAAGTTGGCGCTTGAGGCCTCGAGGCGCGGATCGGCGGCGATCACCATCTCCGGATCGCCCTGCGTGGCAGCGCGATACTCGGCTTCGCTGAGGATGCGATCGGTGGTGGCGGCGACCAGTTGGCGGCTCAGCTCGTCGATTTCAAGGAAGGCCGAAGCGTGCTCGGTTTCGCCGGACTGGCCGCCGGCCTGCACCTCCGGCGTGCTCAAAATGCCGTGCTGCGCCTCGTATCCGGCCAGGCGCTGGTCGTCGCGGTCGACGCGCGCCTTCAGGTCTGCGAGCTGGGCATTGAGCCAGCCGGAGCCCTTGGCCGTAGCCTGAATCTGCGCTTCGGTTTCCTGCTCCTGATAGGCGTGGATGAGCGCATTGACGACCGCGGCCGATAGCGCGGCGTCGCGCGAGCGAAAGCGCACGTCGATCAGGAAGGTGCGCGGCACGGTCTGCACATGCAGGCTCGACGCGAAGCGCTTGAGAAGCCACTCCTCCGCGCCGGGAGACGGTTCCAAGGGATTGAAGCCCGGAAAGCGCGAGTTGAAGCGGCCGCGAAAGCCCGGCTGCTGGTAGAGCTTGAGCTCCACGATCACGCGCCAGGCGAGCTGATCGCTGCGCAGAATGCTGGCCAGGGTCTCAAGCGCCAGAGGTGCAGTAAGAATGGAGGCCGCGGCGAAGGGCGCCTGCGCATCGAGACTGTACGAAGAGACCGGCGCGGTGCGCAGCTCCACGCTGGCGCTGGCTTCGTACTTATTGGGCGCGATGAGGCAATAGAGAATGCAGAGCGCGAGCAGCGCCGCCTCAATGGTGGCGATGAAGCGGCGGCGACGCCACAGGGCATGCCACGCCTCGCGCAACGATGTCGATCCCTGCCGCGACATTTCGCTTGCGGCACGCGACGCCGAATCGTCAGGCAATGCACTCTGAAAAGGCACAGAATCAGGCAACGGACAAAAACCTCGCTCCAATCTATCTACGCAGAGCAAAGCTTTCGCCCGGCTCAAGCCCGGTTGCGGCCTGAAGCGGAATGGTCAGCCAGGTGTTGCCCGGCTGATGCCCGCCATGAGCCTCGCTTTCCTCGGCGACGAGCCGGGAGAAGAGGGATAGCCCTGGCGTTCAGAACGAAAAGCCAATCCGAGGAAAAACCTTGACAGTTTCTTCCATAAATGGCGAATCGTCAATGGCATTCGTCACAAAGACAGGGAACGAGCCACCCCAGCGAGCAACAATCGCTCGCTGGGGACCCCGGGAGGGAACAAGGGACCAAGGGAACAAGGCATCCCGCCGGGAGCGAATGTACAGATGGCGTGGGGTTTTGTGACAAGGCCGTCGGCGTCCTGCGGGGGTCTGGAGACCCCCGC
>PLSB01000142.1 GCA_003165005.1 Acidobacteriaceae bacterium | reverse complement strand
TACTTTTACTCCGCCCTTGACATAATACTGGAGCACCTCGGCAAAGGGCCGGTTGTTCGCCTTCGCATAATTCAGCAGACGCTGCCGAACAGAAGCGCCCATGTTTTTAACCACGGATGCCGTCAAAGAATCGCCTCCAGGTAAGGCCGCATGACACGTTCAACGCGGCATACTCTTGCGAACTGCTCAATCTGATCGAGCTTCATGCGTCCACGCTGCCGGTAGAGATTCAGCGCTTCCGTGCATACATCGATGCCGAGTTTGTTGCGGTACTTGAAGCAATCGGCCAGCGTCTTCTCAGCAGAATAGATGCGCACCTGCGTGCTATCCATCGTCACTTCCTCAATGCCGCTTTCATAGACCGGCTTGGAATACCAGAAGATGCGTAGCGGCGGATATTGCATCGCAGGGGCTTGGTCGTTGGCCGGAATCGCAAGATATACGGAGTGCGGAATCTGAGTTGTTAGCCGGTGGAACGCTAGCGCCGAGATCAGGCAAACAACCCCCTTCGGCACCTTGTGCGAGACCGTCACCAGATCCGGGTTGCCCAGCGGCTTCGCGTTGGCAAGCCGGTAAAGCCCCCGTTCGAGCCGCTCCAGTTTCCCCGCGTCTCGAAGCGCATAGAGTTCCCGAGGGTGCACACCCAGTTCGACCGCGCGTTTTGTATTGAGAATGCCGCCACTTTTCTTGAAGACGCCGATGGCGCGGCCTATCGCGCCCGTATTGGGCGTTTGAGCTGCGTCGGATATATTCCTCGGAGATTGCATATGTTCTCCGACTATTCTATCCAGATTCAGGAAAACCTCCAAGTACTTTGGAAGGCTCCTTCAGCCAGTGCGATTTGACCGATATTCTTCGGGCTGGTCCCACACAGCCAGCCCAAAGGCCCGTAAAAAGTTTGTCGCATTTTTGTCGCAAATACCGCCCAGAGGGCCGTTTTTGCCGGTTGTGCCGGTTAATAACTACTGTACCGTCAACAACATGCGATTCGTGGCATTTCTTGACACGGAAGAGGTCGCTGGTTCGAGTCCAGTCGTGCCTCGCATCGGGGTGCTCAATGGTGCTGAGATTTTTCCCCTCTGCTTCCATCGAGGAGCAGCATCTCCACAACCATCTCCTTCGCTTCCGGCTCTTGGGAAAAGATGGCTTCCCGCCCTGTGATGTGCTGCTTCGCACCAGACTCGTTTGGCCCACCCCACGAGCTTGATAATTCGGGACCTAGTCCGCGACACTCGCCTGGCCGGATTCATGAGTGAAAAGAAATAGAGAAGAATGAGGCTGGGGCACTCGTCAAACTCCATTTCAAATGCGGGCGTTTCCTACGCTATGGAACTTTGGTGACCGTGGTTCGAACTGCCTGCCAGCACCTGCTCGTAGACCTCCCTGTCCACATTGCCTCCGGTGAGAATGATTCCGATGCGTTTTCCTTCATGGACACTCATCTCCTGGAGCGCTCCAGCCAAAGCCGCGGCTCCGGCTCCTTCGGCCAGATTGTGAGTGTCTTCGCAATAGGCGCGCATGGCCTGGGCGATCTCAGCATCTGAGGCCTCGACAATCCTGTCCACGTTCTTGCAGATGACCTCCAGCGCCAACGGGTTTGGAGTGCGGCAGGCAAGACCATCGGCGATCGCAGTGCGCGCTGGGGCCTCTATCACTCTCTGTTCCCTCAGGCTGAGAGCATACGAGGGCGATTCGGCAGCTACGACGCCAACAATCTTCGCGTTCAGTTCCAGCGCATTACGCACCGCCGCAACACCGCAGATGGAAGAGCCAAGGCCAATGGGAACATACACAGTTTCGAGCGGAGGCGTAGCCTCAAAGAACTCCAGAGCGTAGGTTGCAACGCCCATGACCAACCGCTCGTGAAACGAGTCCACCATCGCGAAACCACGTTTGGCGGCAACCTCACGGGCATACTCCAACGATTCCTGAAAATCCAGGCCATGTTCGATCAGTTCAACTCCCTGGGCAATCATGGCGCGATTCTTTTCGCGGCTGTTGCCGTGAGGGACAATGACAAGAGCGCGTAAGCCGGCAAGACGCGCAGCCATACCCACTCCCAGTCCGTGATTGCCGCGCGTGGCCGCAACCACGCCCGGCAAGCCCGGCAGTGTCTGCTTGAGCCAAGCGATGTAGACCAATGCTCCACGCAGTTTAAAGGCGCCGACGGGGGAATGATTCTCGTGCTTGATCCAGGCCTCCGTTTTCAGGCGCTGGTTGAGGAGAGGCCAACTGAACTGCGGCGTGGGGGGCATGAAGCGATAGACCACAGTTTGCGCATCGCGTATTTGCTTGAGTGAAGGTAGCTGCATAGGATTAGTGTATTTGCCGGGAGCGTCGAGTCTATGCTGTCAGCCCCTTCTTTTCCTTTGGGCAACATCTCCAACCGTCCGCAAAAAGGCGTGCGGGGCAGGCGAAATGAATTCCTGCTCGCGAATTGTCAGACCGAGTTGACGATAGACACGCTACGAAACCGGAACGAAGACGACCACAGGCTTTACGGTCACTGCAACGGGGCTGGCGTGCGCGCAGGAGGAATGCGTGCGCGTCCCCGTCCAATGGATCGGGTGCACCCGCGCCGGCGGTCGCGGCTTGCGGCCATGAAAGCCAAGAAAGCATAATGGATGCATCATCCCAACATGACGAAAGACCAGAAGGATATGTCACTGAATGAGATTCGCTTTCGCGTGGCCGAAGCCGGCGACCGCCCGCGGCTGATCCAGCTGATCAACGCCGCGTTCTCCATTGAGACCTTCTTCGAAGGCACGCGCACCGACGAGGAGCGGCTTGCGGCCATGATGGCCAAGGGCAGCATCCTGATGGCCGAAAACGCAGCGGGACAGCTGATGGCCTCGGTCTACATAGAGGATCGCGGCAAGCGCGGTTACCTCGGCATGCTGGCCGTGGACCCCGCGCGGCAGCGCGAAGGCCTGGGGCGGCTGATGACACAAGTGGTGGAAGAACGCTTTCGCAAGCAAGGCTGCGAGGCCGTGGACATCGTCGTGCTCAACATGCGGCCGGAGCTTCCGCCCATCTACCAGCGCTTTGGCTACGCGATCACCGGAACCGAAGAGTTCCACTCCTCGCGGCCACTTCGCCCCGGGGTCGAGTGCCATTGCATCGCGATGTCGAAGCCGCTGTGAACTCTACTGCGCCTTGGCCGCCGGCGCATGCAAATACCGGCTGGCAAACTCGATAAATGTAGGCCAATTCGGCGCAGGCGTGTGCCCTCCGGTGTGCTGGCGGAATGCTAAATCTCCGGAAATGAGCGTGGTTTCGATGGGCGGAAACTCCGTGGTTCCCAGATCTTTTTTGCCCAGCAACTTGTAAACCGGCCCGGCGGCTACCTCGGCCATGAACATGCCTTTGGCGTCGACCCAGCCGTCGCCGGCCGCCGCGGCGCCGGCGGAGACGAACACTGGACGCGGGGCGCAGAGCGCGATCAGGTCGTGGGCGTCGACGGGAAGATCGGCAACGCTGAGCGGGCCGTCGTATTTAAGGAAGTTGCCGTCCACCCAGTGGTACTCGCCCGTGCCGGCGATGTTGCCGATCTGCTCGCCCCAGTTGCGGCGGTAGAGCTTGGCGCCAGCCTCGCCGCTGGAGCTGATGTAGCCGACGGCAAAACGCGGGTCGTACGCCATCGCAATCAGAGCCGCCTTGCCGTAACGCGAGTGGCCCTCGATGCCTACCTGGTGCGCGTCGACGGCCGGGTCGGTCTCAAAGTAGTCGAGGGCGCGGCTGGCGCCCCAGGCCCAGGCCCTCAGCGCGCCCCAGTCGTCGAGCTTGCGCGGCTCGCCGCGATTGCCGAGGCCGATGATGCCCTGCGTAAGCCCGGCGCCGTTGTCGGGCTGGACGCTGGTAGGAACGTACTCCGCGTAACCCCAGCCGCGCGCCAGCACCTGCTGCTGCCACGTGGGTCCCGGCGGCGGCTTGAACTCGGGGAAACGCTTCATCAGCATCTCCATAAACTCCCGGCTCAAGCCGAGCTCCATGATGACAGGAGCGGGACCCTTGGCATTGGCCGGCGTGGTCAGAGTCAGATCGATGTCGACGCTGATCGTGGGATCGCTCGCGTTGTCGACGTGGCCGACGAGCTTCTTGGTGATGACGGGAACATCCCCATTCTTCTCCTGCGTGGTGCTGACGACCTTCCACGTCACGGCGGGCAGATGAGCGGGAACGCGGCCCAGAATCTCGCGGTCGAAAAGCTCGACGATCTGAGGACGGCGCTCGGTCCACCAGATCTTGGCCGTCGTCACCGGATTGCCGTCGGCCAGCCGCAGCGGGTCGGGGAGCGCCAGGTGCATGTCGGCCTTCGCTTCGTCGTAGTTCGCCGCATTCGGAGCATTGGGATTATTCCCGTCGGCGCCTTCCCGGAGCTCTTTGATGCCGAGCAAGTCCATCATGCGCTGGTGATCTTTTTCTGAGGCTGCCTGCATGGCGAGCTGCTCCGGCGTGGGCGCGGGGCGCGAGGGCGCAGGTGGTGCAGGAGCTGTTTGCGCGGACGGCGCGGGAGCCGTCTGCGCCGGCAGTGAGGAGACCGCAGTGCAGAAAACCAGCGCCAAAGCCGTTCGAGCGACGGTGCTGGAGGTGATGGATCGAAGCACGGGCATGGGCAGCCTCATTTTCGGGAAGTTTCCCAACCTGAAACTGGGAACGGTCCCCAGAATATCGGCTCCGTGAACGCCGGGGCAAGAGCGGCCCGGTTCCCGTTCCCCGCCAACGCTGCAAAGCCGGCAAGTCCTGCGCCGCACGGCGGTAAGGGAGAAATTCGCGCATTGGCAGAGGATTGGCGCTCAAGACAGAGCGCTTGCCGCCGATAGAGCCAATGAGATCGTTCGGAAAGGATGCGCCATGTCCATGTCCTGGGCTAGAAACCTGCCTCTCTCCCGGAAGTTCACCCTTGCGTTCGGCGTGGTCTGCGCACTCTGCCTCGTCCTGGGCGTTTACACCTCGATCACCTTCAGGAGCATCGCCGGCGAGAATGCGGTAGTCAGTGAGAACAGCTTTCCATCCTTGATCCATATCGGGGATATTCGCGACGGATTGAACGTGGAACGCCGGGAAGACCTCGAGCTGATGCTGTGCCAGACGCCGGCCTGTACGGCAGATCACAGCGCCAAGCGGCAAAAGGCCATCGCCGCCTATCAGGAGGCCTTGAAAGCGATAGAGCCCCTCCTTCTGCCCGAAGACCGCGAGCCTTACCAGAAGTTCACGGCAGCGCTCAGGCAATACCAGGATTTCAGCGATCGGGGCAATGACTTGTTGGCTGGCGGTCACACCGGCGACGCCCTGGACCTTTTATCGTCGGATGCCGTAGCTGCCTCCCTGAATCAGGCCCTGGGGATGGCGGACATCGGATTTCAAAACCACGCCAAATCGGGAGCGGAGAGCGCTTTGGGCGCCACACGCACCAGCACCCGCGCCACCTGGGTCGACATCGGGGTCACGCTGCTGATCGTGGTGCTGTGCGCGCTCACGGGCATTGCATTGACGCGGGTGACGGCGCCTCGGATTGGTGGCGTGAAGGCGGCGGCGGAACGGCTGGCGCAGAAGGACCTGACCGCGAGCATCGAGGTAACCGGGACGGATGAGATCGGGCAGGTGGGCGCGGCGCTGAACGATTCGATCGCCGTGCTCCGCTCCGTGGTGCAGTCGGTGGCGCGCGGCGCGGAGATGCTTTCGGCGGCGACCACGGAGATCAGCGCACGCAGCGTGCAAAGCGCCGGCAATGCGCGCACCGAGTCGGGCAAGATCAACCAGATTGCGGCCGCGGCCCAGGAGATGACGGCGACCATAGGCGAGATCAGCCACAACGCGGAGAACGCGGCAGGCGCCAGCCGTCAGTCGGCGGAAAATGCCGAGTCGGGCGGCCAGGTCATGCAATCCGCGGCCGAAACCATGGAAAAGATTGTGGAGGCGTCGCGCTCCGTCGCGGGCAAGATCGCCTCGCTCTCCGAACGCAGCCAGGAGATTGGCAAAGTGGTCAGCGTGATTCAGGAGATCAGCGAGCAAACCAACCTGCTGGCCCTGAATGCGGCCATCGAGGCGGCCCGCGCCGGTGAACACGGACGCGGGTTTGCCGTGGTGGCGGGCGAGGTGCGGCGTCTGGCCGAGCGCACCAAGAGCGCCACCGAAGAGATTGCGGGCACCATCCGCAGCATCCAGGAAGAGACGCGCCAAACGCTGCACGTGATGGACGAAAGCCAGCGCGCCGTGGCCACCGGGTTGGAGGAAACTTCGAAGGCCCGGCACAGCCTGGAGGCGACCATCGAATCCTCCAGGCAGGTGGAGCAGCAGATTCACCTGATCGCCACCGCGGCCACCGAACAGACCTCCGCGGCGGGAGAGATCTCCGAGGCTGCCGGACAGATTTCGCAGTTGGCTGTGGAAAACACCCAAGCCGCCGAAGAGGCCGTGGAAGCCATGAGGAACCTGTCCTCGCTGGCCGCGGAGCTGGATGGAATGATCCGTCAGTTCCATCTGGAGGGCGGCGCACAGAGCGGCGGAAAACTCGCGGGAGGAGCACGGGCAGCGGCGTCACAACGTATGCGCTCCGCGCACGCGTAACGCGAGCGCCACTCGACAAACCATTGAGTGGGGCGGGACCCGGATCTGCGGCCCCGGTTAGTGAACCCCAGGTTCCTCGCCGGGGCTTCCCGCCCAGACTTTGAAGGCCGGGCCCCATCGGTCCGGCCGTTTTTTTGGCCCCTTCCCGGCAATGGCTCGTCTTCCTTCAATTCCCCTGCGTATTTTCTTGTCCGCACCGCGTGTCCAGTTATTCTGGAGATGCGACCGCCGGGGCGGAGCACCGGCCCTCTTTGCGCTAAGACGCACAGCTGCCGTAAAGGCAGTTCCTGGTTCGCAGTTCACGGTACCTGGCCAGAGGCTTTCAGCCGCTCCGCGGGCTGCGAGCTGCGAACTACGAACTGTGAACTGGGAACCGATTCCGTGCATCCAATTCAGGAGAGAAAGCCATGAGCGCCGTTGCGTACGACCTGGTCGTTATCGGTTCCGGACCCGCGGGCCAGCGGGCCGCCGTGGCCGCGGCCAAGATGGGCAAACGCGTGGCCGTGGTCGAGGCCCGGCAGGTGGTGGGCGGCGTGTGCGTCAACACCGGCACCATCCCCTCCAAAACCATGCGCGAGGCCGTGCTCCATCTCAGCGGCTACAACTACCGCTCCATCTACGGCGTCAACTACCGCGTGAAGGAAAAGATCACCATGGCCGATCTCGCCTTCCGCGTGCAGGCGGTGATCAAAACCGAAGTCGACGTGACCGAAGCCCAACTCTCGCGCAACGGCATCGATGTAGTGCACGGAATCGCCCGCTTTCTCGATCCCCATCAGGTGCGCGTGGAATGCGCGCAGGCCGACACCACCCTCCAGGCCGGCCGCATCATCGTTGCCGTGGGCGCCAAACCGGCGGTCTCCGATAAAGTGCCGGTCAACGGCAAGACCATCGTCAACAGCGACCAGATTCTCGGCCTGGAGGCTCTGCCCCGCTCTTTGGTCGTGGTGGGCGGCGGCGTGGTCGGCGTCGAATACGCCTGCATGTTCGCGGTGCTCGGCGTGCGCGTCACGCTCATCGAAAAACGCAACCGGCTGCTCGAGTTTGCCGATCAGGAGATTATCGAGGCCCTCAGCTATCACCTGCGCGACAGCCGCGTTACCATGCGCCTGGGCGAGGAGGTGGAAAGCGTTGAAGAGCCAACCGCCGGCACCGTCGTCGCCAATCTCCAAAGCAGGAAAAAAGTCTCGGGCGATGCATTGCTCTACGCCGTCGGCCGGCAGGGCAATGTGGACGACCTGAACCTCGCCGCCGCCGGCCTTGAAGCCGACCCGCGCGGACGCATCGCCGTCGACGAACACTTCCAGACCAAGGTGCCGCACATCTATGCCGCGGGCGACGTAGTCGGCTTTCCTTCGCTGGCTTCGGTGTCGATGGAGCAGGGACGCATCGCCGCGGCCCATGCCTTCAACGATCAAGCAGCCCACTCCAACCCCAGCTTCTATCCCTACGGCATCTATACCATTCCCGAAATCAGCTTCATCGGCAAGACCGAGGAGCAGTTGACCGGCGAGGATGTTCCCTACGAGGTGGGCATGGCCTACTATCGCGAGACGGCGCGCGGCCAGATTCGCGGCGACACCACGGGCAGGCTCAAGCTCATCTTCCACCGCGACACCCGCAAGATCCTCGGCGTGCACATCATCGGCGAGGGCGCAAGCGAACTGGTGCACATCGGTCAGGCCGTGATGACCCTCGATGGCGATGTGGATTATTTCATCGGCACCGTCTTTAACTACCCTACCCTCGCCGAGTGCTACAAGGTAGCCGCGTTCAACGGCCTGGGCCGCCTGCACCGGTACCAGACGGAGTGATTGCAGTGGTCAGTGGTCAGTGGTTAGTGGTAAGTGATTGGTGGTCGGCGATGAGTTATCGGGAGTGAGCTTGTCGATAACTTCACAAGCAATCTCCAGGCAGTCGCGCCGTAGGCGCAGAGTTTGTTAGCCCCGCGCTTCAGCGTGGGGTAAGTGGATTGCAGAAGCGAGATCCGGAGTCCCGTAGGGACGGCGCAAAGATAATTCCTTTGCAGAGTTCAATTGCCCCTGCGGAATCGTCTTCTAGAAGCTCGTTGCGACGGCCTGTTGACGGTTCTCTGATCTCTGTTCTCTGTTCTCTGTTCCCTGTTCCCTGTTCCCTGTTCCCTGGAGGCTCTCATGACCACCGCAATCGGCGTCGTCCTTACCGATCACATCGCATCGGCCCGCCTCGAGGACGAGCGCCTCGCCGGCAACCTGCTGCGCTATCCCCAGGACCCCGATGCCATCGAACCGCTCGAGGCCATCCCCGATAGCGACCTGGTCCAAATCCTCGCCGCGCAGATCGAAACCGTGGCCAACGCCAAACCCGGATCGGTCGACGCCATCGGCGTCGCGGTCCCTGGCATCGTGCGCTACGGCGTGGTGGAGGAGTCGCCCAATCTGCCGCAGATGAAAGGCGTTCGCCTCGCCGATCAGCTCACCTCGGCGCTCAAGGAGCGCGGCATTGCGGCCCCGGTGCACATCGCCAATGACGCCGATTCGATTGCCGCCGGCGTCGCCGCCACGCGCGGCCGTCTCGACAAGCTCACCCGCGTGTGGACCATCGGCAACGGCATCGGCTACGGCCGCTGGCCCTATGTGGAAGGCGTGTGGGAGGGCGGGCACATCACGGTCACGCTCGATCCCAAAGAGCGCTACTGCGGATGCGGCGGCATCGGGCATCTCGAAGGCATCGTGGGCCATCGCGCCATGCGCATGCGCTTTCTCGACCTCGAGCCCGAAGAGGTCTTCGCCAACGCGAAACAGGGCGACATCCGCTGCCGCAAGTTTGTCGACCTGTGGCATCGCGCCCTCGCCGCAGCCACCGCTTCGTTCATTCACCTGGCCGGTCCGGGGCGCTTCTATTTCACCGGCAAGAACGTCGGCTTCCTGGATCTCCCCCTGCTGCGCAGCCATCTCGAAACCAAGGTCCGCATGAGCCCGTTGCAGAGCTTCTCGCTCGAAATCCTCCCCCCCGACGACGAAACCGCCCTCATCGGCGCAGGCGTAAGCGCCTTGCGGGAGATGAAGTAGGCAACGGGGAACAGTAGCGCCGTCAACCCGCAGGAACTGCCAAATACCATGGCCGCTGCAGTATCCTGTTTTGTCTGGGGAGGAACCATGCCTGTTTTGTTTGCAATGGAAGTACGACCCGTTGTTGCTCCGGGACCGCGCCGGCGACTGGCGCGGAGGTTTTTTGCGTGGAACCTTGGCGTGGCGCTTGCGGCCCTGTCGCTTCCCGTGATTGCGGCTGCTCAGAACGAGGGCCTGGTGTTCGAGCGCGATGGGCGGGTGATTTCGCTTGTGCCCTACGGCCCGAACATCGTGCGCGTGACCATGAGCACGAGCCATGCCGCTGCCACCGCTGCTCCGGGATACGGGATTGTGGCGAATCCTTCATCGCAGGGATGGACGCACGAGCGCGATGCCGAAGGCTACGATGTGTACCGCTCGGAGAAGATGGTGGTGCGCGTGGCTCCCGGCGATTTGCCCAAAGACAAATTGCCGCAGCAGATGCCGTCCGACGCGCTGAATGATGCGCTGGACGAGAAGTTCATGCCGGCGCATGAGGATCCTTATGCTCCGCACAGCGATGCGCTGCTGGTGACCACGGCGGATGGCAAGATGCTGCTGCGCATGCGCACCTGGACCATGGCGCCGGAGAGCGCGGAAGTGGCCCAGCAGGACGTGGGCGGCCACGGCTACAGCGTGTCGGCCCGGTTCGACTCGCCGGCCGATGAGCACTATTACGGCCTGGGGCAGCAGCAAAAGGGATGGATGGACCTGCGGGACCACGAGATCCATTGCTGGCACGACTACGGGGCGATTGGCGGCGAGGACGTGTGCGTGCCGTTCATGGTGTCGAGCCGCGGCTACGGGCTGGTGTGGGATAACCCATCGAAGACCACCGTTGATCTGGGCTTCAATGGCCAGAACGTCTGGTCCTCGGAAGTAGGGGAGCGCGTGTCGTATTTCGTGATCGCGGGCGGGACGAGCGATGAGATATACGAGGGCTACCGCGCGCTCACCGGCGTTACGCACATGCTGCCGAGGGCGGTGTACGGGTACATCCAGAGCAAGGCGATCTATCCCACGCAGGATCAGCTCCTGGCCGTGGCGAAAGGATACCGCGACCGGCATCTACCCATAGATGTGGTGGTCGTCGACTTCCTGAACATGACTCGCCAGGGCGAACTTGACCTGGACCCCGAGCGCTGGCCCGATCCGGCGGCGATGAACCGCGAGCTGCATGGGATGGATGTCAAAACGCTGCTCAGCGTGTGGCCGCACTTCGCGCCGGGAACGCAGTTCTACGACATGCTCCTGAGCAAAGGGTGGCTGATCCATAAGCCGGATGGAACGCCGGACGGGGGTTGGGAGCCGAAGACGATCGGGCCGAACATCGACACCACCAATCCCGAGGCGGCTGCATGGTTCTGGGATGAGATTCGCGACCGCTACGTGAAGCCGTACGGCTTCAATTACATCTGGCTGGACGAGACGGAGCCGGACGCCGACCCGGCTGGAGACATCTTCTCCATCGGTTCGGGATCCCGCTTCTACAACGTCTATCCGCTCTTTCACACCGCCGCGGTGTACGAGGGCTTCCGCCGGGATTTTGGGGAGAGCCGGAGGGTGATGATCCTGGCCCGGGCCGCCTACCTGGGCGCACAGCGCAACGGCACGGTCTTCTGGTCGAGCGACATCGTTTCCACCTGGGATATGCTCAAGCGCGCCATCCCCGCAGGGCTTAACTTTACCGCGACGGGGCTGCCCTACTGGGACACGGACATCGCAGGCTTCTTCTCGCCCACAATACCGGCCGATTATCATGCGGCGCACAGGCCGCTGATTGACGGAAGCGATGCGCGCGAAACCATTGGGAGCTATGAAGACTATCCCGAGCTGTTTGTCCGCTGGTTCGAGTGGGGCGCATTTCAGCCGGTGATGCGCGCGCACGGCGCGAGGATGCACAACGAGGTCTGGTCCTACGGCAAGCAAGCGGAGCCGATTCTGGCCAAATATCTGAAGCTGCGCTACCAACTGCTGCCCTACACCTATTCGGTTGCTTATCAGAGCTATCAGACTGGCGCTCCGTATATGCGCGCGCTGTTCATGGACTTCCCGCAGGATCCCCAGGCCGCCAATATCCCGGATGAGTATATGTATGGGCCGGCTTTCCTGGTCGCTCCGGTCACCGAACAGGGTGCGACCCACCGCATGGTTTATCTGCCCGCGGGATGTGAA
Source organism: Acidobacteriaceae bacterium (assembly GCA_003165005.1). Lineage (GTDB taxonomy): Bacteria > Acidobacteriota > Terriglobia > Terriglobales > Acidobacteriaceae > Telmatobacter. The sequence continues at coordinate 20,050 of PLSB01000142.1, read as the reverse complement.
TGGTATAACTTCTGGACCAACCAGCGGCTCCAGGGCGGACAGACGATTGTGGCAGATGCTCCCATCGATACTCTGCCTCTCTTTGTGCGGGCGGGAAGCATTGTTCCGCTGGGCTCGGAGGTCGAGAGCGCCGATCGACCCCAGGCCATCGTGTCCGTCAGGGTGTACCCCGGAGCGAATGGAAGCTTTACGATCTTTCAGGATGACGGGAAGACCTACGCGTATGAGAAAACCGGCGGCTCGGTCACTCGGCTGATATGGGACGACGCTCGACATCGACTCAGGCACGAAGGCGCGCCAGCCTGGACCGGGCCGGATCAGTCGATTGTGACGGTGGTGGGCAAGTAGGCCTCGGCGTTTACCGAAGACCGTGTTTCTTGGCGCAAATTTGTCTTTTTTCCGCCAAGAATCGTCGCAAATCGCATCCCAAAGGGCCCCTCAAAACCGCCCTCACCGCTTCCGCAGATAGGTCTTCGACAGCCGGTCGTGCCACGCCAGGCCCCCGTCATCGAAAAGCGCCCAGACGAAGCCCAGGCCAAGCGGCAACACGGACAACAGTATTGCCATCAGTCGCCCGCAGCGCTGCCCCCGGGTGGCTCTGAAGCCCGAGAAGGTGTCGATCTCGATCCCCGCGTACCACATGCCGGGCGTGGCCCAGGTCAGGGTGAGGAAACCTGCGTAATAGGCCAGGCCGGCAGCCACCATCGCAATCGCGGCGCCGAACTCGACCGTGCGCACGCCCGGCAGTTGGCTCGCGTAGCGCGCGGCCAGCAGCGCAGCCGCCACGACGGCCGCGGCGATCAACGCGCCATCGACCACGGTGGCAAGCAAACGCCGGCTGGGCGCCGCCGGTTCGATCGCGGGCGCAGGCGCAGGCTGGGACACGGGCTCGTCGAGCAGGAGATCCGCGGCGAGTTCTTCCCCTGGCCGCGCTGCCAGATTGGCCTGCGCTGCAAAATCCATCGCGGCAGGCAAAGTCTCGAGGATCATGGCAGCAGGCAAAGCCTCAAAACTCCGAAATAGCGGCCTCGCTGCCAGATCCATCGACTGAGGCTTCGCCCCAAAATCCACCGAAGGAGAATTCTCCTCCGGGCTCAGCGCCGGCCATTCGGTACGCATCCATTCCGGCGGCGCCGACGCGTCCACGGTGGCCGGCGGGGGCGTAATCGAGATTGCGGCCTGATCGACCTCAAAGATGCTCAACTGGGGCGCTGTCGCCGCCTCCGCCAACGGGCCTTCCGCGAGCCGCGGACGCGCCCTGCGTGTGGCGACCATCGGCCGCGGAAACTCGATGAGGTTGGCGTAAATCGGATTCACAATCTCGCCGGGCTCGCCTATGTCCACCTCGGTGATGGACGGCGAGTCGTAGCGAAACGCCACATCCCATCCCGTGGGCTCATTCTGTTCGATGCCGGCTTCGAGTTCCCACGAAGCGGCGCTTGCCAGCTCCTGAATTGCCGGTTCCCCGGTTGCCGGTTCATCATGCCCGCGAGGCAGCTCCGGCGGCTTGCGATGCGGCGGCGCGGCGGCGGCCGGCGCGGCGTGGCTCTCGGATTTGCGCTCCGGCAGCGGCTCCAGCTTCCAGGCGGGCTCGGCAGGCGTGGCCGCTTCCAGTCCGTCCAGAACATATTGGAAGGCAGCCTGCGCCTCCTCGGCGGCTTGGGCCGCAGCCTTGGCGGCATCCACCGCGGCGCGCGCCTCGCGCGCCAGCATCTCACTGTAGCTGGGGGCCTTGGCATAGCGCGCGGCCACGCGTGCCGCGGCTGCAGCGGCCCGGCCGGAGGGCGTCGCCTGGCTCTGCGCGGACCCACGGCTCGCGCCGCGCGAAGCACCCCTGCCGCTCATGTGCGCAGCCACGCGGCGATTGACTTCCAGCTTCCAATCGGGGAATAGAACTGGCGAATTCGGTAATGTGCTCAACGCTCCTCAGATCCCTTCTTGAGCAGCGCACCGGCGTTGCCGGCTCGCGCGCCCCATGTGGTCCGCACTGGAGCCCGCTTCGAATCCAGGGCTACGCAGACCTTGCTCAACCATCGAAGAAAGAGGATCGCGAACCTATGCGCGCGCCTGCGGGGGAACGCCTCCAGGGGGAAGTGGGCCCGCCACCGCGCAATCGAACCGGTTTGTCGAGTTGCCAGAGCAACGAGGAGTTCGTCCCATCGCGTGCAGCCGGCTTTGCTATGCTGAGCCTTGCACCGGTCTAAGTCAGGGATGCGTCCTCGTAATCTAGTATGTATCACGCTGCTGGCCGCCTGTCACCTGCAACTGGGTGCGCAGGCCTCTCGAGTGTTGACCAATTCGGCACCTGCGGCACAACGGCCGCTGGCCAATGCGGCGCCCGCCGAGCCCACCGCGGTTCGCGCCGGGAATCGACCGGAAAACTCCGCGGCCCCGCCCGTTGAAGGCTTGCCCGACGATCCCGGCCAGGAGCTGGTGCCGCAGGCCGTGCCGGAACCCGCGCCACCCTCCGGAACTCCCGTCGCATGGGAGGCGAAACACCAGGAGTGGGCCGGCGACGTGCTCACCCTCACCGGCGGCGTGGTGGCGCATTACCGCGATTACGTGATTCGCGCCGACATCGTCACCTACAACCGCGCCACCACAGAGCTTGAAGCCGACGGCCATCTCCAGGTCACCGGCGGGCCCAACGACGTCTTCATCACCGCCACGCACGGCGATATGCGGCTGAACATGCACACCGCGCGCTTTTACAACGTGAGCGGTTCAGAGGGCGTGCGCGCCATGGGACACACGGTGGTGTTTACCACCACGACTCCTCTGCTGTTTTCCGGCCGGGTGCTGCTCCAGACGGGCGAGGGCCGCTACCGCATCGTGGACGGCTCCATCACCAACTGCCGCCTCCCGCATCCCGACTGGCGAATCATTGCCCGCTCCATCAACCTGGACAACGACCAGGCCTCCACGTCGAACGCGCTTTTCGAGTTCCTCGGCGTGCCCATCTTCTACCTGCCCTATCTGCAACATCCTGCCAACGAGACCGGCCGCGCCAGCGGTTTCCTCACGCCGGTCGTCAGCAACGGATCGTCGATCCGCGGCTACACCTTCGGCGAACAGTTCTACTGGGTCATCAATCGCAGCATGGACGCGGTGGTGGGCGCGGAGTATTACTCCAAGCGCGGCTGGGCGCCCAACGGAGANNAGCAAGCGCGGCTGGGCGCCCAACGGCGACTTCCGCTTCAAAGGCCCGGGCCTCGACCATCTGACGGCGCGCTGGAATGCCCTCCTCGATCGCGGCATCAAGGAAGCCACCACCGACACCCAGACCGGCCAGGTCACAAACCAGCTCGTCAACCAGGGCGGCGTGGATGTGTCGATCCTCGGGCGCAAGGATTTTTCCCCCGCCACGCGCGTCTCCGGCGCCATGGAATATCTTTCCAGCTACGTCTACCGGCTGGTCTTCAACGACAACTACGCGCAGGCCATCAGCTCCGAGGTTTCCAGCGAAGTCGTCTTCACCCACAACCACAAGGGCATGATTCCCTCGGTCTGGCTGGACCGCTTCCAATCCTTTGCCAGCACCACCAACGGCGACGAGGTGAAGATTCTGCGCCTGCCGCTGGTGCGCTACGATGTGCTGGACCGGCCGCTGGGCAGTGGGCTGCTCTATTGGGGGCTGGATTCATCGCTCGGCTATCTCAACCGCTCCGAGCCGTTCTTCTACGCACGCAATGTGGGACGGCTCGACTTCCATCCCCATCTCTCCATGCCGATCTCGGCCGCGGGCTGGAGCTTCCTGCCTGAAGTTGCCCTGCGCGATACCGCCTACACCATCAGCCAGACACCCGCGCTCACCGGCCCCTTCACCACGCCTAAAATCAGCCACGATGCTCTCAATCGCACCGATCTCGAAGCCTCGATCGACATTCGTCCTCCGGCTCTCGAGCGCGATTACGGCCTTCCCTTGTGGCATCGCGAGCTGCGCCACGTCATCGAGCCGGATCTGAACTACCGCTACGTCGGCGGTATCGGTTCGCAGGCCCGCAACGTGCTTCTTTTCGACACCACCGACGTCGCCAGCGATGTCAATGAAGCCGGCTTCTCGCTGACGCAACGGTTCTATCTGCGGCCAACGGACGCGAAGCCTTGTGGCGCGAGCGATAAGGACACAAACGACGGTTCCGGCGCCACGGACGATACCAAGAGCATCGCCATCTGCCCCAGCGCCCCGCGCGAGTGGGCCACCTGGGAGATCGCGCAGGAGTACTTCATCGATCCCAACTTCGGCGGAGCCCTCATTCCCGGCCGCCGCAACGTCTTCGATGCCACGCTGGATTTGATGGCGCCCACGTTTCTCACTTCGCCGCGCAACCTTGCGCCCATTACCTCGCGCATCCGCTTCGAGGCCATCGACAATCTGCGCATCCAGTGGGACCTGGCTTACGATACCATCGCCGGCGAGCTGGCAGCCGACAACATCTTCGCAGGCTACAGCTTCGGACGCACCACCCTGGGGCTGGGACACGCGCTCTTGAACGCGGTGGCCGATCAGGTGTCGAAGGGCGTGGCTCCCTCCACCCTCAAGAGCCAGCAGATCCAGCCGTTCCTCGAAATCGGCAAGCCCAGCGGCAACGGATTCAACCTCGCGGTCAACGGCGGATACGACTTTCTCCAGCACCTGGTGCAGTACGAAGGCGCGCAGGCCGTCTACAACTGGAACTGCTGCGGCCTCACCCTCGGCTACCGCCGTTTCGAGCTGGGCAACGTCGGCTCCACAAGCCGCGACGAAACCCAGTGGCTCTATAGCTTCACCCTGGCCAACTTCGGCAATGTCGGCGACATTCGCCGCGCCAACTCCGTATTCCGCGATCCCACCCTCCCGCCCGCGTATTGACGGCAGGAATCAGGTGTCAGGCTTCAGGCGCCAGGTATCAGGTTTCAGCATGCAGGCGTCGGTTCCCCACCCGCCGGCGCTTCCGGCCCCGATCGACAAATCAGCCAACCTGCCAACTCGCCACGTCGCGCCAGCGACGCCAACTCGCCGCTCTTGTCTCTTTGCGTAATCTCAACCGCTTGCAGACCTGCTTCCAGCCTCGATCGATGCATCCGCCAACCTGCGAACTCGCCACGTCGCGCCAGCGACGCCAACTCGCTGCCCTTGTCTCTTTCTGTAATCTCAACCGCTTGCAGACCTGCTTCCGGCCAGGTTTCAGGCCCCAGTCACAGCCGTGTCAGGTTCGGCCGCAGAATGAAGCGATGCAAGAACGCCCACGCCCACACCCGCACTCACACTCACACTCACACTCACACTCACACTCACACTCACACTCACACTCACACTCACACCTGTACCCCGCCCCCTGCGTTATCCTTTCCTGAGAGGAAATCATCTTGGCAGACGCTCGTTTTTTGGCCGGATTGCTGCTTCTTGGCCTCACCATTGGCTGCAAGGCGCAAACCACCCCTCCCTCCGCTCCCGATCCCGCCCTCAATCGCCGCATCGAGGTTCTGGTTCGCTCCCAGTTCGAGCTGGCCCCGGATGTCGACTTGAGCATTGGCGCCCGCAAGCCAAGCCCGTTTACGGGTTACGAAACCCTGCCCATCACCATTACGCATCTCGGCAAGGCGAACGAGATCGACTTCCTAATCTCCAATGACAGCACCAAGCTCGTCCACTTGGACACGATCGACCTGACGAAGGATCCCGCCGATGCCATCCCCATCGCCGGCCGTCCCATCCGCGGCAATCCCAACGCCAAAGTGACGGTGGTCAATTTCGACGACCTCGAGTGCCCGTATTGCGCGCGCATGCACCAGGAGCTCTTCCCGGTGACCATCGACCATTACAAAAACCTGGTGCGATTCGTCTATAAGGATGACCCGCTGACCGAAATGCATCCCTGGGCCATGCACGCGGCCGTCGACGCCAATTGCCTGACTGCGCAGAGCGGCACGGTCTACTGGGCATACGTGGACTACCTGCACGCCCATGGCGAGGAAGTGAACGGCGAGGATCGCAGCCTGGCCAAGAGCTTTGCCACGCTGGACCGCATCGCGCGCCAGGAGGCCACAGTAGCCAAACTGGACCAGACCGCCCTCGACGCCTGCCTCGCCAAGCAGGACGAGACCCAGATCAAAGCCTCCATGCAACTGGCCGAGTCTCTGCAGATTGAAGGCACACCCGTCGTGATTGTCAACGGCGAGAAGGTCAGCGGCGGCGCCGTGCCCACGGATCAGCTTTGGATGGTCATCGACCGCGCTCTGCGCTCCGTGGGCGAGGAACCGCCGTCCCCGCCGGCCGCAACGCCCCCGCCGGCCGCAACGCCCGCGCCGGCTGCGCCGGGACAGGGAACGGCGGCCGGCCCCGGCCATTAACACAAATTGGGCTACCCCTGGGCAGGGCGAGGGTTTATCCTTGATTGCCGGGGCCATTGCGAAGCCCCAGAGGAGAATTCGGCTTGCAAGTCTCATTTGGTTTTGCTGCGCGTCCTCATGTTGCTGCGCTGTTGCTCTTCAGCGGCGTCCTGTTTTCCCCGCTGGCCGCTTGCCACCGCTCCCCCTCGGCCGATGTCGTGGCCACGGTGAATGGCAAGGAGATTCAACGGGCGGAGCTGGAGCGGAACTATCAGATCCAGCTCGGCGACAATCCCCAGAAGCCTTCCGACCAGGAAGCGGACATCCTGCGGCTCAACGTGCTGCGCTCGATGATCCAGAAGGAGATCCTGCAGCAGCAGGCCGCCAAGCTCAACCTGACCGCCAGCGATGAGGACGTGAACACCAAGCTCACCGAGATTAAGGCTCCCTACACCGAGGAACAGTTCAACAACCTGCTCAAGCAGCGCAACATGACGCTGGACGACTTGAAGCGCGACATCCGGCGGGATTTGACCGAGACCAAGCTCCTCAATAAAGAGATCGAGTCGAAGATCAACATCACCGATGCGCAGATTTCTGCGTTCTACGCGGCGCACAAGGCCGACTTCGACCTCATCGAGCCGCAATATCACATGGCGCAGATCGTGGTGACGACCGCGCCCGCACCGCCGAACGGCAACATGCCAGGCAAGCCGGCCGGTGAGGCCGCAGCCAAACAGCGCATCGATGCCGCGCACACCGAACTCGTGAGCGGCGTGGATTTTGCGGCCGTGGCGGCGGGCGCTTCCGAAGATCCCAACACGGCCTCGAATGGCGGCGACATGGGCTTTGCGCGCGAGTCGCAACTGAAGGCGGCCGACCCAGCGGGGTACGATGCCATCAGTAAGCTCAAGCCCGGCCAGTTCACCGACGTGATTCCCGAATATGACCAGGGTCATAGGATCGTCGGCTACGCCATTTACCGGCTCCTGGCGCGCGAGCCCGCCGGCCAGCGGGAACTGAACGATCCGCGCGTGCAACAGGCCATTCATCAGACCCTTCACGACAGCCAGAAGCAGCTCCTGCAGAACGCGTATCTCGAAACCCTGCAAGACAACGCGCGCGTGCGCAACTTCTTCGCGGAAGAGATCCTGAAGCGCGGCGGCCAATAAGTATCTTTCGGCAAAGCTCGAAGCTTTACGGTGGCTGGCCCCTCCAAGGGGCCGGCTTGCTGACCCGTCCGTGCCCCGTCCTTTCCGCCTGCTTTGCGGAAAGGGTCGGATAGCTTTCTTACTTGCCGCCGTGTCAATCCCCCAAAGGACCCACTCCCCGCTTATTTCGCGTCGATATCACCCCCGTTCTTCACACTTTTCTTGTGCTCAAAAGAATCGCTGCGGGCGAAATACATTTAAATACCGCATAATCAATTACTTGCTACACGCTAAAATTTTTTTGTTGAAACGTTTTAGCTCTCTTCGTTGAAACGTTTTAGCCAACTTCATGCAATTTACATTTCTTGATAAATTGATTTACTATTCGCCCGTCGTTAATCAGACGACCGCACAAGGCACGCAACAACACAATTCGACAAACACCACCGCAAGTTGGTGAACTTCCTCCCGCAAGTCGGGAATCGCTGATACCCAGGTCCACATCTTCGCCTTCCAGGAAGCGGCGAATGCCCGGTCTTGCGTTTTTTTCACAAATCCACAACGAAAGGACAATCAAGTAATGCGCTCAATCAGCTTCGTTTCAGTTCTAAGAGCAATCCTCGTGGCCCTCGTGGTCGTGGGTTGCGTAACCATGGCGGCAAACGCCCAGACGGTCTACAACAACGGGACCGGCACCAACAACGGTTACTTCTATTCGCTGTATTCCAGCGGCGGATCCGCGACCATGACATTCTCGTCGTCGTACGCGGGCAATTATGCCATTAGCTGGTCCGGCGTGAATGACGTGGTTGGCGGCAAGGGCTGGAGCACCGGCAGCGCTCAGACCATCGGCTATAACGTTGGCTCGGTCAGCGGCGAAAACAACCTGTCCATCTATGGCTGGCTGACCAATCCGCTCGCCGAGTACTACATCTGCGAGTTCGGCTCAGTCGCGAATGGGACCTATAAGGGCAGCGTCTCCAGCGATGGGCACTCGTACAGCACCTACGAGCACCAGCAAGTGAACCAGCCATCCATTCAAGGCACGCAGACCTTCGAGCAGTACCTGGACAACTGGGGTGGATCTGGGACCGGATCGAATCACACGGTCACCACAGCCAACCACTTCAACCACTGGAGGAGCCTCGGGATGACAGTGGGGAACTTCAATTATCAGATCCTCGGCACAGAGGCCTGGGGCGGAAGAAGCGGATACGTGAACGCGACGGTGTGGTAGACCATTCTCTTGTAACTCGCTCGGTATCGCTCGGGCCGGCCGCTCTCCTGGCCGCCGGCCCGGCGGTAGCTGTCTGAAGAGAGCCATTCATCAGCCTGGGAACCCGCGATTCACCTTCGCGAAAGCGAATAGGTAGTTCGCAGGTTCCAGCCGTCGCAATCGAGGGCGGCTTCTTGGGAAAGTGGATTCCCTTTTCTCCTTCTGATTCAGATCCGGACAGCAGCGGATCTCCGATTCGGTTCGTCATCACTGGACATGGCACATTCACTTGCAACCAATACACACGATCGTTGGGACCTTGTAGTAAGCGTTTTCCCGTTTTACATCTCTTCATACGTGCTTTACTCCTTGCGCGCCGTTCATTGCGCCACAAGGCTAATCCAGGAGTTACGGAGTCGTACAGTGCAACCGACATCGATGAGCTTATTCCCGCAAGTTGGGAATCGTTGGCAACCCAAATCGATAAGTGAACATGGCGAGAGCCCGGCTGTGTTTTTCCCTCAACCGCAACCAAAGGAGAAAAATGTAATGCGATCAATCACCTTCGTTTCAGTTCTAAGAGCAATCCTCTTGGCCCTCGTGGTCGTGGGTTGCATCACCATGGCGGCTAACGCCCAGACGGTAAACAACAATGGGTCCGGTACAAGCAACGGATACTATTACGCGTTGTATACCAGCAGTGGATCGGCAACCCTGACACTTGGATCAACAGCCGGCAATTACTCGCTTAGCTGGTCTAATGCCGGCGATGTGGTTGGCGGCGTAGGCTGGAATCCCGGCAGTGCGCGGATCGTCGGCTACAATGTCGGCTCCGCCAACGGCTATAACGTCATATCCCTCTACGGATGGACGGAAAATCCGCTGGTCGAGTACTACGTCACTGAGCTTGGTCAACTGTACCTGGCGACTGCAACCTACAAGGGCAGCGTCTCCAGCGATGGGCACAACTACAGCACGTATGAACATCAGCAGGTCAACCAGCCTTCGATCGTCGGCACCGCAACTTTCGAACAGTACCTGGATCAATGGGGCGGGCAGTCGATTGGAACGAGCGGCACAATCACCCTCGCCAACCACTTTAACCACTGGAACAGTCTCGGGATGAATATGGGCTCTTACCAGATGCAGTACCTCGCGACGGAGTCATGGAGCGGCGGAAGTGGTTCCTCTAATGCAACCGTATGGACAGGGAGCTCCAGCGGTGGCGGCGGCGGAACTGGTGGCGGTGGTGGCGGCGGCGGCACCACCATTCCAACCGGCACTCACAAGCTCATCAATAGCGCCAGTGGCCAATGCGCCGACGATAGCGGCGGCTCCACATCCAACGGAACCAAAGTGCAGCAGTACACCTGCTACAGCGGCGCGAACCAGAATTGGGTGATCACTTCCGTGGGCAACGGCTATTACTCGATAGGGAGCGCAAACAACTCCAGTGCCGTTTGGAATGTCATCGGTAGCGGCACCTCCGCGGGAACGGGCATCCAGCTCTATAGCTACTACTCGGGCGGAACCAACGAACAATTCCAGCCCGTCGCATCGGGAAGCGGATACGAGCTCAAGGATCACAACAGCGGACTTTGCGTCGCCGACCCCGGCGGATCAGGCACCGCCGGCCAGCAATTGGAAATTGAATCATGCAGCTCGGGAAGCAGCGTGGTGTGGACGGTGCAGTAGGTTTAAACCGGGTCACAACCGCATAGCTTCACGCGGCAACTGGAACGGCGGCTAACACAACCGTGTCGTAGCTAGATTGCTGCGAATCAGCTGCAAAGCGATGGATACCGCAGAGCCGGCGGCCCTCAAAGCCGCCGGCTCTGCGGTATGATTTCAAGGGAATTGCCCAAGAGCACGAGCGCCTTGTGTTCACCCACACGAGGGCGAGAAAGTCCATCGTTGGTTCCAGGCAGCGCGGCTGGCGAGCGTAGGGAAAGCGGATTTTGGCTTGTTCGATTTTTTTGAAATCCGGATGCATGAGAAGCTCTGATCCGGCCCGAAAGGAAACGGAATCTTTCAATGAGAAAGCAATTTATTTTGGCGGCAGCCATGATGGTTGCCGGCTTCGCGGCGGCGGGCGCCACTGCCCAAGGGGTCCCGGCAAAAGCGCCTGACGGCCTGGTCTTCGTCAAAGGCGGGACGTTCAAGAATACCAAGTCCAACTACTACGGCAAAGGTGTAACCGTATCCGACTTTTACATCGGCAAATACCTCGTTACCGAAAAAGAGTGGGCCGCAGTCATGGGAAGTAACCCGTCCAAGTTCAGCGGCGACAATTTGCCGGTGGAAATGGTCACCTGGTACGACTCCATCGAGTACTGCAATCGGCGGAGCATCCAAGAAGGCTTGAAGCCGTACTACAACATCGACAAGACCACGAAAGACCCGAATAACTTGCCTGATCCGCATTTTGGCGATCTGGATAAGATCAAGTGGGCAGTCACCATCAATCCAAAAGCCAATGGCTATCGGCTCCCCACCGAAGCAGAGTGGGAATACGCTGCCGGCGGAGGCCAACTTAGCCGGAGTTACACCTACAGCGGAAGCGACGATGTCGACGAGGTCGCATGGTATTGGAGAAACTCCGGTGAGATGAAGTTATCGGGATTCTGGAGCTGGTCCATCGTGCAGCAAAACCACGATCAGCCCAAGCCGGTCGGCAGCAAGAAGCCCAATGAGTTAGGCCTCTACGATATGTCGGGCAATGTCCGGGAATGGTGCTGGGACTGGGATGGGGATCTCCAAACCAATGTATCCGACCCGAAAGGAAGTCCCAGCGGCTTTCGCCGGATTTGGCGCGGCGGCGGCTGGATGGGCGACGCCCCGTTCACCGAGCCGTCTTTTCGGGGCAGCCTGGCGGCCAACGGCAAAGGACCCGATCAGGGCTTTCGCCTTTGTCGAAATAAGTAAAGCGCGTCACACGAACCGGGCGTCCCGGAAAGAGATGCTCAAGGGTTCGTCTGTTGTTGGGAACCATTATGTTCGGTCGAAGCGTTCTGATAAGCGCCGTTCTCGCTCTCTGCAGTTTGCGGACCTGGGCCCTCCCGGTGCATCTGGCCTTCGACTGGCCTTCCGCCATGCCCGCATCCTCCGCCCTGCAAGTCCACGTCTACGCCTCTCGGATGGCGGGTGCTCAAGAGAGTACCGCGCCCATCCAGGCCGTTGCCGGGCCGAACGGCGTCGTTCTGGATCTTGGCGAAGGCGTCTGGCTGGTGCAGGCTTTCGCAACTGGATACTGGTGCCAGGGAGCCGAAGTCTCGGTCAGTGGCCAGGCGTCTTCCGGCGTGCGGCTCGCGTTCTGGCCGGCGGCATCTCTTCAAGGCCAGATCGCCGCGCCACAAGGCGAGCCTCTGCCAACCGCGCTTTACGTGAAGCTAAACGCACTTCCAGCTTTTGCCGGCCAATCCGCAGTTGCGCAGCCGCCGCTTCCCACGCCGCAGCCAGGTCCGGCCCGTGCGGTGTTGATCTGCCCCATCGACCAGGGAAAATGGAGCTGCCTGGGCCCGGCCGGCCTCTTCGACGTCCGGCTGGAAGCTGAAGGATACGCTCCGCGGTACGACTGGGGCGTGAGTCTGAAAGCCGCAGAGAGCACCGACCTGGGCCCAACCGAACTCGAAAGAACTTTGTCGGTCTTTGGCCGCGCCGTTCGCAAGGACGGTTCTGCCCCACCTGGCCCTTGCCGTGCAACTCTGCTTCCGGACGCGGAGCGCCCCGGCGGCCCGGACGCCATTCCAGATAACGCGCCGCCAGACGAGAAGACCTTCACCGTGCCCCTCAACCCGCAGGGCTACTTTCAGGTTGTCGGCGTGATGCCCGGCAAGCATTCGCTGGCCGTCGAGTGCCAGGGGGCGAGCGGCTTCGCTGTGCTGCACGTGCAATCCGAAGGCGAAACCCGAGTCGATCCTCCGATGGTGCTTGAAGAGCTGACTCTCGACGTCGCCATCACCCCCAGGACCGATCCCGCGGGCCAGCCGTGGCAGCTCACCGTTGACGTAACCTCCCCACGCCTGCGGCGGATCGCGGACACGGCGGCGGCCTCGGCGGATGGACACTGGATTCGGCGCGGCCTGATGGCCGGCAGCTATCGCGTCGCCGTCTCGAGCTCTGACGGCATGCAGTGGCTCAAAAAGGATTTCGATCTGCGCCTCGACAGCGGACCTCTGGCGCTGCGCCTGGCGTCGGTGCGCGTGGCCGGCAAGGTGCTGCTCAGCGGGCTGCCGGTGCGCGCCCGGCTGGACTTCTCAAATGAAGACGGCGGCGAGCCGGTCACTCTCAACAGCGACGAGCAGGGCGCCTTTAAGGGGCTGTTGCCGATTGCGCCCGATGCCAAAGAAACCGCCTGGATTGTGGAGGCGCACGTAACGCGCCCCCTGACCGTTCGGCGTCTTGTGGATGTGTACGTGCCCACAGTTGCCGCCGGGGCCACGGCTCCGCTGGATCTCGAGCTGCCCACGATCCCGGTGCGCGGAACCGTCGTCTCAGAAGATGGCCGGCCCCAGATCGGCGCCCAGGTGACCTTTGTAGCCGACGGCAGCGGATACCAAACGACGACATCGACCGACGGCTCGGGCAGCTTCGAGATGGCCGATCTGCCTCCCGGCAAGTACAACGCCGTGGCCGAATCGTCCTACGGCGTCTCAAATCCAACGCCGTTCGCCGTGGCAGATGACTCTGAAAGCCATCTGAAGCTGATTCTGCATCCCAACCTGCACATCCCCTTCTACGTGGTCGCCAAGGATGAGGAGCCCCTATCGGATGTAACCGTGCAGGTCTGGCTCGCGCCGGGCGTACCGCACGCCTTGGGCCGCACCAATCGCGATGGCCGTTTCGAGGCGACTCTGCCGCCGGGAACCACCGAAGTGGGGCTGACGGTGGGCGCATCAGACTATGCCATCAGACTGCTGAAGATGCCGGTCTCAAGTACGCCAGTCGCGAACCAAGGCGACCCATCGCAGAATCAAAACACCGTCACCCTCGACACCAACGGAGGATCGCTGGTGCTCAACTTCGAGCCGCCCGAGGGCACTCTCGACCGCTCGGCCACGCTCTATCTTGCGCATAATGGAGCCCTCGTAGACGCCCGGACATTGGCCGGCTGGGGCACCGGCCAGGCCGGCGCCAACAGCGACGGTCCAGCCGAGGTGGATGCGATCGAACCGGGAGATTACGCGCTTTGCGTGGTCACCGACCCGTCGCAATTGGCTGCGCTCTGGCAGGGCAATGTGCCTCCGGAGCATTGCAGCATGGGCACGGTCAAGCCGGGCCAGACGTTGACCCTGACGCCACAGGCGCCATAGAACCGGTCGCATAAATCCGGTTTTGAAAGGGCACGGCTTTACAGGCTGCGGAAAAACTCGTTCAGCAAGAAGCTTTGTAACAGGGCACGAGTTTACTCGTGCCGCAAACGCCGCAAAATGAAGGACGGGCTTTAGCCCCTGCGGGTGCCCCGCTCAAGAATTCGTTTGCTATTCGCCGTTTTTCCGCAGCCTGTTTTGCCAGGCCGTGAAAGGCGCATAAATGGCGGGGCCTCAGCCCCCGAGGGACGTTTTTCAATCGGCTTCGAGCATTGATGCAACCAGCTCTGGTTACCGTACACAAGGTCCCGCAAATCGCGACCCCGGCGATCGGACGCATGCCTGCGCCAGACGGCTCATCCGGAAGCCCGGCATCGCATCGTAAAATGCGGCGCCGATGCGGCTGATATTCTGATTCCGATAGCCAAGATCGCGATGAACGCAGAGATCGACACCCTTGAACGGCCACCCCACACGCCTTCGGTGCGCACGGTATGGCTGGTTTTCGCAGCCATTTTTCTCACGGTTTATTTTGCCTCGTTGTTTTCGCCGCCGCTGCTGGACGACGTGGACGCGGCCCACGCCCAGGCGGCGCAGCACATGGCCGAAAGCGGCGACCTGATCACCTCGAAGATCGACGGCATCCGCTACATTGAAAAGCCTCCCCTGCCCTACTGGGTGGTGGCCGGATTGTACCGCATCTTTGGCCAGAATACCTTTGCCACCCACCTGCCCAACGCGCTGGCCATGCTGGCGCTCACGTGGCTCGCGTGGCTTTGGGCGCGGCGCGCCTGGGGCGACCGCGCGGCCTTCTATGCTGGCCTCGGCGTGCTCACCTCCGTGGGCTGTTTTCTCTTTACGCGCTTCATCATTCCCGAGGCCATCCTGGCCTTTTTCCTGCTGCTTGCGCTCTACGCACTGATCGCGACCCTCGAAGACGGCCGTCCGCTGCTCATTTACTGGGCGTGGGCCGGCGTAGCGCTGGCGCTGCTCACCAAGGGACTCATCGCGCCGGTCTTCTTCTTTGGCGCGGCCATTCCCTATCTGTTGCTCACCGGGCAATGGCGGCGCTGGAAGGCGCTCAAGCCCGTCTCGGGGCTGCTGGTGTTTCTCCTCATCGCGGCGCCCTGGCACATCCTCTGCGGCATCGTCAATCGCAACCAGGGACACCCGGTCGGCAATCATCCCACAGTCGGAAACGTGCACGGGTTCTTCTACTTCTACTTCATCAACGAGCACGTGCTGCGCTTCTTCAACCATCGCTATCCGCACGACTACAACAAATTGCCCGGCCTCTGGTACTGGCTGGCGCACCTGGCGTGGATCTTCCCCTGGAGTCTGTTCCTACCGGCCGCAGTGGCCGTGGCGTGGAAGACGCGCCGCAGTTGGCTCAAGCATCTGCGCCACGACGCCGGCCAGACGGTGGACTTTTATCTAGACAGCGCCATGCGCGAAGAGGTGACGAGCTACGTGTTGCGGGTCAAGTTCCGCACGCGCACCATCTGGCTGCTCAGCCTGTTCACGGCGTGGACGCTCTTGTTCTTCTCCATCTCGACCAATCAGGAGTACTACACGTTCCCGGTGTGGCCGCCGCTGGTGATGCTGATCGCGGGCGTGGTTGCAGAGACCGAAGAGCGGCGCGGCGCAAACGGCGGGCCGGCGCTCTCCGCGGCATGGCTCACCGGCGCGCAAGCGGTCTTTGCCGCGATCGGCGTGATCTCCGCGGCGGCGCTCGCGTGGGGATTGTGGACCTCGCGCAACCTGCCCTACGTTCCTGACATCGGAACCCTCTTGGCGCACCGCGCCGTGGGCGACTACACGCTTTCCATGTCGCACCTCTTCGATTTAACGGGCGAATCGTTTGCTGCGCTGCGCCTGCCCGCGGTGTTGGCGGCGATCGTGCTTCTCATCGGGCCCATGGCGGGATGGCTGCTGCGCCTCAAAGGCAGGCATCTTGCGGCCACCGTGAGCATCGCGCTCACTATGACAGTCTTCTTCGTCGCCGCGCACATCGCGTTTGCGCGCTTCGAGCCCATGCTCAGCTCCAAGCCCATGGCCGACACCATCGTGGCCAAAGGCTCGCCCAACGATACCTTCATCATCTACGGCGACCAGTCGTCGGGCTCTTCGGTCATCTTTTACACGCATAACTTCTTTGACCGCCGCCCGGCCCTGCTCGTGCTGCCGCGTTGCGGCCAGCATAGCGAGGGATCGACCCTGCTGTGGGGCTCGTGCTACCCCGATGCCCCGGATATTTATTTGAGCGACGCCAAACTCGCGGCCGTCTGGGGCGTAGGCCCGCGCAAGTGGATCTTCGCCGAGGACCCCGACCGCGCGAATGTCGAGCGCGTGCTCGGCGGCCGTCTCTACGAGGCCCAGACCCTCGCCGACAAGACCCTGTGGACCGACCGGCCGTTGCCGTAAAGCAACGGTTAGTGGTTATGGTCAGGGATCAGCTCTAAGCCCCCTGCAAGGAAGTGGCCTTTCCTATTCCCTGTTCCCTGGTCCCTGGTCCCTGTTCCCTTGCAATCTTCACTCCGCCGCCCTCATCTTGCCGCCGGGCTCGAGCTCGAAGATGCGGCCGCGCCACAAAATGCGGCGGCCCGCGTAGCTCGCGGCCCAAAAGCAAAAGCCCATCAGGTCGCGCATCGGATACAGAACCAGCAGGCCAAACCAGCTCTTGTCGCCGGCCACGATACCACCGACGGCAATCGAGAGCGCAAGACGCGTGCCAACAGCAAAGCCGAAAAGCGCAAGTCCCCACAGCGGTTGCCCGAGCCAAATGCACGCCGCAAGCGCCAGCAGTCCGAAAGGCATGCTGAAGGTGAGCGCGGTGCCGAAGTGGCCCTTGGGCCGCGAGAAGCGCGTGGACTTCATCCAGCGCACCTGGTGCTTGAGCGAGCCCGCCAGCTCCGAATAGAGAACCATGTGATCGATGGCGTGATGGCTGAGGACAACCGTCTGGCCCAGCTTGTAGGTCTCGTTGCCGAGGATGAAATCGTCGGCGCAGTAGTCCGCCGTGACCTTGAAGCCGCCCATGCGGCGAATGCTGTCGCGCCGAAAAGCCATCGTGGGCCCGAGAGTGAACTGCATGTCCTCCATCAGGCGCGCAACCAGAACCCCCGAAGACATTTCGACCGACATGCCTACGGCCTCAAGCCGCGCCCAGATTCCGCCTTCGGCCGCCACGCCGCGATAGAGGCAGCACATGCCGCCCACGCGCTCGTCCGCGAAAGGCAGGGCCACGGAGCGCAGGTAATCCGGCGCAACGCGCACATCGCTGTCGCTGATCACGAGGATTTCGTGCGCGGCGTGGGCTTCCATCAGCTCCATAGAAGCGACCTTGGCGTTGATGTAATCGGGCTCGCCGCCGGTCGAAAGAAATTGCGCCGGGATCTGCGGATGCCGCGCGGCCACGCGGCGCGCGGTTGCGAGACCTGCGTCGTCCGAGCTCCGCGCGCAGAAAATGATTTCGTACTCCGGATAATCCTGCGTAAAAAACGTCTCGAGGTAGGACTCGAGGCCGGGCTCCGCACCATGCAATGGCTTCAGCAGCGAAAGCGGAGGCGTGAATCCGGGGCGCGCGGCGAGTTTGGCGAGCGCGCGGCGGCGTTCGCTAAGGTACCCAGGAACGGCCCAGAGAGCCATGGCGACAAAAACTGTCGAAGTCAACAGGCCGAAAACAGCTATTCCCAGCGCGACGTACGCCATACAGCCAATAGAATACCTTTCGCTGGGCAGGTTCGCCGCCAGGGTTCCGGTGTCTTCCGGGTTTCCTGCCGGGTGGATGCCCGCAGGTCCGGATTGCTTCTGTTCGGGATTCTGCCCGACCTGCATTTGTGAGAAAACTGCGCGGAACTGTATCGTTTCAAGACACTCGCTCCAGCCTGTTTCATTAATGGTTTCGCGAAAGGGCACGACATCCAGCCTGCCTTGAGAGCTTGTGACTTTTTCGATTTCTCGCCAAAACCGATGCTGAAAACAAACGATTTATTCGTCAAAAAGTCGTGCAAATTCAAAAAAGTCACAAACTCTGAGTGAAGTCGAGGGGTGCCTAAAAGGACGGGAAAATCGAAGGGATTCGGGCGGCCCAGTCAAGCTATTTTTGAAACACGCTAGTGAATCGTGGGTTGTTGGCGGCTGTCAGGCGGCGTCTTCTTCGTCGTCTTCAGCGTGGCCGGTGCTGGCGGAGTCGTCTTCTTCTTCGTCGTCCTTGGCATCCTGGGCGGCGCGCCAGGCCTGGGCTTTCTCGAGGTCGCAATCGTCGCAGTCGGGGCAGGAATCGCAGTGGTCGTCCGCAGTGCAGAGGATGAGATTGGGGGCGAGCTCGTCGCCGGTTTTTGTGACGGTGACGGATTTGACGGCGTCGCAGGGGAGGGAGCTTGAGCATTCGGGCGCGAACTGTCCGGCCACCTGGAGGCCGTAGATGAGGCGGCCAGCGTTGCGCGAGTCGATGCGCCCGGCGGCGAGGCCGCAGACGACATCGGAGAGGGCCATAAAGACGGAGTCGCGATCTTCCAGTGGATGGAGCAGCAGCGACCTCGTTACGCCGGACTTTTGCCTGGCGAGGACCCGGTGGAGACGGTCGTGGAAGTAACAGTAGGGCCGATCGCGGAGAGCGGCCGCCCTGCACCTGGCTCCATTGGTCTTGATGTGCCGACAGGCTGGAATCATGGTGAAAACTCCTCTTCCCGCGGGGGCCGGATGCACCGGATTTGGTGCACCTGCCCCTGAAAACGGGGGTTTTTACGTCCGATCGGGCCATTTTGCGGTCCCGCCTGTGGGAATAGGGGGTGCCCCTCCCATCTCTGCAAAGAACTCTTTTGTTTTCAGTCCTTTGGCCAGTACGTTTTGCGGTAAGTGCTGTATTTCGAGGCACTTGGCCGCAAAAATTAGAAAAGACAGTGGTTAATGGTTAGTGAACCGCAGACCGTGGACCAAAAACGCGAACGCGGCGGGGATGAGCCGCCGCGTAAGGGCCTGGTTGAACGCTTATGGGAACAGTATGCGCCGGGAGGGAGAAATTATCGGCAAATGGCTGGCGTGGAATTTTGGAATTGCTTTCAGTCGCCTAGAGGCAGGGTGAGATTCTCGGCAGGGGCGGGACGGCTGCGCGGGGCTTTTTTGAAGGTGGCGTCGCGGCGGGCGGGATACTCGGGCTGTTTGCCGTCGAGGATTTGCTGGATAGTGAGGATTTGCAGGCGGGGATAGGTTGCGCCGTCGAGGGGTCCGCTCTTGTAGAAGCCTGCCTCGGCGGCTTCGCGCAGCATGGGCCTCGTGGGCTCGTCAAATGTCAGGAAGACGCCGATTTCGGCTTTTTCGCGTTCGAGAACACCGCGCAGGTCGCGGACCTGGGAGACGGTGACGCCGCCCGCCTTCACAGAGAAGATAATCTGCTTCGACTTTCCGGAGTCGTCGTCGTGAAAGTAGAGGCGACCATCGATTCCACGGTCGGCTCCCTTCTTCTGGTCGGTTGCGGGTCTCAGCTTCTCGGGATCAAAGTCCGGCTCGTTCATAGCTTGTCTCTTTCGGTCGTCTCTTTACGGTGGCATTCAGATCATGTGCCGCGAGGTTTGAGCGCGGCTTCGCCGCGTACTTTGTTTCTCTTTTAGAGGCTGTCCAAAAGCTGCTTTTGGAGGCGGAGGGGGTTTGCAGGCTGCGGAAGAACGGCAAACAGGGAACGAATTCTCGGGCGAAGCGCCGCAGGGGCTAAAGCCCGCCCTTCATTTTGCGGCGTTTGCGGCACGAGTAAACTCGTGCCCTGTTACAAAGCTTCTTGCTGAACGAGTTTTTCCGCAGCCTGTGAAGCCAAGCCCTGATACAAGGCAACGAAATGCAACCGCAGTCATACATGGCGCCGCGCGTCACCCGAAGAGGATGAAAATCTCGCCGGGCGACGATGTGCGGGTCAGGAGACCCGCACTACGGCCGGTCTGGAGACCGGCGCTACCATTGCGGCGGTATTTTCAGGGCAGGCTTTCGACTGCGTGGGCCGCGCGAAGCGCGGCCCTCTTCGCTCAGGATGACAGCGATGTTTGGGGAGGATGTCCCACCCATAGTTG
>PLSB01000147.1 GCA_003165005.1 Acidobacteriaceae bacterium | reverse complement strand
GGCACGCTGGACGCCTACTACGAAGCCAATATGGATTTGTGCTCGGTGTCGCCGGTCTTCAACCTCTACGACAAGACCTGGCCGATCCGCACGCGGGTGCGGCAGTACCCGCCGGCCAAGTTTGTGTTTGGCGAGCCGGGCCGGTCGGGCATGGCCGTGAACTCGATCATCACCGCGGGCGTCATCATCTCCGGCGCGTCGGTGTACAACTCGGTGCTGTCGCAGGACGTGCGCGTGAACTCCTACTCGGACCTGGACGCGAGCATCGTCTTCTCGCACGTGAACATCGGCCGCCATTGCCGCATCCGGCGGGCGATCATCGACCGCGACGTGCACATTCCCGAGGGCACGGTGATCGGCTACGACCTGGCGGAAGACAAGCGGCGGTACTTCGTGACGCCGTCGGGGCTGACCATTGTGACGCGCGACGCGTCGCTGTTCGAGAATCCGGTGGATCCGGAGTTTGGGGACCGGTACTGAAGAACAGGGAATAGGGATTAGGGAATAGGGAATAGAAAGACAGGGAGCAAGGGAGCGAGAAAAAAGGGAAAAGTGCGAGTGTGAGTGTGAGTGCGAGTGCGACGAATAGATACAGCCGCACTCGCATTTGACACTCACGCTTCACACTCACACTTGTCCTCGTCCCGAGCCGTCAGGCGCTTGGGATGCCGAGGATGTTGTAGGTGGGCGCGGTCAGGGGCTTGCGCTCGGCGGCCGGAAGCTCGCTGTCGAAGAGCGTGTAGCCCAGGTCGCCGAGCAGGCGGGACTCCTCGTCCCAGTTCGGCCGGGTCAGCTCGAAGATGAGGATGGGGCGCTTGGTCTTGAGCAGTTGCCGCGCGCCGCGAAAGACGGCCAGCTCCGCGCCTTCCACGTCGATCTTCAGGACATCGGGCGGGGGAAGGCGTTCGGCGAGCCAATCGAGCGAGACGGTGAGGACGGTTTCGATTTCGCGCACGCCGCCGCCCTGGCTCAACTGAAAACCTTCAAGCGCATTGGAGGCGCGGCTGCGCTGGGCAATCTCAAAATGCGCGAGGCCAAGATCCTGAGCCACGGCGCAGGGGATGATTTCCACGGGAGCGGCTTGGGGATTGAGGCGCGCGGAGCGGCGGAGCAGCCGGGCCATCACGGCGTCCGGCTCGAAGGCGTAGACGCGGCCCTGAGCGCCGGCCATGCCCGCGGCGGCAAACGAAAAAAGTCCCATGTTGGCGCCAACATCCCAGACCACGCTCCCCGGTTTGACCGTTTCCGCCGCGCTCCTGAGCAAAGTTTCGCCGGCTTTGATGCCGCGGCTGGGAATCCAGTAGCGCAGGCCGGCTTCGGGGGTGATGTAAAGGCGGCAGCCCCCGTAGATTTGAGGAAGGCGGTAACGAAACGATCGGCCGCGGCTCAGCCGTTCAGCAACGGTTCGTAACATGCTCACGACTCATTCTTGCACATTGCAGATTACGCCCCGAGCGGCCCGGTGGTGGGCCGCGCCGTGTTATTGCGGGAGGACGAAGCCGGACTGCAGATACGGTTTGAGATCGGACCAGGGGATGGTGAGTGGTTCGGGCGTGCACGCGTAGCAAGCCACCTGATACGGCTGAAAAAAGATTGAGAAACCGGCGGGCTCGAGCTTCCAATCGCCCGGATTGGTGACCAGCCCCTGCAGCTCCTTGGGCGCGTCGCCCGCAGTGAACCAGCCCTGGTAGTTGCCGTCGGATTGGGAGTCGAGGGCCTGGTGCAGGTAGGTGTCGAGGCGCTTCTCCATCCAGGTGTCCCAGGCGGAGTTGGGCAGAAAGACATCCTCAGCTTTGAGTGCGCGTTGCTTGTCGAGCAGCCAGTAGAACTCAGAGGAATTCTCCATGGGATGAGCGCCGTGGCCGTCGTAGAAGTCGAGGACGGATACGGAAACCCATTGCGTGTTGACTCGTTCGACGGTGACGGTCAGGCTGCGATCGACGCCTGGTTGCACAAGGCCGTTCCAATCGTGGGCGGACGAACTCTCGTTTGCGTTTGCAGCCTGGATGATGGCCGGCACGATGGCGCTGTTCCAGGCAACCCATTGCGGCGCGGTGGAGGATGCCTGCGGCCAGATGGCCTGTAGGGTGCCAAAGCCGGGAGTGACCTCGGTGACACCCGGAAGCACATCGTCCGGCCCATCGCGCGCGGTCAACGTGATGGCTCGCGCAACAAAGGTGACGCCCGCCAGAGTCTTCACCCGCAGCCGCAGTTCGTCGATGCGGTCCTTATAGACCTGGCGCAGGCATTGCTCGATGGGGTTTGCGGCGTTGCCCGCAGGACAACTCGTGGTGCGCGTGCGCAGCCACAGGCGTTGATCGTCGCGGATTCCGGCGACCCCATCCGGCGACGCCGCGGCCAACCACGCCTGGTAGGCGGCGGCCATCTGATCGTCAGCGACGCTCAAATCGGGCGTGGCACAGATGGCTTTTTCCTGGGCAGTTGCGGCTTTCGAGCAGTCGAAGCTGGCGGCGTGAGCCTGCGCGCACAGCAAAAGCGGAAGGCTGAGGGCCAAAAGAGTCTTGCGCATGGCCGGATACTCCTTGAGTTTCGAGCATACATGAATTCTGCAGCAATTCGACAGAGGGAGAGCCAAGGCCGCATGGAAAAAGCAAGCGCAGTCATTCATGGCGCTGCGCGTGACCCGAAGAGGATGAAAATCTCGCCGGGCGACGATGTGCGGGTCAGGAGACCCGCACTACAGCCGGTCTACCACCCCAGCGAGCAAAAATCGCTCGCCGGGGGCCCCGGTCTGGAGACCGGCGCTACCATTGCGGCGGCATTTTCAGGGCAGATCCTTCGAATTCGTTCGTCGCGTGGACGCGCCAAACTCCGCTCAGAGGACAGGTCATTTTCGATGCAAAGCTTTTCGACAGGCGTCAGCCCGGATACGCGCCGGTGATGTAGCCTTCGAGGGCCTGGATGGCGTGCTCCTGGCCGCTGATGACCCACTTCACCATGTCGCCGATGGAGACGATGCCCACCACGCGATCGTCTTCGATCACGGGAAGATGGCGGAAGTGGCCGTCGGTCATCAGGTTCATGCATTCGTCCACGGTGTGCTGCGGCGTTACGGAGACTACCGGACTGGTCATGATCTCGCGCACTTTGGTTTTTTGGGAGTTATGGCCCTGGAGAATGCCCTTGCGCGCATAGTCGCGCTCCGAGAAGATGCCCACCAGTTTTTCGTCCGACATGACCATCAAAGCGCCGACGTCGTTCTCGGCCATCAGGGACAATGCGTCGTGAACCGTTTGCTCGGGCGAGACGGGCAGGATTTTGTTGAATGCCTTGTGCTTCAGAACCTGGTCAACGGTGTCGGTAATCTTCATCGCGTCCTCCGTGGGTCTTTTTGAGGGAGATGCGGGGGCAATCGCACTGTCCCCTGGGGCCATTGCCGCCGTGGAAAAAAAGTATACGCTGGATTGCATTCGGTTGTCGTAGGTTTATTGCGACAGGAGTGGGGGAACACGGAGACCGGCGGCTCTCGGGCGGTTCTCCGGGGCGCGGTAACGATGGCTCAGGCGGATTGGCGGCCGGTGCGCAAACGCCGGATGCGGTAGACGATGGTGAGGAGGGTGACGGTTCCGCAGGTCAAAAAACTTGCGCCGAGGCCGACGATCAGGGAGTTGTCGCGCTCGTAGACGCCGTGAATCACGCCGATGACCTGCAGAACGCAAAAGCCGCCGAAGGTGACCAGCGAAACGCCTTCATCGCTCTTCTTGCGCCAGACGGCAATGGCCTGGGGCACAAACAGGGCGGCATTGCCCAAGAGAGCCAGCCCAAAGACAAACGCAACAATTTCCCTCATTTCCCATCGACCTCCGAAGCGGGGTGCGCTTCTTCGATGATCGCAGAAGAGTACAGCGAGTCGGCAAGTCAGCAGGTCAGCAGTTCAGTCTCGCCAGTGTTGCTGACGTGCGGTGGATGGAACAAGCCGTTTACCTCTTTGCGGGCTGGCGTCGCTTCGCGAGATCGCAAGTTCGCGAGTTCGCGCGATACTTTTTTGACGGGTCAGCGGAGGACCGCTAAGCCTTATCGACATATTCGTACGGCCCTGAGAGCGACCCTTGCGCGCGACTCGGGCGGTTCAAAGGCAACCGCAGATCCCCATTCGACGCCGATCGTTTTCGCGATCATCGCTCAGGATGACAGAGCAGCAGAGTGTTTGCGCTGAGCCTGGTGCAAGGGTTTGGCGCTACGTGTGCCGGTTGTAATCTGGCGGGCCTGCCGTGATCATGCCGCTCTTCTGACGGCCGTGGATGTACCAGCAGCACCAGCCGGTCTCAAACTTCGTGTCACCGGACGCGGCCAGGTCAGCGTAGACAACACTTCCGTAGAGGTAAATCTTCTCCGCCCAATCTTCGATGAGACGCGCCTCCTCGGGGTTCTCGCAAACCGACTTCACTTCGTCGCGGCTGAAGGTCTTGATGCTCACCGACTCGCCGGGCAGCAGAATGGTGGGCGCAACCGGGGCGCGCGGCGCGGTCTTGAAGATCGGCGAACGCGGCAACTCGGACTCGTCCCGAACGATGGCGATGCATTCGGCGAGAGAAACGACGCGGGCCGGAGAGCGGCCGCGATTGGCGGCCACGATGGAGAAGCTGTTGTTGGAGCCGGGCACAGGAGAGGAAGTAACGAGAAGCCAGGGGCGCTCGGCCCGGGCCTGGTTCTCCACAACGAGCAGCGCCGCTTTGGCGGTTTCGGCGGCGGCCTGGGCAGTCTCTTCGGCGTAGCGCGTCTGGCGCTCGATCTTGCGCAGCGTGGAGACGGCCATCCAGGCGCCCACGTACGCAACCAGCACGAGAAGCACCACCGCCAGCCATTTGATGCGATCCTGCAAAGACCACGGCGCGGGCGCAGGCGCGGGAGTGGCAATGGTGATGTGGGGCGGCGGATAATCGCAAGGGCCGTTGGGGCAATCCGGGTTTGTGGAAGTGGCGGCGGCAGGCGCTGCGGGGTGTCGTGTTGCCGCGGGAGAGGAAGGAGTCGCCGCAGCCGGCACGGGCGTTGCGGGTTTGCCTGCCTGCATCGCGCTTGCTGTCTCGCTTGCCTGCATTGGCTCGTTTGTCCGTGTTGTGGTGGCTGGCTGGCTTGCCTGTGCCGGGCATACCGCGGGCACAAACGCCAAAAGGAACAGCACAGCGGCGGGAAAATGGTGCTTCAAGGACATGCCGACACTCTAGCATAGCGGGGACGGGTTTTTGAGTGCCCTCGAGCCGGGCCGCGCGGTCCCAGAATCAGGCTGGACACCGGTCCAGGATTCCCAGGTTGCGCGCCATGCGCAGGGAGATGCGCATGGGAATCTTCTCTTCGTTGCCGAGGGTGAGAACGATATAGGTCCGGAAGAAGAACTTCCCCCTGCCGAAGCGGATTTCGTGCCATGGGATGCGCAGCGGCGGGTGACCGATGCGAAACGGAAAAAGTACCGACGCATAGAGCGCATCCGAAGCAGCCGTGAGACGAATCACGCTGCTGTAGTGGCCCCACCACCGCATATAAACCGTGTAAAAAAACGGGCCTGCGGTTTTCGTTTCTCCGTATGGATCGGATTGCCGCTTGAAGCGCCTGCCGAGAGAGAACCAGCCAGTCATGAAGCTGATCAGGAAACAGACAGCGCACCACAGAGTGATGAAAAAGATGACAAATCCCCACGGAGTCGCCAGAAATGCGCTGAATGGACTGGCTTGCATCGTGCACCTCTTGCAAATTCTACGCGGCTGATGGGATGGCGCCCACCAACTTAACTGGACCGCGCTGCACTCTCAAGGGAAAGTTCCTGAGCGATCAGGCAGCCCGTTCCGCCCTTTTCGCCGCGGAGGGCGCGGCCTTCTTCGCGGTATTGAGAAGCAGGCGCAAGGCGCTGTTGACCGCCGCGGCGTCAGGGAATGCGGCGGCAACATCGGGGGCCAGCGTCACCATCACCACGTCGCGCGGGAAGCGCTTCACATATTTCCCACGGACGGCGCCCGTGAAGTCATACTCTGGGCGCATCTCATCGTTCTTTTTTCCTTTTTTAGAATTCCCGCTCATATTGTCTCCTTTCCCGCGGCTCCGCTTTCCGGGCGCTGATGATTCTGATCGTCTGCACATCCTCAGTATGCACCACAACCAGCAGGATCTGCCGGATCGATTTTCCCAATGCGATCCATCGTTCCTCGTCTTGAGAGTGCCTCGGATCGGGCATAATCAGCAGGAGCGGATCGCGAAACACCGTCGCTGCTTCCGCAAAATCGATGCCGTGCCTGGCTTGATTGCGGCGCGCCTTCTCCGGATCCCAAACTATCAGCTGCGGCGGCATTTACACCCCCACAGGAAACGGCTTGGGGCTGGATTCATCCGGGTTGACGCCGGTGCGCCAGCGCTCGAAGCGGCCCTGCAGCAGGCTCATCAGGCCCGTGTACCAGTAGCCGACCACGAAAAGAATCAGGAACGGCGCGGTGAAGTAGTTCTGGTTCGAGAAGGTGTAGAAGATGCATAGGAAGAAGTAGAAGCCGAGCAGCATCTCGATCCACGGCGTCAGCTTCAGGCGCTTGCGGTACTTGGCGGCCTGGGATTTTTCGCCCTTCTGCGCCACGCGGTACTTGGGCGTGCGCACAAAGGCGCTCTTGATGCCGAACAGGGCCTCCATTACAGCCTTCGTATTTGTCACGGTCAGGCCGATGCCGACCGCCATGAGAAGCGGCAAATAAACGATGGTCTTCTTCCAGGTCTTGGGATAGAGCTCGCGCTCGCTCATCACGTAGAAGACCGCGATGGAGAAGGTGGACGCGGTGAACAGCGGCACGTCGATGAGCAGCATCTGGAACCAGCCCTGGTAGAAGCGGCAGATCATGGCGGGCATAATGAACGCCGTCATGATGACCATGAGCGGGTAGCTGAGATTGGCCGTGAGGTGATAGACCGATTCGATCTTGTTGCGCCGCGAGGCATTGGAGCGGAAGACCTGGGGAAGAATCTTGATGCTGGTCTGGATGAGTCCCTTGGCCCAGCGCGCCTGCTGGGTCTTGAAGGCGGTCATCTCGATGGGCAGTTCCGAGGGGCACTCCACCTCGGGCAGGTATTTGAACCTCCAGCCGGCCAACTGCGAGCGGTAGCTCAAGTCGGTGTCCTCGGTGAGCGTGTCGTGCTGCCAGCCGCCGCCGCCGGAGATGGCCTGGCGGCGCCACATGCCGGCGGTGCCGTTGAAGTTGAAGTACTCGCCGGAGCGGACGCGCGCGCCGTGTTCCAGAACAAAATGCCCGTCCAGCAGGATGGCCTCGATCTGGGTCAACATGCTGTACTCGCGGTTCAAGTGCGTCCAGCGGGTCTGCACCATGCCGACTTCGGGCTCGGCGAAATGGTGGATGACCTTCATGAGCCATTCGGGCGGAGGCACAAAGTCGGCGTCAAAGATGGCCACGAACTCTCCTTTGGCCACTTTGAGCCCGGCATCGAGCGCTCCGGCCTTGAAGCCGTGGCGGTTGCTGCGATGGATGCAGACGATGGGCGCCCCAAGCGCGGCGTAACGGTCGACGATCGACGAGGCGACGGCCGTGGTCTCGTCGGTAGAGTCGTCGAGCACCTGGATTTCCAGCTTCTCGCGCGGGTACTCCATAGCGCAGACGGCCTCGATCAGCCGGTCGATGACGAACTGCTCGTTGAAGATCGGCAACTGGATGGTGACCTGGGGCAACTCCTCGAAATGGCGGGGCGGATTGGGGTGGTAGTTCTTCTTGTACTTGAAGTACTGGTAGCACATCGTGTAGCGGTGAATGCCATAGAAAGACAGCAGGATCATCACCACGAAATAAGGCAGCAGCATGCACGCGTCGAAGAGGTTCCAATGGTAAAGGCCTTTGAAGGTCTGGTCGGCGTACTGCATTTTGAGGTAATGGCTGAAGCCGCTTTGCGGAGCCAAGGCGAGGTATGCAGAGATCTCCCGGAGCAGCCCCGCGAGCGGGCCGGCCAGAGCAAACTGGAGACTGGAGAGCGCGGAGATCAGAGCGTGAGCCTCCGGAGAGAGATACGATCCATTGTAAGCGACAGAGAAAAGCGGCGCGGTGAAGAGCGCCGCGAGGCAAGACATGAAGAAAGCGCCGCGGCCCTTCGCAGCGCCGCGGGCGTTGCCTTCTCCGCGGTTACTGCGGCGAGGGGTTGGCCTGCGCTCCCGCCGGCTTCGCCGCCACCTCGACGGGAATCTCCATCGATCCCGTCCTGGCAGTAGCCGGATCGTACACGACAATGCGCAAACCAAACTCGCCGGCGGGCAAATCCATTGCCAGCCGCACGGGAACCTGGCCTCCCGCGGCGGTCAGCCTGTCGTATTGTTCCGGAGAAAGCTTGAAATTGAAGGCGCGGCCGAGCGAATTCACGACTTGACCCTTCTCGTCATAGGCCACGAGCTCGCAATCCAAATCTGTGCGCCGCACGCCATCCGCGTCCGTGGCAAATTTCAGTTCCTCGGGCGGCACGCTCAGGTCGACAACGTAGCGGTGCGTCCCGCCTGGGAAACTCGCCGTCTTTTCGCCAGTCACCTTGTCGTCGAGCGCGGCGTCATGCAACTCCGGCGCGCCTTCCGGCAGCAACCGAGCCCGAAAGAGAATCTGCGTGGCAGGCGGCGCGCCAGCCAGTGCCGCGGCCGCCATCGGACTCGCCTCTCGCCCCGGTTCGCTCGCGGGCTTGTTCGCCTCTTTGGAGTAGTACCCGCGCCGGTAGGCAAGCTGATACTTGCTGCCGTCCACCTTCACCTCGATCAAGTGAAAATCCGGGCCGTTCCTGCCTTGCTTCGTTTCCGGCGGAACGTAGCTCAGCGCGTAATAGTACGCATCGTTGGCCGTGATCTTCTGGATTGCCGCCTTCAGATCGTTGCCCGTCGCATACGCATGACCGCCCGTCTCCGCGGCAATCGTGTTCATCGAACTCTGTTCGAGCGACGTCTGCTCGGCAAAGCTCGTGTTGTCACTTGCAACGGCCATGGGATTATTCCCGCGGCCTCCCACGGGCGGCGGAACGTATGTCGCACTCGCGGTTGGCGCCGTCAGAACTCCACGCGCGTCCACGGGATACACAGACACGCGGGCCGCGGAGAGCAGATCGCTCGTCTTCCGCACTCGATCCGAGCAGTCGCGCACGTTCTTGAGCGCAGTGGACGCAAGCGCATCGGGAGCGAGGCCAATCGGAAACGACCCCGAAAACCAGATCACGTTCTTACGCCCCGGCACTGCCGCCAGGTAGCGAGCCAACTCGCCGAGGGCGTCGAGCGTCATCAGCACGCGCTGGTCGTTTTCATAGGTCTTCGTATCGGCCGCGAAATCCATGATGGTGTTCACAAGCCAGAGAGTTTGGGGATCGCTGTTATTGGCCACGCCGGACGCCTGCTGGGTCAGGGTCGAGGAGAGCCCCGCGCTACTGCCCACTCCCGCGTCCGCCGTCGATCGCCCGATCGTTTTGCGGTTATCGAGCGCCTGCCGCAGCTTGTCCAGGTCCGTGGTG
Organism: Acidobacteriaceae bacterium; assembly: GCA_003165005.1. GTDB lineage: Bacteria > Acidobacteriota > Terriglobia > Terriglobales > Acidobacteriaceae > Telmatobacter. The sequence goes on along the minus strand of PLSB01000147.1, from coordinate 5,955 downwards.
AACCCCGCCGCCATGCGCAACTGCGAGGACAGCGTGAAGATCGCCAATGGCGTTCCCGGCTTGATCGTACCCAGGTACTGGATCATCTGCCGCCGCAACTGCTCCTGGTCGCCCATGGGCGTGTTCAGCGCGTCCAGCAGCAGCACATTCACCGCGCCGGTCTCGGGATACACGGGAAGGTTCGAGTAGGTATTCTCCGGCAATGCGGGAGGCTCTGCGATCTCCACGCTCGGCGGCGGCTGGTTCTCCTCAAAGGACGCGATGGGCTGCTCGTGGCCGTCCTCAAACACATGGAACCGGCTGCGCTCCAGCCCCTCGACCGGCTTGTCGCGATCGGTCACCACCACGTCCACCAGCACCAGCTTCGATTGGGCATGGAAGACGGTGCCCGTGGCGGGCACATTTCCGGCCGTGCTCGCGGGCGGCGGAACAGCCGCCTCCGCCGAAGGACCAGCGGCGCTATTGGGTGCAGGCGCTGCAGCGCTCGGCGCGGCAGAAGCACTCGAAGGCGGGTTCGCAGCCGTCGCGGCGGCCGGCTGCGCTGGACTGGCCGTCTCGGTGGCCGCGGGGGAACTCGGGCCCGGCGCGGCCACGCCTGCGGAACTCTCCGGCGTCGTGGTTCCACCCCCGCCTGCTGGATTGTTGTCGCCGCCTTCGCTCGGATTGGCCACGATGCGCGCTTCCGTCCGGAATTCGTGGTAGTGCGTAAACGCGATGTCGTTCAACTCCGCCTGGACCGGCCAGGCGCTCTGGTCCGGCGCACCCTTTGCCGGCACGGGAATCTTCGAAAAAGCCACGGCATTCGCCGGGCAGATGTAGCTCTGGCCTGCGATCGTCACCGGCGCGTATTCCACGGCGATGGCCGCGCGCATGGCCTGATAGGGCGGCGTCATCTCCGCAATCTCGCTCAAGCGAAGAACCTCGCCCGTCCCGGGATCGATTGCGATCTCTCCGTGGTAGCCAGGATGGACACTCTGGACCTGGCTCCCGCTCGTGATCGCCACCCCGAAGTGCGACGCATCGGCCGGCACTGTGTAGTGAAACACCGCCTCCGGCCCTTTCGCGCCCTGCTCCCAGCGCAGAAAGCCAATCTGGTTTCGCAGCGCGTCGATCAAAACCTTCGCCAGGATCGGCCCAAATTCACCCTGGCTCGTCAACCCCAGTGCCGGCTCCTTCTCCGGCTTGCCCGCGTCCTCCTCCAGAACCTCGAAGCCATTGCGGTAAGTCACTGTCCGGCTGTACGCGCCCGTCGCGTGCAGCGCTTTGAACACGGTCGAGGTCGCCACACTGGGCGACGTTAAGGCAATCGCTCCGAGGCTTTCGTGCACGCCGGTCGCGGATGGCCCTCCCGCAGTATTCCCGGACATCCCTCCCGGAGCCGTCCCGGTCGGGCCTTCCGCGACGGAATAGCTCGCGTGTTGCGAAAGCGTATCTTCGAAGTGCGTAGTCTCGCGCGTCGCAAAAAAGTCGGGCAAGCGCGGCAGCGCATTCTCCACATACTGCACGGCCAGGCGCAGAATGCGCCTCTGGGTTTCAATGTCCGGCGGCGGCTGCGGAACCACATCGGAAGCGGGGGGGTCGAGAAAAGCCGACATATCGGCCAACTGCATCAGCGCCTCGCGCGTCTTCGGGCCAGGAAACTCGGCATCCCAGCGCGCCAGCCTCGCCAGGCTCACCCGCTCCGTCAGTTGCACTTCGCCGAGCTCAGCGGCCGCCTTGCCGTCCGGTTTGCCCTGGAGTGTCGCCAGCAACTGTTCCATCTGGTCGATGGACAGGGTGTTAGCCGCCCTAGCCGGCCAGGCGAACCCCAACAGAAGCAGCAGTACCATCCATTTCAGCATCGACATGTTGACCCCTTGCCGCGGCACAAGTATACCCGCTCGCCCTTTGTCTCACTTGCTTGTCTCGCTGCCATCCACGATCCGCGCCTCGGACCGGAATGCGTGATAGCGCGTAAACGCAACGTCGTTCAGATGAGTCTGTATGGGCCACGGCCTCCGGCCCTGCGCCTCTCCATTCCCATTCCCAACCGGAACTGGAATCCTCGAGAAGGCCACGCCTCTCACCGGGCAGATGGTTTTGCGATCTCCGATCGCGACCGGCGCGTATTCCACCTCGATCGCCGCGCGCATTGCTTCCTGCGGCGCCGTCATTTCCGCCACTTCGCTCAAGCGCAGAATCGCGCCCGTCTCGGGATCGATCTCGATCTCTCCATGGTAGGCGGGATGAACGGTCTGCGCCTGGCCGCCGATCATGATATTGACCTGGAAATGCGACGCATCTTCCGGCACGGCGTAGTGAAAAACCGCCGCCGGCTCGCTCGCGCCCTGCTCCCATCGCGCAAAGCTTACCTGGCTTTCCAGCGCGTCGCTCAAAACCTGCGCCAGAATCGGCCCAAACTCGCCGTGCGTGGCAAGTCCCAACGCCGGCTCCTTCTCCTGCTTGCCCGCATCCTCATCGAGAACCTCGTGCCCGTCGCGGTAGGTGATTGTCCGGCTGCAGACGTTCGTCCACTGCAATGGCTTGGCGCCTCCGCCAACGGAATCGCCTGTTTCGGAAGACGTGGCCTCGAAGTGCGTCGTCTCGCGCGTCGCCGAAAGGTCGGGCAAGCGCGAGATCGTCGTCCCCACATACTGCTCGGCCATCCACAGCATGTGCCGTTGCGTGTCCGGGTCCGGCGGCGGATCGGGAATCACATCCGCCGCTGGCGGGTCGAGAAAAGCCGACATATCGGCCAGCTTCATCAGCGCCCGAGTGGCGCGGCTTCCGGGGAACTCCGCTTCCCATCGCGCCAGCCGCGCCGCGCTCACCCGCTCCGTCAGTTGCGCATTGTCGAGCTCGCCGGCCACCTTGCCATCCGCCTTGCCCACGAGCTTCGCGAGCAACTCCTCCACCTGGGCGATGGTCAACGTTTTGGCCGCCATAGCCGGCCACGCGGACCCCAACAGAAGCAGCAGTACCGCCCATCTCCGCATTGCGCGATCCGACCCCCAGCCGCGGCACAAGTATAGCCCGTTTCCAGTTGCCGCTGCCGCACAGATTACGAAGGCGCGTGGCCGATTGATTCGGCAACAAAGCTGTAACCCTCCGCCGCTTTCCCCGTCTAAACTGGCAGGTCAGCTACCAGTGCCCGGTGAACTTGTCTTTCCCGCTCCGGCCTTCTCGCCAGTGGGCACGCAAGGACGAAGACCTGTCTGTGGGACCCCGGCGCTGAGGAAAATGCCACTCGGCAGCAGTGGTTCCCGGGTACAGCAATTCTGGAACCGCTGTAAGCGCGGCCCAGTGGCCGGGCCACTTCGAACTCGACTGCAGGCCGTTGCATTGCGTGATCGCATGCAAACGCAGCGGCCTGCAGAGTTCGTCCGATTCCCCCGTCCCGCAATCCCTCGGTCCCTGTTTCTCCCGTTTGACGCTCCGCACCCCGGAACCTATAATCCCCTCTAGTTCCCGGCGATGCCTCGGCGTGCGCAGTCCAGCCAGATGACGCGCGCGATGGCGCCTCGCGAGAGGGCCCAAAGGGCATTCTGAAAGGATGGCCCTTGACTTGGCGTCCGCGTGCGGGAACCCAAGGAGTATTCGATTCGCATGAAGCGCCTGTTCTTCTCCGCCCTTTTCCTGGTTTCCGCATCGGCCATCCTGGCCGCCGGTCAGACTGCTGCCGCTCCCAAGCCGGCCGCCGCTCCCGCTCCGGTTGCCACCGCCAAGGTTGCGGTCATTATGTTTCAGGCCGCGGTCAGCCAGACCAACGAGTTCCAGCGCGATGTGGCCGACCTGCAGAAGAAATACGATCCGCGGCGGGCCGAACTCAAAAAGTTGAACGACGAGATCGACGCCCTGACCAAGCAACTGCAGGCGCCGGACGCCCAGTTGAGCGATGCTGAGCGCGCCAGCCGCACCCGCACCCTCGATGAAAAGAAGAAGCAGTGGGACCGCGAAACCCAGGACGCCCAAGGCGACTTCCAGAACGACATGCAGCAGACCATCGACCAGGTGGCGCAGAAGGTGGGCCTGCTGATGACGGACTACGCCGAGAAGCACGGTTATACGCTGGTGCTCGATGCCGGAGACCAACAGGCGCAGACGGTGCTCTATGCCGTGCCTTCGACCGACATCACCAAGGAAATCATCGACGCCTATAACCAGAAGTCGGGCATTCCCGCGCCGGCCGCAGGCCAGCCGGACGCGCCCCAGCCCCAGCCGGCGGCGCATTGAAGAACAGGTTCCAGGTTTCAGGTTTCAGAAGACGGCGTCCAGCGCGGGCTGACACCTGAGGCCTGAAACCTGACACCTATTCCCTATCCCCTGCCCCCTGCCCTATAATCCCTCTAGTTCCTGCTGACGTCTCCGTATACGTCTTTTTTGAGCCTCGCCGGTCCGGCGCGGAGTTTCCGCTCGAGAGCGCGGTAACAATCCGGAATCAAGATGGGCCGTGAGGATGCGTGGGGAGACGAAGGCTCGTTTCTCGGTTGAACGAGCGGAGCCAGACAGGGATTCCGAAGGAGTTTTCGATCCAAATGAAGCGTACCTTTGCACTCGTTGTCATGCTGGCCTCAGGGATGGTCCTGAGCGCCGCCGCCCAAACCCAGGCCGCGCCGGCCGCCGCGGCGCCTGCTGCAGGGCCCGCCAAAATCGCGGTCATTCGTTTTCAGTTGGCCGTAGCCCAAACCAATGAAGGCCAGCGCGACTTCGCCGATTTGCAGAAAAAGTACGCTCCCAAGGAAGCTACTCTCAAGGCTCTTAGCGATGAGGTCGACAACCTGAACAAGCAGTTGCAGGCGCCCGCCTCCACCCTCTCCGAGGCCGACCGCGGCACCAAAGCCAAGGCGTTCGACGAGAAGAAGAAGCAGCTGGACCGCGATGCGGAAGACGCACGCAACGAATTCCAGCAGGACATGCAGGACATGTACCAGGCTCTCGCCTCCAAGGTGTACGACGTGATGCAGTCCTATGCCGAGCAGCAGGGATTCACGCTCGTCCTCGACGTCTCGCAGCAGCAGACGCCGGTGCTGTACGCCAGCAATGGGAGCGACATCACCAAGGCCGTGGTCGACGCCTACAACCTGAAGTCCGGAGTCCCGGCCCCGCCGGCAGCCGCGGCAGCGCCCGGCCAAACTGCGCCCAGGCCCGCAGCGCCCAAGCCGGCCGCGGCCGCGCCCGCGCCCAAGCCAGCCGCGCCCAAACCACCCGCAACGCACTGAGTTGCACGCGGGATGAAGCGAAGGCCCCGCTCGGCGGGGCCTTTGCTTTGCCGCGATTGCCCGCGCCACCCTTGTCTCTGTGGAAAAATTTGTGGAATTCTTCCGGAAAGTCTCAGGGAAGGCCCAATTTTTTCCTCTTGCCAGCCATTGTCCCCCTCTGGTACACGAATTAACTCATTATTTATCAATCGGAAACTTGTCAAGCTGCGGTCGGCGCCGCGCGTAGTCCCGATTCGGCACGCTCTCGCTGGCCGAGGCACCTTTCCACAGGTGCCCGTAAACGTTTATTCACAAAGGCTGGTGCAAATGGTACGGATCGGCGCGTGAGAGGCAATACCCACTCGCCCTGCACGATGCGAGAAAGCTCCCGGCGCGGCTATTTCTGCTGCTCTTCGCCCACGCGCAACACCGCCAGGAACGCCTCCTGAGGAATATCGACCTTGCCGATGCGTTTCATGCGCTTCTTGCCTTCTTTCTGTTTCTCGAGCAGCTTGCGTTTGCGCGTGATGTCGCCGCCGTAGCATTTGGCGAGGACGTTCTTGCGCAGGGGGCTGACGGTTTCGCGGGCGACGACTTTGGCGCCGATCGCGGCTTGAATCGCGACCTCGAACTGCTGGCGCGGAATCAGCTCGCGCATTTTGGAGACCAGCGCGCGGCCGCGCTCGTAGGCGTGGTCCTTGTGCACAATGATGGAGAGCGCGTCCACGGGTTCGCCGGCAATCAGGATGTCGAGCTTCACCATGGGCGACTCCCACTC
>PLSB01000231.1 GCA_003165005.1 Acidobacteriaceae bacterium | reverse complement strand
CGAAGCCGAGCGCACAACAGTTGATCGCCGGCGAAAATATAGAGCGGCAAGTAGCAATAGCTGTCGTAGTAACCGTGAAAGAAGCGCTCCGGCTGATGCCCGTACAGCGGGATATCGGTCGCATCCAGATCGAGCACGATCTGGTTCGGCATGGCGGTGTGCGACTCGATAAACAGATCGCAGAGCAACGCGTCGATCTTCTCCGGCACGTAATCGATCTTGTGGTAACGCTTCGAACCGCCCGGCAACTCCAGCCGGTTCAGCGTACTTTTGCCGGCCAGGGGTTCTTCCAACTTGCGCCGGCCCGATAGCAAGCCCATCAGCGGATCATGGCGCAACTGCTCATGATCGTTCAGGTCCTCGTAGCCCAGCGCCAGCCCGTAGATGCGCTGCGAGAGCATCTCACCAAGCTGGTGCGAGACCAGCACCGGCGACCGCCGGTCGGCGAAACAAGACGCCACCCGCTCCAGCAAACCGATCTTGCCATCGGCCTGACGCAACAACAGCGCTCCGCCATCGGTCGATACCTGACCCGCTGTGAAACTGGCCTCTACGCGCCGCGAAAAATGTGATGCAAACGAGAAGACTTCTTGATTACACTCTGTCATGTGAAAGGCCGCCCTTTCCGCAGCCATAACCCGCTTCGACAACGTAGTTATGACATAGAAAAGACGGCCTTTCCAGCTATTTCCTCTCCCCAGACTCACACAAATCGACAGTCCGCTTGTGAGATATGCGGGTTAGCGGCTAATTCGTATTGGGGCACATATCCCCGTTGTGCTCGTCGCTCTCCCTCACCGGACGCAATTTCCATAACCTCGCCCCTAAATCTTTTTCCTTTTGAGCAAACATTATATTTCTCGCGCTGTGTTGCGCCGCTTCTTTAGGAGGCGGGCGTCGTTATAATCTCTTTTTTAGCCAGCAAAGCGTCCAAAGAACCTTGATACTCTGAGCGCCTCTGGTATTCGGCGAAGATGCCCACTCAGTTCCGGTCCATCCGCTCAATTCTCGCCATCTGAACCATCGGCCAGCTCAGATCCATCGTCTTTGGATGGTGCCGCCTCATCATCATCGAATAGAAGTGGATTGTCATCGTCGTCGATCGAAATCTTGCAGCCGCATAGATCTTCTGCGAATACCGCGGGATCTGAGTAGCCTTCGTCGTCCCGCTCCATCCATGATTCATCCCAGCTGCCATCGTAATCGGTACGTTCTCCGGGCTGCGCCTCCCAGGTCATGGTTGTGAACAAGTCGCTGCCCACGCCTTCTGTGTACTCGGATCCTCCACAGGAGAGTGCCATGGAATCCTCGCCCACAAATAAATGCCAGACCGAGGAACTGCCGCAGCCCTCTTGCTTTATCTGGTAAGAGATTTCAATGGTCACGCAAACCCCTTCAGTAACGCGGGGAAGGCGCGAAAGGACATGCAGAACCTTGGCGACACTGACCAGTTTAGCGGGACGGATGCTTTTGGACGCGGCCAGTCTCTTGAGCAGGCGGTCTATGGCTGCAAGAACCTGCAGGTCTGCCTTGTTCAGCCGATAGGGTTCGTTCATTTCGATGACTCCCGTGTTTCCAAAAATCCGTGGCGGGTACGGTGGCGGGCCAGGTTTTGGCGGTGGAGATCTGTTAGCGGGGATAACGAGGGCGCGGCGTCGAGGTCGAGCGCCTCCGCAGCCGGCGCGGTGAGTGCCGCCGAGCGCAGGACGGTTCCGTCGTCGGCGAAGCTGATTAGGCCACAGTCGAAGGCGGCGTCCCAGAGGGCGCTGAGTAGCAGGCCGTTGTGCACGTCCAGGCGGAGTTCATCGGTCTCGCATTCGGCCCAGGGGACGATGTGCGATGCGCGCAACAGGGCGGTGTCGGTGATCCCGGTGAGCGGGCAGCGGCCATTCCAGTATTCGAGCAACGCGTCACGGAAGAGCGATTGGCCGACTCTTTGAACTGTCATGCGCTCGGCTTCAGTGGTGCGCGGCAGATGGGCGGTGGCTTTCTTGAACGATTCCAGCGGCGCGTCTGGAAGGCTCACTCCCAGCTTGTAGACACGCTCTAGGGTTTGGTAAAGCTGCTGCAGAGATGCGAATGCGTAAATGGCGAATCCGGGGCTGGCGATTCCCGCTATCGCGGGCATTTCAAATTCGGCGGCGATGCCAGCGTGCGTGATGGAGAGCAGCCAGCTTCCTTGATCTTCGGCGCGAGCGATCCAGATGTCGCCGCGGGCGGTGGTGGAGCGGTAGCCAAGCCAGCCCTCTTGGACGCCGAGAGAGATGCGGAAGCCGTTTTCGTAGGCAGCCTTGTGAGCTTCTTCGCGGAGGACGAAGCCAGGGGGGATTTCGAGCGGGGTCGTGTTCATGAGCGGCTCCCGTCAGGATGGTCAAAGAGAGGGCCCGCGCCAAAGAGCGGATTGTCAGCCGGGTAATCTTTGCCGGTGTTAGCGAGCTGCTGCGCAGCAGCGGTGCGCTGGTCGTATGGCTCGGGAGCTGGGAGTTCGCCGCGTTCCATGCGGTCCCATGCGTCCAAGACTAGGCGGCGGGTGCGGTATTCGCCATAGAGCCTGATTTCATTCCTTTTGAGACCGCGAAATGTCTCCGACGGATAACCCACACCCATAACATCAGCGGGGTCGAGGATATAGCGAAGTTTGTCGCGGGTTAGGCCATAAGCATGGGCATACCAAGCGTCGAGTTCAGCTCGAAGCTGCGCGCGACGTCCTTCATTCCAAGAAAACGGCGCGCCAACGTAACCTAGATCCTCGGCAAATGAGGACATCGAACTACTGGTATAAGTAAGTTCCAAGACACGCGGAGTGATGAAGGAAAGATAAGAATGGTTGAAGAATGCGGGTGGCAATACCGCGATTTGTTTGATCAAATAGAGTTTGAAGGACGTTCCACCGAGTTTTTGACGTGCAACGAAGTCGCACACAATGCTGTTCAGACATCCCAGTAAAGCCGCGCACATCTCTGCCGTTGCTGTTGGAAACATCAACAGAAATTTGTGGCCTGACCCAAATGATGGAATTACGTCGGACAATAGTGTTCGCTCATTTGTAGCATTCGTAATATCGCGCCAACCGAGCAACCACTTTCTTGACCAGTTCTGAGCTGCGAGCCGTGATCGCACTTCACTCTTCGGCACCCAATAGCGGGGAACGGGCTCGAAAAGAGGCTGCTGTTTTTCCGCTTCTGAAACGTCACGGCTCTCCACGCCGTCGTATGTTGCCCAGCGATGATCGAACTGATGAATCATCTTAGCTTCATAGAGCGGAACATAGCGCTCCGGACGGGTTCCAACGTCACCATAGTATTCGAGATGGTCTTCCTGTACTAAATCGGATGAGTCTGATTGTTGGTGGGGAAGCACCCAATCCGCGTCCTCAGGTTGATAGCCATTGTTTCGCAATTCTTCTGCAGTTCTAAACCATTTCGAGTCCTCGGCCATATGCCAGATTCGCGTATGGAAGCTCAATCCCCATTGGTTTCCGCCCTCCTGATCTGCTTCGTTAATCAGCGCTGGAACACTGCTGTAGATCGTCGCAGTAAGCTCCGCATCCACGCGCGCGCGAAATATCGGCGCTGTTTTCGTATTCGGGTTAATCGCGGCGATTTCATCCGGTGAGAGCGTGAATCGTCGCTCCGAATCAGACAACTGATCAGTTGCAGTAAGAAAGAACGCGAATTTTGCCGCTTGATTCCCCATGCCGATAACCAGCAAGCAAAACTTGAAGCTCCGGTGGACAGAAGGAAATATCCCTTCTCTGTTTTCAAAATCAGTCAACTGAACGAGCCGTTGCTGTTCCACCATCCAGCCGAAAAATGGGGCGGTAGTAGCATCGGTCGCAATTCCAGTGGGTGTGATTATTCCGGCTCGTCCCCGTTTGCTCGATAGGTTTGCGAAAAGCTCCGCAAAGAGTGAGTAGGTATTCACGTCGCCTCGGCCGGTCAACGGAAAGCGGCCGCATTGTTCCTCGCCAATACGTGCGAATTCGGACGAAGCTTCGGCAATCCGCTTCGCTAATTCAAATTCCTGATAAAGCACGCGTTCCCGAGTTCCTTCTGGAGCCGACTTGATCTGTTCGATCATGCGTTCACGCGCCGCAGCGTTCGGTGCCTCAGCTATTGCCGGTTCTCGCTGTGCGAAGAATTCCTGTTCCTGAATCTTGATGCGCTCCCAGGGCGGATTTCCGAGCACAATATCGAAGCCGCCGCTTGCCATCACGTCGGGGAATTCGAGCGGCCAATGAAAAGCGCAGGCATTACTTGCGAGCTGGCGGGCGGCGCCGAGGCGTAGGCCGTAGACAGTACCGCTGCGCATGGCGGTCCAAACATCCGCAGTGGTAGGCACCAGCGAAGTTTGTAGGTCGAGCGATTGCGTTTCCGTCTTGGGCATGAGGAAGGCGGCGATGTAAAGGTCGGCGGCTTGGGTGAGGTTGACTAGGCGCGGATCAGAATGGGCAGAATGGAACCGATCTCGTTTGACTTCGATCTGCTGGACTGTGTCTTCCGGCAGTTCTCGGACGGCTCGCAGGGATGCGGCGAGCGGCGGTAGTTCCAAGGGCTGAGCGCGTCGGCCAGAGAAGTCAAGGATGCCGGCGGCTTCACCCTTGTCGCGCTTGTTGCGGCGGTCGAAGTCGCGGGCGGTGGGCTTGTGGTCGCCGGTGAGGGGCTTGTACGCCGCGTCGGGGATCCCTTTTCGCAGAGCCTCCAGGTCAAAGATGCCAAGCAGCGAGTCGCCGACGCGAATGTTGGCGTCGAGGAATCCGAGGGGCTTGCCCGGCTCAACGGTTTCAATCCAGAGAGCGACGCGGGTGAGTTCGACGGCCATGGGGTTGCGGTCAACACCGTGAACGCAGCAGCGGACGGCATCACGAAGGGCATGGCGGTAGTCGGCTGTGGAGGGCAAGCCGCCCGTGCGGAGGCGCGCGATGCGAGTGGCGATGCGGCGGGCGGCGGCCAGCAGGAAATGCCCGGAGCCGCAGGCGGGATCGATGACCGTGACGGCGAGCAGGGCGGCGGGGGCATCCTCAGCTTCGCTCTCGACGCGATCGAGGACTGGATCGAGGGCGCTGTCGAGCAATGCCTGCACGAGGCTGTCGGGGGTGTAGTAGCTGCCGGTCTTCTTGCGCTCGTTTCCCTTGGTCTCGACACCTTCAGCAAAGGCGAATCCGCGGCCATCGAGTGTAAGGCGGGGAGTGAGTTCGAGCAGTCCTTCGTAGACGGAGCCGAGTTCTTCGGTCTCCATGTCGCGCCAGTTGACGGGAACGATAACGCTGTCGTCGCGGAGCCAGGCGAGACGGAAGATGGCTTCCATGAGGGCACGGTTGGAAAGACGGGCAGTGTCGAGGCTGGGAGTGCCGTGCTGCTCGAAGAGACCGCCGAGGGCGGGCAGAGCAAGGCGCGGCTCGCCGTTGGCCAGTGCGCGGAATACGATGAGCAAGCCTTCCCAGCGGTCGTGGAACTGATCCCAGCCGCTGCGGCGAATGGCGCGATCACGCAGGGCGCCGAGAGAGTAGCCTTCGGCGTAGATCTTGCGGGCCAGGTCAGGGGCATCCGGCGGATGGAGGAGACTGCGGTCTTCCGCCGCAAGCAGGAAGATGAGGCGATAGACAAGGCGAAGCAGCTCATTGAAGAACTGCGGCATCGGTAGCCGGCCACTGGCGAGCCGGTCACGGAGATCTGTGTTCGCCGCATTCGAGAGAAATCCGTTACCGAGAGCGAGCAATGCTTCTTTGACGCCAATGCTGAGGCGCTCACGCGCTGCGAGGCCCTCTTTGCTGCCGGATTCGCGCCAGCGTTCGAGAGCACAGTCGGTGACAGGGCTGCCTGGTTGACCGAAGCGGCTGGCGTGAACGATGAGCCAGAGCGCGGCAAAGCCGGCGAAGTCCTCGTTTTCGAAGATTTGTCGCAGGTTGGCTTCTAAAAAAGCCGGGCGGGTAAGGCTCTGGTTGTCGCGGAGAAGACGGAGGCGCTCGCCGTTGCAGCAGAATCCCCAGAGGGCATTATCGTCGGCGTTGAGCCATTCCTGCAGTGAAGATGCGGCGGAGCGGCGACGATCATGCGATAGGTTGGCGCTGGCGTGGTCTAGATCATCGGCAGGCGAAACAACGACGACGGGAACGCGGCCCTTAAGAGCTTCAAGCGTGAGGATGTAGGTGCGTTCGCCGTGGACTCTGGGCGCTGTGACCGGCTCGATGTCCGTGAAGCCGAAGACGTCGCGCAGGAGTTCCTGTGTAAATCGGATGGCGGCCTGCTGGGAGGGATGGGCACCAGCGAAAAGTTCGCGGAAAAGTGCCTGGCCAATACGGAAGTAGCGCGCTGTTTCATCGCGAAGGGTAAGCCCCTTGGGGATGTGGTAGCCGGCATCGGTCTGATCCGTCGCCTTGCGCTCTGCCACGGCAGCAAGCTTGGCAGGCGAGATGAGAGAGCCTTCGAGGCTGATGGCGTCGAACGCGAAATCTGACTTGCGGACGCGAGCCATTTTAGATGCCTCCCGGGATGAGAACGAAGAGGCCGACTACGTCGGCGGGCAGGACAGGCTCGACGGTTACACGGGGCACACCGCCGGTTTGCGACAAGGCAGAGCGTACGCGATCATGATCCTGGAGTAGAGCGGCGGCGCGCTCGCGGCTGTAGGCGGCGATGGGGCCTCCGCTTTGCA
>PLSB01000006.1 GCA_003165005.1 Acidobacteriaceae bacterium | reverse complement strand
CCCTTTGTGGCCCGAAGCCAGCACGAATAAGATTGGTATTCATTTTCGATGCCGGATCACTCAGGCTACTTGACTCGTGCGTTCGGAGATATTCGAAAACACCGCGCCTGCGTATCCCAATAGACGCGGTCCTTGTTCGTGCTCCAGGCGGCAAGCCATTGATCTTGGACAAACTTCCTCCCGTGCTTCTTTATAACATCATGCCAACAGGTCTCCGATGCGCCATGGCAGTTTCCCTTTAACGCCTCGGATTCATCGACGAATCCGGCACGCCGACCCAGCGCTATTTTCAATTCCTCGACCAGACGCAGTCGGGGAGGGTTCTGGCGGATGCCCTGAAGGAGGCCTACGCAGACCTCTTCGCGATAAATGTCAAGGCAAACGAGATGAGCGTCGAGGAAGTCAAGAACAAGTTCAAGACGCTCACGTTAGGACAAAAGTCGGACGGCGTCGTGGGAATGATGGCGAACACCTTCAAAGCATTGGCTGAACAGGCGGACTGGGAAGCACCGGCGGCGGTGGTGTACTCCGAAGTGCCTACTACCAGCCCTCAGCCGGAGCCGGCCAAGAGTTTCCCGGAGCCCCCTCCGTTGCCCTTGAAGAACCTCGGCCTCCATTACAACATCCAAATTCATCTTCCGGAGTCACGCGATCCGGCAGTGTTCGATGCTATCTTCCAAGCCCTAAGAAGACATTTTAGCTGAGGTGCTTCATGGAGAGTGATCTCTACTCGTTTGCGTTTAAAGGCCTACTTACCGACCAGACGCTCGACGACACCCCGCGTCTGAGACGGCGCCCTAACACGGCGCTGGACGCAGAGGTTGTGAAGCGATTGCCGATAGATCTGCTCGACGAGGATTTGGTCTCAAAGGCAAGGAGGATGGCGGTCGTTTACGTTGCAATTGCGGCCTTTGAGAACACTGTGAGAGAGTTCGTTTCCAAGCGGCTTTTGGAAGGCATAGGGGCTGACTGGTGGCTCACGGGCGTATCCGACGGTATTCGAAAGAAGGCCGAAAGTCGTCGGGAAAAAGAGAGCAAGATTAAGTGGCACACGCAACGTGGCGACCTGCCCATCAACTACACCGAGTTCGGCGACTTGAGCTCGATCGTTGGGCAAAACTGGCCGCACTTCGAGGACTATCTACAGTCGCAGGAATGGATGCGACAGATCATAACGACACTAGAGAGGTCGCGAAACGTGATTATGCACAGCGGCGAGTTGGGGGCGCAGGATATAGAGCGGATCGGCACTGCGATCCGTGATTGGATTAGGCAAGTGGGTGCTTAATATGGAACGTTTTCGTCGCCCACAGCAAGCGTTCCCGCAGCTGGTTGAGTTAGCGGCCGCCCCGGTTGATGCGACGTCGGGGGAATCCGGTCTGCAAGCTAAATGGATCCGAGGTAGGCTAGCAGTTTCGGATTCACCTCCCCCTTTTTCAGCCCGACCCAAGAAACCCCAAGGTGCTGGCTTAACTTAGGGGGGTCGAGAACGTAAAAGATGCCCTGAGGAACCAGAATCCCGTCGAAAATCAGCCGATTTAACACGGGGAGCCCCTTTTCGTTTCCGCCGACCCTATCATTTTCGACTTTCGCTTTGAGTTTCTTGAGCTCCCCTCTGCTATGGGAGCGGAAGTGGGTCAGTATCGTTCGGAGCTTGAGGTATTTTCCCCGGATTTCCGGGGCGTCTATAACGGGGCCGCGCTGCTTCACATAGCGCACAAGGGGATAGTGGTGGCTCGATGGGTCGTTGACCCTAATCGAGAAGTCGGCGCCCGGGTCGACCTTTAGTGAAGTGAGGGTAGTCGATAGATCGTCGGCCTCCAAGTCGACCTGCTTGTCCGCGATCTTGGGTGCGGTTCTCACAACCAGCATCGACCCGCCCAGCTCAATGCTGCGTGCAGACACTTCGACTGGCGCGGTTAACTCTATCTCATCGCCGCCAGAAATCGAGACTTTGCAGGGAATATCGATGAAGCATGCGGCTAGGCGCGGGCCCAAATTAACAGGCTCCGCCCCATTGATGATCGATTTGAAGACAAACTCGCGTTCGTCCCCTTCCGTGTTCAGGGAGACGACTTCAATGAGCACTTCCAACTGTATGGACGCGTTCGACGGTTCTGGGACGTTCGTGGCTTCGATCGTAATCTCAGCTCTTGAGCCCGTTGACCTGAACTCTAAGGCGGCACCAACCACAACATCGATCAGACTCGGTTCTATGAAGACTTCGTGTGCGACCTGGGCGAGCATTTGGATCAGGTAAAGGTTGCTTCGGCGATTTGTAGCGTAAGCGCGTATAAGCTCCACCTGCTCCGGTTTGCCGCCTGCCGTCAAAATTGCCAAGCAAACCGCTTCGAAAATAGCGTTCCGAAATTCACGGCCGCCTCAGGCAAGGAAGGGGTGGTCCGCAAGGAATGACTCGACCTGTTCTTCGTACTGGAGATTGAGGCCAGGCTGAGGGATTATTTCCAACGCGCAAGGCGTTCCGAGGCAATGCGAGACCAGCCGAGCGGACTGCTCCTGAAAATCATAGGCACGGGCTTTGATTTCGCCCTGAATTTGTGCCGGGAACTCCGCGATCAGCCCCTGGACCACATTCGGAAGCACTTTATCGACCTTCTCGCGCTTAAGCAGGTAGGCCGAGATTTTGAAAAGAAGGTCGGTCTGAACTCCCTGACTTCCGCTCTCTTGTAGGTCCGCGGCGAGCTTTTGGTAGTTCTTCTCCTCCTTGAGCAAAGTCGCTATTGCGTCCAGTACTGGAGGATATCCAATAAAGCTCAGGTATTGGGCGGCTTGCCCCGAAAACGCGCCCTCGAGCTTTGCGAGGATTAGGTCACGGGCGGTATTGTACTGCTCTCTCTGCCCCGACACGGGTGGCTTTGCGAATGTGTCTATGTATTCGACGGCCTTTTCGCGGGCGAACGGCTCGATTGATGCGAGGCCCACGCTTACGCCACGGCCTTGCAGGTAGACCCAGCAGTCAATGAGTGCCTGCGTTCTCCCAAGCAGCACAAATGTTGTTTTCTGAGATCCTGATGACAGCCGTATCAGATCTTCCAAGAAAGCGTTGAAGGCTTGCTCGTTAACTTTCGAGCGCCCCTCGTCGATGCCATCGACTATAACGCCGTAGGTGCCATTCTTGAGCCCAATCAAGACTCCGGCAAGGTTTTCGTATGGGAAACTCGTGGTAAGAATGCCGGTCAATGTGTTGTCGGCGACGGGCGGATGCTTCCCGAGATTCAGAACTGGCAGGCCGATGTCCGACGAGAGCTTGTTTGCCAACGCGGTCTTTCCCGAGGCACCTACTGCAGAGACGAGGAGGAATTGTGGCTGTTCCTCGTCGAAGGAGTCTTTCGCGAATGTGGGTGTGATGTATGGTCTTTCGCCATCCGTAATTGNNCTGAAATGACTCAGTAGCAGCGGACAGCGCGAATGAAGACTTCGAGGACCCGACGATTGACCTTAGATCTTGATAATTCAATGGCTTAGCACTCTCCATTATGGCTGAATCATACACCCACGTGCGATGCCTTGCGGCTTCGAGCACTCAGTTTTTTTCTCGATCCCCGCCTACCCAACCTCGCGTATCGCGGTAGCGGCGTGCCCCACGGCGATCACCTTTCCCCAGCGCCGCCCTATAGCCTATTACCGGCTTGCTCACTAGAAGCCTATTCGTACTGAGATGTCGGCATTGCGACCGAAATCTC
>PLSB01000164.1:5821-9335 GCA_003165005.1 Acidobacteriaceae bacterium | reverse complement strand
CGTTGATGGCCACGGATTTGCCCGATCCCGTGGATCCGGCGATGAGCACGTGGGGCATCGATGCGAGATCGGCGGTCACAATGCGGCCGTTGATGTCTTTGCCCATGGAGATCGTGAGCCGCGAGCGCGACCGGGCGAAGGTCTCGCTCTCGATCACGTCGCGCAGGTGGATGGTCTCTTTCTCGTGGTTGGGCACCTGGATGCCTACTGTGCTCTTGCCGGGCATGCGCTCGATCAAGATGCTTTCTGCGCGCATGGCCAGGCACAGGTCGTCGGCCAGGCCGGTGACGCGCGAGTACTTCACGCCGGCTTCGGGCTTGAACTCGAAGGTCGTCACCATAGGCCCGGGATTGATCTGCACCACCTGGCCGCGCACGTCGAACTCGGCGCATTTTTCCACCAGGATTTTGGCCTCTTCGCGTAACTCGTCCTCGCGCACCGATTGCGGGCCCTCGCCCACGCTCAGCAACGTGCTCGAAGGCAGCTTGAAGCCGCTCACGTGCTTGGGCGCCACGGTCGCAGACTGCGTTTCCGCATCGGCGCGGCTGTGAATCGCGATTTCTCCAGGGCGCTGCGGCGTAGCGGGCGCGGAAGGCGAGCGCTCGCTTGGCCTCAGCTCGTTGGCCCACGGATCAATGGGAGCCTTGGTATCCGCTCGCATTTGCAGGGGTTCAACCGGAGCCGGCGCTGCCGGAGCCGCGGCCATCTCGGCTGCGGCAGTTGCGTGATTTGCTGCGCTACGCTCCCAGATGCTGGTGCGGCGCAGCATAACATCGGGATTCACGGCCTCGGCGCGCTCCACTCGTGCGGGCTCTTCCATCAGCGGTTCGAGGTCGGCGCGCTGGTAGGCGGGAATCGCGTCGATGGGATCCTCTTGGGGCGCGCGCCTGCGCATGAAGAAAGCGAGGAAACGGTTGGGCTTCCCGGCCGGCGTCTCCGCGTCGATTTCCGAATTGGGCTCCGGATGGGCCGCGGTATCGAATGGAATGGGCGCTTTCTTTTCGGCGCGCAAAATGTCCTGCCGGGCTTCGAGTTCCTCCGCTTCTTCTCGGGAGAAGCGGAGGCGGTCGCGCCACTCGGCGTAACGCGTCCAGCGCTCGGCAAGGCTCTCGCGAATCGCCGAGAAGCTGATGTTGGTGGCAAAGTAGAGTCCGGCAGCGGCCAGCACAGCGGCCACGACCCAGGCGCCTTGCAGGTTCAGATAGACCACAAGCAGGCCCGCCATGAGCCGGCCCACGACGCCTTCGATGGGAACCACGTGCATCCAGCGCCAGTGCCACGGCAGCAGGCCCAGGACCGCGGGCAGGAAGGCGAGCGCAAGGAGCGACCCGATGCCGCGCAGAATCGCCGAGCCGCTGGGCCGCGAGCGCATCCACGTCCAGCCCACGCCGGTCATCCAAAGGGGAATCAGAAACGCCGCAATTCCCAGCGCCTGCAGCAGCAGATCGCTGAGGGTTGCGCCGAAGAGGCCGATCCAGTTGCGGGGCGCGGCTGTGCCGGTGGCCGTGTTCAGTGAGGGGTCGGAGGCCTGATAGGTGGCCAGCGCGAGGAAAAGAAGCAGCGAGACCAGCAACAGCAGCGTCCCAAGGAAGATATTCGCGGGGCGGCTGCGCGTGGGCGCGAGAACAATGCGGATGGGCTTCATGATGAGGGCGGTGCCGCACTCCGGCTGCCGCAAATGACGGCGCAAGCGGCCGGTGGAACAGGCAAAACGTCCCAGAGCAACCTCTATTATCGGCGTATGCAAGGCCGGATCAGGGCAAAACCGGGCGGGGGGAACCACGATGACTAACCCTGGCCGGAAATCATTCGTTTCCCCAATCCGCCGTCAGGACTCGGGAATCCGATCAAGCTTCCGCGTTTCCTTGTAATCGTATGTTGGATCGTAATCGATGGTTCCGAAGTGCTCCAGAATCTGCAGTTGCTTGCGCCAACGAATGTACTGCTGAAGAGCAGCGGCCACTGCTTCCTCTTCGGTCGCATGGTTCCCCACGCGCCGCGCCTCCTCAATGAGTTGGTCGTCGATTGCAAGATTGGTAGCCATAGCCGCACCTCCGCTATGTGTAGCGTCTCACACATTGCGATGTGTAGAAAGTCGCAGCGATTCTGCCCCAAACAAAGCGTGGAGACTGCGCTCGCTCTAACGAACGACGGTGAAAGCATAGCGGCGCTGCGGGCCATAACGAAAGACGGCAAAATGATCGTCCAGGGACGCGACGCGTTCGATGCCCAGCCGGCGCATGACCGCAAAGCTCGTCCGGTCCACAATGGAGAAGTCTTGATCCTGCCAATCCAGACCTATTTGCCAAGCCGCTTCCAAATCCGCCGGGCCTACTGTCTCGATGGCAGCAGCTCCGTCGCGCATGTTTGCCCAAAATCGCCCGGCAGCGTCGCGTCCCAGCTTGCGGTTTAGCAGCAGCCACGCTTCCACCAGAACGTGGTCGGTGATCACGAGCGGTTCGCCTGACATGAGAATTGCTTTGGAGCGGTCGTTGTCGCAATCAGAGGAATCCACCGCGGCGTACAGAATCGATGTATCGACGAACAGGCTCATTCGGATAGGCGCTCGCTCTCCGGTCGAGAGGCTCTGCGACGCGATGCGGCTACTTCAAACTCAACTGCCTCCTCGATCATGGAGTGCTTATTCCTGGCGATATTCGAGCCGCCAGAACTGCCCAAATCGAAGATGGATTCAATTCCTATAGCACTTCTCGGTTGCGATAGATCATTCACGACGAGGCCCCTAATGTAAGCAGCGAAGGAGATACCAAGATCGCTTGCGCGCCGACGAGCTCGCCGCTGGAACTCAGGCTCGAGCGTGATTTGCGTACGTGACATCATGATGGCACCATCATAGCACATGATCGTGCCATTTGCACCCCCTACCCTTTGCACAGGTTTTGAACTGGTTGCATAAATCCGGTATCTTGAGAGGTTTTAAGAGACCGCCGAAGCGGCGAGCTCACACGCCAAGGTACTTTGCGCCCCAGATCAACAGCGCTATGCCGAGCAGGATGCGATAAATCGCGAACAGCGTGAATCCGTGCTTGCGCACCCAGGCCAGGAACCACTCCACCACGCCGAAGGCCACGATGAACGAAACCACGGTGCCGATGAGGAGCACGAGCCAGCGCTCCGGGTTCATGACCACATGCGCGGCGGCAGCGCCGGCGGCTTTGCCGGGGTGAACCTCTTTGAACAGGTCCCAGCCTGTGGCGGCGATCATGGTGGGAATGGAGAGCAGAAAACTGAACTCGAGCGCCGAAGGACGGTCGAGGCCGGCGATCTGGCCGGCGGCAATCGTCGACATGGAACGCGAAGTGCCGGGAAAGACGGCCGAGAGCGTTTGGCAGAGGCCGATCCAGATGGCCTGGGCAAGTGTCATCTCTTCCACGTGCCTGGTGTTGGGCTCAACGTGGTTGCTCCACGCATCCACAATCCACATGGCGATGCCGCCCACGAGCAATGCGATGGCAATGGCGGTCATGCTGCCCAGGTTCTTCTCGCTCCACTT
>PLSB01000164.1:0-5731 GCA_003165005.1 Acidobacteriaceae bacterium | reverse complement strand
GCGCTTCGGTAATGCGCAGGTGCGCGGTTGAGCTGACCGGCAAAAACTCGGTCAAGCCTTCCACAATTCCCAAAAGAATGGACAAAATATACGGGCTCACGCGAACTCCAGGCTGTGGGCGATGCGAATCAGTCGGCGATCCCGCCGGCCGTACCGCCGGTCTCCTGACCCGCACCTCTCCGAGAATCAACACGAAATCACGAGGTCAAAGCGCAAACCGCTCAGTCCCGGTCGATGCCGTAGACGGGAACGCCCTCATCCAATTTGTACACCAGCGCACCGGCCCGGTAGGTATAGTCGGAGTCGGGAAAATGCGCCTTCAGTTGCGCGGCCACGGTGCGCGCCTGGTTGTGAGCGTCGTTGCTTTTGCGGTCGTCCCGGTCGGCGGCATACATGTCGACGAGCACGGCCAGGCGGTAAACGGCCTCATAGAGCGCACGCGCGGTGCGCGGACCGTCGGGATACTCGTCGGCGTACTTGACGTAGATCTCCGATTCCTTCGCCGGGCATTGTTCCGAGCCCTGCCAGTCGCCGCAGAGCTTGTTGTCGATCAGGTCGAAGGCCGCCAGGGCCGCCCATTTGGTTTTTGGATAGTACTTGATGACCTTGTGCAGCGCGTCTTCATCCATCTGCTGGCGGAATTCGGGGCTCTTCTCGTGCGCCGAGGGCAGAGTCGCGGCGTCGGCGCGCTCGATTTGCCACTGGATGTCGGCCGCGCGCCAAGCGGCTTCCGGCGCCAGCGGCGAGTTGGGAAACATCTCCATGAGCCGGCGGTAGAGCAGCCGCGCGCTTTGGGCGGCGTTGGCCGGGCCGCGCGGGTCCGAGGCCTCCGTCTCCATGTTGGCCGCCGCGCCCATCAGAATCTGGTCGCCGTTGGGCGTGGTCTCCTCCACGACGCCTTTGGCCTCGATCCAGCCGGAGATGGGCGGCGTGGTTTCGTTGCCGCCCACCATGGGTTCGTCCTTGTCACTGTGCTGCTCTTCGATATCGGTGTTGGCGTAGACGCGCATCCACGCGCCGCTTTTCTCCGCCACAACCATCTCGCGGCCGATCTGCACCCTGTCCACTCTTTGCGCTTCGGTCGAGGGCGTGATGTAGAGCGAGGTGACGCGCAGGGCCGTGGCGCGCGGCCCGGCCATGGGTTTTACTTGCTGCTGCGGCTTTTTGCCGGCGCTCGCCGGAGCTGCGGCGCAGGCCAGCGCCAAACCGAATGCGACGATGCGTATGGTGAAGATGGGTCGCTTCATGACAAGCAAAATCCTACTCCAACGACGTTACACTTCGGATTCGGTGAGCACTTCGGCCAGCAGCGCCGGATCCACATTGCCGCCGCTGACTACGGCCACCGCCTTGCGCCAGGGCGGCAACTGGTCCGCGTGGAAGAGCAGCGCCGCCGTTGAAACCGCGCCGCTGGGCTCGGGAACCAGGCGCGTCGCAGTAACAATGGCGCGCATGGCGGCGCGAATCTCGGCTTCGGTGACGATGACGATGCCGTCCACGAACGCTTGCAGATGCGCGAAGTTGCGCACGCCCACGCTTTGCGTGCGCAGGCCGTCGGCGAGGGTCCGGCTGGTCAACTCCGCCGGCCAGGTGACGATCTTGCCGGTGCGAAAACTCTCCGCGGTGTCGCCGGCCAGTTCCGGCTCAACGCCAAAGACCTTGGTCTTCGGGCTCAACTGCTTCACGGCTGCGGCCACACCGCTCAGCAGCCCTCCGCCCGAGACCGGCGCAACTACCAGGTCGACATCCGGCAGCGCTTCTACAATTTCGAGGCCGCAGGTCGCCTGCCCGGCGATGATCTCGTCGTCGTCGTAGGGCGGAATGACGATGTAGCCGTGCTCGCGCACCAGCTCTTCGGCCTTGGCCAGCCGCTCGCTTGAGGCCACGCCCACGTCCACAATCTCGGCGCCTAGCGCCAGGGTCGCGGCCCGTTTGATGGCCGGCGCGTTCCTGGGCATCACGATCACGGCCTTGGCGCCCACCTCGCGCGCCGCATAAGCCACGCCCTGCGCATGGTTGCCGCTCGAATAGGTGATGACGCCGCGCGCGATTTCGCCCGACTTGAGCTGCAGGATTTTGTTCGCCGCGCCGCGAATCTTGAAGGCCCCGATGGGCTGCAGGCTTTCGGCCTTCAGCCAGATCTCCTTGCCGGTTCCGTGACCGGAGACCAGGGAAAATGCGGCCCGCACCAGCGGCGTCTTCATGGCGATGGGCGCAATGCGCGCCGCCGCCGCGCGGATCTCATCAATCGACACGAGTTGAGCCGACTCGGTGCTCATGGCGTGTGCCCCAAGCCTCGAAGGTGTCAGGTGTCAGAAAACCTGAAACCTGAAACCTGACACCTGATCCCTGTCATTCGTACGCCAGCGCGTCAATCGGGTCCTTGCGCGCGGCCATCCACGCCGGGTAGAGCGCGCCGCAGAGCGATCCCACAAAGGCGATCACGGCACTGCGGATCAGCCACATGCCGGTGATTTCGAAGTTCATGGTGGGGAAGAAGCGAGCGATGAAGATGCGCGTTCCATAGGTGCCGATAATGCCCAGGATCACGCCTGCCGCCGACAGCACCGCGGACTCGCGCAGCACCACGCCCACGATCGTCAGCTTCGACGCGCCCATCGACTTCAAAACGCCAATCTCGCGCGTGCGCTCCAGCACCGCCGTGTACATGGACTGGAAGATCACCAGAAATCCGATGATCACGGCAATTCCCGTAATCACTCCCAGCGCCAGGTTGAATGCGGGAATTTTGCTGGGTGTCATCTGGTCGAGCCAACTGTCCACCGTGGTCAGCGTGTTGTTTTCAAAGCCGCGCGTGGAGCGAATCTCCTGCATTACCAGGTCGTCGTTGGCCGGATTGTCGCATTTGATATAGAAAATCGATGCCTTCCCCTCGGCATCCACCATTTGCGCCATGGTGTCGATGGAAATCAGCTTGCGGCCGCCCTTGCCCTGTTCCACAATCCCCGAGATGCGGAATGCGTGGCCCATGATCTTGATGGTGTCGCCGACGGCGTAAGGCTTTCCCGTAGCCGGATTCCTGCTGCCGGCAAGAATGCCGTCGATGATCGCGTCGTTTGGCCCCTCGAATGGGCCGCCGGCAAGGAACTTGAATGGTTTGAGCGCGGAAAATGTCGGGTAATCGATGCCATAGAGAATCTCCACGCTTCCGTTGGTCGCGATTTTCTGGATGGCGGGTGAAACCACCGCTACGTGGGGAATTTTCCGCAGCACTTCGGCGTCCCTGACCGGCATGGATGGGCTTCCCAGCCCGTTGAACAGGCTGGCGTTTGAGGGCAGCAGCATCAGGTCGGCGCCGATGCCGTTGGTGCGCCGATTCTGGTCGTTCAGCATGCCCGTGAAAATGCCCACGATCGAGAGAATCATGATCACTTCAATGGCCACGGCGAGCACGCTGATGACCGAGCGCAAGGGGCGATGCAGCAGATTGGCAAAAATGAGCTTATTCATCTTCGAGCCGGATTCCGGGACCGGAAAAATCGCCGGAGATTCCGGTTTCAGGGTAACAGACAGTGGGCAGTGAACAGTGGACAGTGTGAGTGTGAGTGTGAGTGCGCACCGATCACTGACCACTCGCACTCACACTCACACTGTTCCCTGGTCCCTGCCTTTCCGCCTTTGACCTTCCCCCCTACCGGGTTTATTGTGTAGGTAATTTATTTCCTGGGCTTTGACACGCGGTTGGTCGCCGATGGGGAGTTTTGGAGAAGACCTGCGCAAGGAGCGCATGGCGCGCGGCGTTGCGCTGGAAGACATCTCGGCGGTCACCAAAATCAGCCAGCGGCACCTGATCGCGCTGGAGCAGGAGAGGTTNNTTCGCCTGCTTCCCGGCGGCATCCTGAGCAAGGGCATTGTGCGCGGCTACGCCAACGCCCTCGGCCTCGATCCCCAGGACTGGACCGAGCGCTTTCTTCGCGCCTGTGACGCTTCAGGCCAGTTCCCCGAAGACGAACGCGGCTGGACGACCTTTGCCTCCAATGTGGGCAAGGCGCGCATTCTGCACCGCGAGGCCGTGGAGGTGCGCCTGCGCTGGGCCGGCGCCATGCTGCTGCTGCTGGCGGTAGCGGCGGGCGGCTTCCTCGCCGTGCGCTACTACGGACTGCGCCAGGGCTGGTGGACCACCCTTCTGCCCACGCGCGAGACTTCCGCTGCGCTCCACTCCGCGTGGGACTGGGCCAGCAACCTCTTCGCGCGCTTCCTTGCCTGGCTGCGCCGCTAAGCGGGCCGGCGTTCTCCTGGACATTCAATGGGCAAATCGCTATCGATCCGCTGACTCACGCAGAGTCTCAGCTTGAGTTTTGCGGGCGGGGATGGACCGGCGATTTATCGATCCGGCCCGATTGCGTGAGACCGTGCAATCCCACCCTCTCCGCAAAGAGCGCGGAAAGGATGGGCACCCATCGCTTATTCTTGAGGGCCGGATCGATAATATTCAGAAAGAGGCGCCTCTTATGCTCCAGACGTTTGTACTCTTCATCGTTGCCGCTGGTCTGTTGACCATGACGCCGGGCGTGGATACCGCCATGGTCCTCAGGACATCGACCTCCTGCGGAACCCGCCAGGGGACGGCGGCAGCTTTTGGCATCTGCCTGGGGCTGCTGGCGTGGGGAATGTGTGCGGCGTTCGGCCTGACGGCATTGCTGGCGGCTTCCGAACTGGCATTTACGATCGTGAAGTGGGCGGGTGCGGCGTACCTTGTTTATCTCGGCGCCAAGCTGCTGATCAAGCCCCGTTCCTCAGTGGCGGCAGACCCGATGCCGTCCGAAGGAACGGTCAGGCTCCGCGCGGAGAAGAACGCCTTTGGCCGGGGGTTTCTCAGCAACATACTGAACCCGAAAGTCGGAGTGTTTTATGTGACCTTTCTTCCCCAGTTCATTCCGCACGGGGTCAACGTTGCAGGCTTCTCGCTGCTGCTGGCCGGTATCCATGTGCTCATCACCCTGGCGTGGTTCTTTCTTCTCATTGCGCTGACTGTGCCCCTGGGCCGTTTCCTGGCTCAACCCTCCGTGATTCGCAATCTCGATCGGCTGACCGGTTGCGTATTCGTCGGCTTCGGCCTCAAGCTGGCTGCTTCCCGGCGCGCCTGAGGAAGCCAATCGAGCCCTGAGGGGGACGCGCGGCGCTCCAGTGATCTCCCACCCTTTCCCGCAAAATGCGCGGAAAAGGATGGGGCGCGGGGTGGAGGAATATGGGGCAAGGGGCTTGACTCCGCAGCTACCCCATCTTTGATCCCTGTTCCCTGATCCCTGATCCCTGTTCTACGCTCGTAGCATGGAATTCAAAATCCTCGATCTTGAGCGCGAAGCGATTGAATTTGACCTGAATTTGGCTCCCGGCGCCGTCGATTACATCGACGAGGCCGAGCAGATCGGCGATCTGGCCGCTGCCGGCAGTGCCGAAGTGATTCACGAGCACCGCGGGCCCAAAGATATCGTTGCCGACATCCGTCTAAGGGGCCGTTTTGCCGGCAATTTCCAGATTCCCTGCGCCCGGTGCATTGAGCCGGTCGAGATTCCTGTCTCGGCCGAATTTGACCTCATCTTCCGGCCCCTCGGCGTCGATGCCGGCGCGCCCGAGCGGTCCATTACGGCGTCGGAGACCGAAATCGGTTATTATCAAGGAGACAGTCTGTTGCTTGAAGATGTGCTGCGCGAGCAGGTGCTTTTGTCTCTGCCGGTCAGGACGCTGTGCAAGCCCGACTGCAAGGGAC
>PLSB01000151.1 GCA_003165005.1 Acidobacteriaceae bacterium | reverse complement strand
GCACGCGCTCAGCTTCTTCTATCTGGCCTCGCCCGACCTGCTGCTGGGCATGGAGTCCGACCCCAAGCTGCGCAATATTCTTGGGCTTGCCGCAGCCAAGCCGGAGCTGGGCCGCGCCGGCGTCGGCCTCCGCCGTTTCGGCCAGAGCATCATCGAATTGCTCGGCGACAAACGTGTGCATCCCGGCTGGGTTGTTCCCGGCGGCGTCACCGAGCCGCTCACCGCCGACAAGCGCAATAAGATTCTGGCCATGCTCCCCGAGGCCTACGCGGCGCTCAACCTTGCCCTGGGTGCGTATAAGAAGATCGCGAACTCCTTCAAGCCGGAGATCGAGGTCTTCGCCAACTTCCCGTCGAATTATCTAAGCCTGATCAACGAAGACGAGTCGATCGAGTTTACCGATGGCGCACTGCGGCTGATCGACGCGAACGGCGCCATTATCGAAGACGGCATGACCGCCAGCCGCTACGCCGAAGTCATCGGCGAGGCCGTGGAATCGTACAGCTACACCAAGTTCGCTTACTACAAGCCGCTCGGCTACCCCGATGGAAGCTACCGCGTGGGTCCACTGGCGCGCCTGAACATCGCTAAGCAAATGGGCACGCCAAAAGCAGAGAAAGAGCTAACCGAATTCAAGCAGTTGGCTTCAGGGCCGGTGGCAAGCTCGTTCTTCTATCACCACGCGCGGCTGGTCGAGATTCTTTTCGGAATTGAGAAGATCGAAGAGATCCTCAGTGACCCGAAGATCCTCGACAAGCACGTGCGCGCCACGGCGGGCGTCAACCGCCTGGAGGGCGCGGGCCAGGCCGAAGCGCCGCGCGGCGTTCTCCACCACCACTACAAGGTGGACGACAACGGCAAGATGGTCTGGGCCAATCTGGTGATCGCCACCGGGCAGAACAACAACGCCATGAACCGCGGCGTGCTGCAGGCTGCACGGAGTTATATCAAGGACGGCAAATTCACCGAGGGCATTCTCAACCGCATTGAAGCCGTGATCCGCACCTTCGATCCCTGCCTGAGCTGCTCCACGCACGCCGCCGGGCAGATGCCGCTCCAGATTTCGCTCGTCTCCGCCGACGGCGAAGTCGTGGATCGCGTCGCACGGCGATGAAGCTGTGCCGTGGCGCTGTCTTGAAAGGGCACGACTTTAGTCGTGCCGCCAGGCGGCAGATAGTAGTGCGGGCTTTAGCCCCCGAGGGAAAGTTCTTTCAACCACGAGCCTTCCCTCGGTGGCTAAAGCCGCATCCATTTTTGGCAATCGTACGGCACGGCTAAAGCCGTGCCCTTTCAAGGCTCCGAGTTGCCCATGACTCAACCCCCGATCCGCTGTCTCATCCTGGCCTGCGGCAACACCTTGCGCAGCGACGATGGCGTAGGCCCAAAGCTCGCCGCATGGGCAGAGGAGCGCTTTCGCCAGCAGCCCGATGTGCGCGTGGTCTCGCGTCAGCAGTGGACACCGGATCTCTCCGCAGACGTCGCGGAAGCCGAGTCAGTTCTATTCATCGATGCTTCGGTCAATTCACCGCCGGGACGCGTGAGCCTCGTCCCGGTTTCATCCCGCGTGGACAGCTCCGCGCCCGATTCGCATCATCTGAGCCCCAACCAGCTTCTGGGCCTGACCCGTTCCCTCTATGGCTCCATCAAATCCCACGCCATGCTTTTGACCGTGGGCATCGCCTCGACGGAACTGGGCGAAACCCTGAGCACTCCTGTCGAAGCCGCTCTTCCCCGTGCGCGCGGCATTCTGGAGAAGGCTGTTCTGCGGTTCCTCGGGAACTGAATCCGCACCCAACCCTCCGCGCGAGACAAAAAAGATGGCGGCTACAAACTCCGCAGCCGCCGACTAGAAGGAATAGACAAACTTAGAAAGCCGCTACCGTCTGCCGCAGGCTGTACGAACTCAACGTCTTGATGTAGTTGCCGCGATCGTACGGCGAAGTGTCCGGCACCGAACGGCGGCTGAGGCAGCCGCGCGTCTCGGCCAGCGAGGTATACTCGCGCTTCTCCAGCCAGTAGCGCAGGTCGGCCAGCACGCGGCTGATGTGGTCGATGCCGTGAATGTGCAGCGCCGACGCCATCTCGACTACGCTGCCACCGGCCATGACCGCCTTCAGCACGTCTTCGGCCGAATGCACGCCGCCGGTGATGGCGATGTCGCCCTTCAGGTGGCCAAAGAGGATCGCCGCCCAGTGCAGCCGCGGCAATAATTCGGACGGCGTGGAAAAGTGCAGCGAGGGCCGCACCTCCAGCGTCTCGATATCGAAGTCCGGCTGATAAAAGCGATTGAAGAGCACCACGGCCTTGGCGCCCGATTCTTCAAGCCGCCCGCACAGGTAGGGCAGGCTGGTAAACGATTGCGAAATCTTGACCGCAACCGGAACCTTCACCGACTTCGACACGCTCTCCACAAGATCAAGCAGTTGCTGCTCAAGCTCGGCCGAGGTTTGGCTGCGGTCGGTGGCCAGCGCAAACAGATTCAGCTCGATGGCGTGCGCGCCGGCCTCCTCAATTTCCTTGGCAAACCGCACCCAGCCGCCTTTGGTGGCTCCGTTCAGGCTGGCGATAATGGGAATCCCTGCCGCCTCCCGCGCGCGCCGCACGTGCTCGAGATAGCCTTCGTGCGTCATGCGGTAATCGCTCAATTCGGGCAGATAGCCGAGCGACTCGGCGAACGACTCCGTGCCGCGCGACAAGTCTTCGTCGAGCGTGCGCGACTCGAGCGCCAATTGCTCTTCAAAAAGCGAGGTGAGCACAATGGCCGCCGCACCCGCGTCTTCCATATGGCGAATGTTGTCGATCGATTCGGAGAGCGGCGTGGCCGCGACCACAATCGGGCCGCTGAGCTTGATGCCAAGATATTGCATGGAAATATCGGTCATTGTTCACCTCCGGCAGCCGCAGCCGCCAGCTTGTCTTCTGACTTTTCTTCGGGTTTTTCCGGCGGCGCGATGTTCGGCGTCTCGCCGCGGCCCGGCATCGCGGCGCGGGCCGAGTAGACGCGCCACCCGCGCTCCACGTCGTCCTGCGCTTCGCCAAGCAGTTTCGCGGCCAGCTCCGGATTGCTGCGCGCCAGCATGGTGTAACGCGCTTCGCGGTAGGCATAATCCTTGAGCCGGATCGAAGGCGCCTTCGAGTCGAGCTGGAAGGGATTCTTGCCCTCTTCGCGCAGCGCGGGGTTGTAGCGCATCAAGGGCCAGTAACCCGACTGGACTGCAAGTTTTTGTTGCTCCAGCCCGTGCACCAGGTCGTAGCCGTGAGCGATGCAGCTCGAATACGCGATGATGATCGACGGTCCGTCGTGCGCTTCGGCCTCCTGGAAGGCCTTGATGACGTGGGTGTCGTTGCTGCCCAGCGCCACCTGCGCCACGTACACCGATCCGTAACTGACGGCTTCCATGGCCAGGTCCTTGCGGCTGTTCGGCTTGCCGCTGGCAGCAAACTTCGCCACCGCGCCGCGCGGCGTGGACTTGGAGGCCTGGCCGCCGGTGTTCGAGTAGACGCCGGTGTCGAGAACCAGCACGTTCACGTTTTTGCCCGAACCGAGCACGTGATCGAGACCGCCGAATCCGATGTCGTAGGCCCAGCCGTCACCGCCCAGGATCCACACGCTCTTGCGCACAAGGGTGTCGGCAACGGCCAGCAGATTCTTGGCATCCGAAGACCCGTTCCCGGCAAGTTTTTCGCGTAACGCATTTACACGCTCGCGTTGCTTTTCGATCTCGGCCTCGGTTTTTTGAGTAGCGCCGACCAGATCGGCGGCAAGCTCCGCGCCGATCGCCGGCGCCAGCCGCGTCACCAGCGTCTCCGCAAAGGCCTTCTGCTGATCCAGCGCCGCTCTCATGCCGAATCCGAACTCGGCATTGTCCTCAAAGAGCGAGTTCGACCACGTGGGTCCGCGGCCCTGCGCATTGAAGGTGTAAGGTGTTGTCGGCAGGTTGCCGCCGTAGATCGACGAGCAGCCCGTCGCATTGGAGATGTAGAGCCGGTCGCCGAACAACTGCGTGAGCAGCTTGATGTACGGCGTCTCGCCGCAGCCCGCGCAGGCGCCGGAGAACTCGAAGAGCGGCTGCAGGAGCTGCAGGTCCTTCACTTGTGAATGCGAGAGCTTGGCGCGGTCCACCTCGGGCAGCGCGAGGAAGAAGTCCCAGTTCTCGCGTTCCGGCTCGCGCAGCGCAGCCTGCGGCGTCATGTTGATGGCCTTCTTGCTGGCGTCGCTTTTGTTCTTCACCGGGCAAACTTCCACGCACAGCGCGCAGCCGGTGCAATCCTCCGGCGCCACCTGCAGCGTGTAGCGCTGGTCTTCCATGCCCTTCCACTTGGGCTTGGACCACTTGAACGTTGCCGGCGCCTTATCGCCCAGTTCGGGGCTGTAAATCTTGGCGCGAATTACGCCGTGCGGGCACACCATCGCGCACTTGCCGCACTGGATGCACAGGTCCTTGTCCCACACGGGAATGAACTGCGCGATGTTGCGCTTCTCCCACTGCGC
>PLSB01000213.1 GCA_003165005.1 Acidobacteriaceae bacterium | reverse complement strand
GGCCGCGGGCCTCGAGAATCGTCATGCCTTCGATGCCTGCTTCCAGCAGCGCATCCTTCACGGCATCCAGCTTGGAGGGTTGTAAGACAGCTTCAATTTTCAGCATAAGCAAAAATCCCTCGTTGGATAGCGTAACAGGCCGGGCGGCTCGTAAGCCGCACCGGACTGAAACTTTCTTTGGTCTCCGGGGGAAAACCCCAGGGGTCTTCAATCGAGTGTGTAGCCTTCTTCGCCGTGTTGCGAAAGATCGAGGCCGGCCACTTCCTGCTCGGGAGTCACGCGCAGTCCCATGATCTTATCCACGACGACGAGCAGAAGCAACGTGCCCACGATGGAAATTCCCCAGGCCATGCCCACGGCGGCAAACTGGTGGAGCATCTGGCCCCAATTTCCGTCGATGCCGCCGGTGGGCTTGCCCGGTCCGTAGACCGGATTGATGACCCACGTGGCAAAGACGCCGGTCAGCAGCGCGCCCAGCGTTCCACCTGCGCCGTGCACGCCGAACGCGTCGAGCGAATCGTCGTAGCCGAAGATGGACTTTACCTGGAAGACCATGAACGAGCAGAAGAATCCCGCCGCAAGGCCGATGGCCAAAGACGACATGGGCTGCACAAAGCCCGAAGCCGGAGTAATGGCAACCAGTCCGGCGACCGCGCCGGAGATGGCGCCCAGCGCCGTGGGCTTGCCGTTATGCAGCCACTCGAAGATCGTCCAGCCCAGCGCCGCGGCGGCCGTGGCAAAGTGCGTGTTGACGAAGGCGCTGGTCGCCAGTCCGTTGGCCGCCACCGCGCTGCCCGCGTTAAAGCCGAACCACCCCACCCACAGCAGGCAGGCGCCCACAAAGCTCAGCACCAGGGAGTGCGGCGGCATCGCGGTGTGCGGGTAGCCGATGCGCTTGCCTATATAAAGCGCGCAAATCAGCGCCGACACCCCGCTGGTAATATGCACCACCGTGCCGCCGGCGAAATCGAAGCTGGGTATGTGATTGCCGGCGGAGTTGAACAGTCCGCCCACGCCCCACACCATGTGCGCCATCGGGCAGTAGACGAGCAGCGACCACAACGAAAGAAACACCGCCATGGAGCTGAACTTCATGCGCTCGGCAAACGCGCCCGTAATCAGCGCCGGCGTGATGATGGCGAACATCAGTTGGTAGATCATGTAGGTCTGCTCGGGAACCGTCGGGCCGTAGTCGGGATTGGGATTGAGCGAAACCCCGCGCAGGAAGACGTGCTCGAACCCGCCCACGAAGATGTTGCCGTGGCCGAAGGCCAGCGAGTAGCCCACCAATGCCCACAGAATGCTCACCAGGCCCATCATGGCGAAGCTTTGCATCATGGTGCCCAGAATGTTCTTCCTGCGCACCAGGCCGCCATAGAAGAGCGCCAGGCCCGGCCCGGTCATCAACAGCACCAGAGCGGACGAGGTCAGCATCCAGGCGTTATCGCCAGACATCTGCGCGTTGGCGGTTGCGGTCTGGTTGCTCTTGACTGCCTGCTCCAGGGCGGCAATCCGTGCCTGCGTATCGGCAGACGCTGTGGTTTGAGCGAGAGCAAGGGCGGGGAATCCCAAGACCATAAGAAAAAGCAGGAACCATCCGACGGTGCGGCAGTACATGAGGTTTTCAACTCCAGTGATGCAGGGCCGCCCCAAGGCGCCCTGCGCTGTGGCGGATTTCTACGCCATTTCTCCTTCAAATGTCGCCTTTTTAGGGGCGTGCAAGGTTGCGATTTCTTATGGAAATCGCAACTTGAGGTTCCAGGCTTCGGAACCCATCCGAAGGAGAAATGCTTGAGCCGCCGTTCCGGTTCGAGTGCACGTGAATACGCCAGCGTCCCGTAGCCGTATCGGCTGGAGGCGCCGGAGCAGGATTTGCAATGAAGCCAGCCAGGCGCGATTTGCGCCCGCCCTGTCAAAAGGGGTGTGATTCGCTTCAATATTTCATCCGCCGTATAAGGATTCCATGAAGAAATGCGAAAATGCTATGGCTTTCTTATAAGTTCTGTGCAAAACGCGGGCCGGACGCGGGCCGGAATGAAGCTGTGTCCAGAGCCTGTTCTCATGATGGGGATGGCGGCGACGGGTTTCAGCTTTCCGATTTCCAGAGCCCGTTGAGAAAGGCGCGCTTTGCAGTGGAACGGCCGGCAGCGGGGTTACCGGTAGGCCTGCTCATCGGCCCAGTCCCCAATCAGCGGGAGCTTCCATCGCCTGCCAAGCAACGCGCCGATCACGCACCACAGCCATAAGAGGAAAACGACCAGGCAAAAAACATACAACAGAATCGCGAGGACACGAAGCCCAAGAAACTTCATATACGGCAGGGCATAACTTAAGGCGCAGCCGAATAAAAAGACAAAAGCCTGGAATACGATGGACTGCCAGGCATGGAATCGTACATAGGGCCTCTTGTTGTAGCGCCTGATGGCCAGAAAGAAGAACGCCGGGGCGGGGGTGACGTAGGCGAGTGCGCCAATGGAATTGTCAGAGAGACCGGACTTCTTGGGATTGGGCATCATCCCTCCTTTTTGGGGAGCTGGCAAGGGCGATTGGCATCGGATTGCCGGCGCGGAAGGCTTGCGGACAGAAAGCGGAGATCGGTGCGATCTCCCTTTTCCTCTTCCGGCAACCGGCCGATACGCTCCCTTTTGCACGCTCATGGCCCGATTCCTGCATTCTTTTCCCTCGAAAGAACCGGGCAGACCGGAGCGGGCCATCTCCTGCACACCTACAGGATTATATGGAACCAGAGAGGCAGTGAGGCGGGAATCTCGGTAATTATTCCGCTTCGAGTGAGGTCATAAAAGCATCGATCGGGGCGCTGTCTTGAGGCTTGGCATCGCGAACCTGCCCGGCTCCAGGCCTGGGTTCAGGGCACGACTCCAGTTGTGCCCTGACACTTCTTGCGGTCCTTGAAGAGTCTTTCCTCAACCTGTAAGGCCGTGCCCTCTCCAAGCCGGACCTTCGCCACTGGCAATGATGGCAGGAACCGCCGCGACAGCACTCGAGCCCTCAAAGCGCGGCTTCGCCACGCTCGTCGTTGCGAATGCGGATCGCCTCGTCCACCTTGCTGATGAAGACCTTGCCGTCGCCGATGTGGCCGGTGCGGGCGGCGCCCAGAATCGCATTCACCACCTTGTCCTGCAAGGCTTCGGTGGTTACGATCTCCAGCTTGATCTTGGGAATGAGGTCTATGGTATACTCGCGCCCGCGGTAAAACTCCGTGTGCCCCTTTTGCCGGCCGTGGCCGCGGGCTTCCAGAATCGTGATGCCCTCGATGCCGGCCTCGAGCAGGGCCTCTTTCACCGTTTCCAGTTTCACGGGCTGGATGATAGCTTCAATCTTCACCATATGCGGATTCCTCGTTCTTCATTCTGCGCGGCCTTGCTTGCCACTGGCCCGCGGCCGGTTTCTCGCGTCAAGCGTTCAATTCGTAGCCTTCCTCGCCGTGTTGCGAGAGATCCAGGCCGGCGGCCTCGTCGGCAGGCGACAGGTGCAGGCCCATCGTTCGATCGACAAGGAACAGTAACACGAGCGTGCCGGCAATGGCCAGCAGCCACCCGATGCCGGCGCCGAAGGCCTGGTTCGCAATTTGATGCCAGTTGCCGTCGATGGCGCCCGTCGCGCGTGGCATTCCGCTCGCGTCCTTGCCGAACACCGCGTTGATCGCGCCCGCGGCGAAGACGCCGGTCAGCAGCGCTCCGATCGTGCCGCCGATTCCGTGCACGCCGAAGGCATCGAGCGAATCGTCGTAACCGAGCAGCTTTTTGAACCTCATGACCATGAAGCCGCACACCAGTCCGGCAATGGCGCCGATCAAGAGCGCCGACATCGGCTGCACGAATCCCGAGGCCTGGGTAATGGTCGCCAGGCCGGCAACGGCGCCCGAGATCGCGCCCAGCGCCGAGGGCTTGCCGTTATGCAGCCACTCCGCCAGAGACCAGGTGAGCGCGGCGGCGGCGGCGGCAAATTGCGTGTTGATAAACGCGCTGGTGGCCAGCGGACCCGCCGACAAAGCGCTGCCGGCATTGAAGCCGAACCAGCCCACCCACAGCAGGCACGCGCCCACAAAGCTCAGCACCATCGAGTGCGGCGCCATGTTGGTCTCCGGGTAGCCCGCGCGCTTGCCCAGGTAGAGCGCGCAAACCAGCGCCGAGACGCCGCTGGTTATGTGCACCACCGTGCCGCCCGCAAAGTCGAAGACCGGCCAGCGCACGCCAGGGGTATTGAAATTCAGCAGCCCGCCCACACCCCAGATCATGTGCGCCATGGGGCAATAGACCAGGAGCGACCAGAGACAAAGAAACACCGCCATGGAACTGAATTTGACGCGCTCGGCAAATGCGCCCGTGATCAGCGCCGGCGTGATGATGGCGAACATCAGTTGGTAGATCATGAACGTCTGCTCGGGAATCGTGGCGGCGTAGTCGGGATTCGGAGTGAGCGACACGCCGCGCAAAAACAGGTGGTCGAATCCCCCGATGAAGGCATTGCCGTGGCCGAAGGCCAGCGAGTAGCCCACGAAGGCCCACAGGACCGTCACCAGGCCCATCATCGCGAAGCTCTGCATCATGGTGCCGAGAATGTTTTTCCTGCGCACCAGGCCGCCATAGAAAAGCGTCAGCCCTGGGCCGGTCATCAACAGAACCAGCGCCGCCGAAATCAGCATCCATGCATTATCGCCAGACGACTGCGCGTTCGCGACCGCCTGCTGGAGCTGGGCGATTTGGGCCTGGGTCGCCGGGGCATTCGCGGCCGGGGCGTTTCTAATGTCCGGGGCCACGGCAAACGCGGGCATCGCCACCAGCGCGAGCAAGAGGAACAATTTGACACATTTGCGGCACATGAGGTCTCCACTCCAAAAGCGTTCACGCACACCAGGCGCTGGTTTCGTTGCCGGTTGTTTTCCGCTTCCTGTGGCGGCCCGGACACACGGTTCGGTCTCGTGGTGGCTGGCAGCCAGCGAACAGTCACCGGAAAGATGAAATAAAAAGCTGGATCGTGCTTGCGAATCATTTTCATCAAGGCGCAAGAAAAATGCAAGATATTTTGCGAATCTTCATGGATTCTTTAGCGAATTTATAATAGGCGCGGTGTCCCATTCCGCGGTCCCACGATTGCCTGGCTCCGGCAAGCCAGGGCAATCGCATGATCAGCAAGCAGATCTCAAGAGAGTTGCCTTCCAAGGCCACGGCTTCGCAGCTTATCCGCAGAGAAGTAGCGCCGGCCTCCCGCAGAGAAGTAGCGCCGGCCTCCCGGCCGGCTGTCGTGCGGGTCTCCTGACCCGCACCTCGCTGCTGGCGGAGTGGACGCTGCCAGTGCAGCCGATTTCGTAGGCCGATCGCGCCCCGAGTACGTCTATAATCTCAATATTGAGAGGGGTTTGAATCCCCGCTTCCTCTTGCCGCACTTCATCGCTGCTGACACGTACGAGTCCGTCATGCGCCATTCGCCGATCGCACGAGCCCTCCTTGCCGCGGCGTTCCTTTCCACCATCGCGCCTCGCGTGCTGGCCGCTCCTCCGCGCCCTGACGCCTGCACCCGCGTCGCGTTCACCGGTATGGTGAGCCTGGGCCAGGAATGGAAGACGCCTCTGGGCGAGGGTTGGGTCTTTCGCTTCGTGCCCATCGTCCCCGGGCCGTTCGGCTACACCGGCTGGGACCTCGTGGTCGATCGCGATCCGCCGTCCGGCTACCCTGACGCGCTCCTGCTTGCCACTCCGCCCTATAGCTCCATCAACGAGCGCGAAATCGGAACCACCTTCGGCCTCCGCGCGCAGGATGCCATCGGCTGGAATCCGCGCAGCTTTCACTTCCTCACCAACCCCGCCGCATTCCTTCAGGGCCAGAAGCTGTTTCTCGCGCTCTCCGGGCAATTATCTGCAGCGTCCGCGAAAGAAGATCCGGCCGTGGCCGAACTCACCCGCCAGCTCGCGGACCTGCAGGCCGGCGCGGCCGCCGGCGAGTTACGCATCCTCGACGCCGGCCTCGCCCCCGGAAACGGCGACCCCGCGCCCTTCGCGCGCAACTGGGCAGAGCAGTCGTCCCGCATGTCGTACATCCTCGTGCCTCAGTCCGGCACCAACCCTTCGCCCGGCGGTGAGCTCGACTGGATCCGCTTTTCCATCACTCTGTGGTTGCCTTCAAGCTGGAAGTTGCCGCCCGGCATAAACGCCGCCTCCGCGCCCTGCCAGCAATAATCGCCGGAAGCCCCGGCACTCCATGTAGCGCCGGTCTCCTGACCGGCTGTCGTGCGGGCGTCCACGCCCGCACTGGACGTTCACTTCTTCACTCTTTCACCCCTTCGCTCTTCCACTTCCCCCGCCACACCCAAATCGCCGCTGGCTTATACTCGATCCATGGCGTCCACCCTGGAGCGCGACCGCTATCTGTTCGGAGCGCTCGATAGCAGCGCAAAAAATCGCCTCAAGGTAAGAGAAGCCGACTACGGCTACGAGCAGCCGGAGGGCATTCTTCTCACCTCGCTCGACTTCGCCGTCAATTGGGTGCGCAAGAACTCCGTGTGGCCCATGACCTTCGGCCTGGCCT
>PLSB01000195.1 GCA_003165005.1 Acidobacteriaceae bacterium | reverse complement strand
CACTACTTCTTCATGCGCAAGCTGTGGTTTGCCTATCTGGCCAAGGCGCTGGTGGTTTTTCCCGGCGGTTTCGGCACCCTCGACGAGATGTTCGAGATTCTCACCCTGGCGCAGACCCGGAAGGTCAACAAGAGAATCACTGTCCTCATTTATGGTTCGGATTACTGGAAACAGGTCTTCAACCTCGAGGTGCTGGTGGACACGGGCGCCATCTCGCCCAAGGATCTCGAACTCTTTCAATTCGCCGACACGCCCGAACAGGCCTTCGAACTTTTGCGCAAGGGATTGACGGAGCACTATCTCCCCGCGTCCGCGCCGGTCGAACCGCCAAAAGGCGCGAAATTCGCGCCCGACGAAGATCTGATGGCCGGCTCGACGATGGAGGATTTTCTGGGGCCCGAGCTGACGAAAGCCAAGAAGGCATAGAACTGGTTGCATCGACGGCGCAGGGAAAGGGCACGACTTTTGGCCTGCATTGAGTCTGCAGAAGGGCGCCGCAAAAGACCGAGAAGCCATTGGGCTTTATTGATTTCTGCAAAAGAAATGTCCTTGCGCCGTCCCTACGGGACTCCGGAGTCAATCTTTGGAATCCGCTTTCCCCACGCTAAAGCGCGGGGCTAACAAACACTGCGCCTCCGGCGCGCTTCTCGGAGATTACTTATGCAGCCATCAATAGCCTGCATTTCTCACAGACAGCGCGACCGCCCAGGATTCAAGGCCTGACGAAGTCTCTGAGGGCCAGAAGGTCCTCAGTACAGCCGGTCAGGAGACCGGCGGTACAGGTTCTCGCCGCGTGTGAGGAATGCGGGCTCTAGCTCCTATCTACCGGTAACCGTCGCAAGGAATGACGCACCGCACCCGCAGCCGCATGAACAAGATGAAAGCTGATGGCTGAGATCTGAAAGCTGACTCACCGTCCGCCGCGGTGCTTGTTGGCATTGATGGCGGCGCGGGCTTCGCGGTCGGCTTCGCGGCGGCGCTCGGTTTCGCGCTTGTCCCAATCCTGCTTGCCTTTGGCGAGGGCCAGCTCGCACTTGACGCGGCCGTTGCGGAAGTAGAGGCGCGTGGGGATGAGCGTATGGCCCTTGATCTGCGTCTTCGAGAGTAGCCGGCGAACCTCCTCGCGGTGCAGGAGGAGCTTGCGGGTGCGTGTCTCGTCGTGATTGGCGATATTGCCGTGGGAGTAAGGCCCGATATGCAGATTCAAGAGGAACGCCTCGCCATCCTTGACGAGCCCGTAGGAGTCGCGGAGATTGGCCTTGCCCTCGCGGATGGATTTGACCTCAGTGCCACGCAGCGCCACGCCGGCTTCGAACTTCTCGAGGAAAAAGTAGTTGTGGCTGGCGGCGCGGTTTTGCGCGGCGTCGCGCTGGCCGCTGGCCACGGGATCGCGCGGCTGGGCGGAGTTTTTCGCGGCCGGCGCGTCTTTGGGTGTGATGTTGTGGCTGCTTTGGCGGGGCACGGGCGAACTTCCTCGATCTTTCATCGTAGCATCGGCGCAAGGCAACATGAATGGCGCCGGGACGTCCCGTTTGAACGCTTGCGCCGCCCCTACGGGACTGATCCCTCTATTCCGCCCCTCTTCCCCACGCTAAAGCGCGGGGCTAACTACCGTTGCGCCTCCGGCGCGGCGGTATGCGGAGCCCGATCCGTCAGCAAATTCAATTCATGCGATTGCCGTAGCATCGGCGAGGATAGCGATGGGGCAGAGCCGGGCTTTGTTAGAATGAAGCAGCGTTTTTCGCCGAGTATAGGCACGAGGAATCCCGCCGGGAGGCCCGTTCGGGTTCCGCAGCCCGGGCCTGAAGATGCCGCCGGGACGTGTGTGTGCGAACCCGTAAAAACGCCGGGGAGTAGGATGAAGCGCACGCCCGCTCCGGCCGCGGCCGGAATCATGAGATCGAGAACTCTATTCGCGATCGCCCTGTTGGCCGCAGCGGCCGGCTTTGGCCTGCCGTGCGCGAGGGCTTATGGCGAGTCGGCGAACACCGACTTGAAGCAAGGCCAGGCCGCCGAGGCCCGCGAGGACTACGACACGGCCGTCGTCGACTACCAGAAGGCGCTCAAGAAGAACCCCAAGGATGTGCGCGTCAAGATTGCGCTGGCGCGGGTGCGGGTGACGGCGTCGTCGATGCACGTGACCAATGGCCGCAAGCTGGAGCAGGCCGGCTACACGCAGGGAGCGATTGCGGAGTTTCTGCACGCCAGCGAGATCGATCCCAGCAACGAAGCCGCGCGGCAGGAGATTTCGCGGATCCGCCAGAAGCAGGGCGAGAGCGCGCCTGCGCCGGAGGCCGGACTGCCCGAGCCGGCCTCGACAGCCGAGGAACTCTCGACCATCGAGTCGCCGCCGGAGCTCAAGCCGGTTTCGAATGAGCCGCTCTCGCTGCACATGACCGAAGACGCCAAGGTGGTCTACGAGACGGTGGGCAAGGCCGCCGGCGTGAACGTATTGTTCGATCCGGACTTTAAATCGACGCGCATCGAAGTGGACCTGAACAACGTTTCGCTGCTCGATGCCCTGCGCATCGTGGGCGT
The DNA here is from genome assembly GCA_003165005.1 of Acidobacteriaceae bacterium. Taxonomy (GTDB): domain Bacteria; phylum Acidobacteriota; class Terriglobia; order Terriglobales; family Acidobacteriaceae; genus Telmatobacter. The sequence continues at coordinate 7,012 of PLSB01000195.1, read as the reverse complement.
GATGTCGGGTACCTTCTGGCGCCCGGTAACGAGCAATACCATCTTCGTGGCGCAGAACAGCGCCTCCAAGCGGCGCGACCTGGACGAACAGGCAGTGCAGACGTTCTATCTGGCCAACGCATGGCAGCAGAACGATCTGAACGATGTGGCCACGGCGCTGCGCAATGTGATGCCGTCGGCCAAGGCGTTTCCAGTGCAGAGCCAGAACGCCATTGTGATGCGTGGCACGCCCGACGAACTGCTGCTGGCGCAGCAACTGATCTCCGACCTCGACAAGCCGCGCGGCGAAGTGGTGGTCGACGTCGCGGTGCTGGAGGTGAGCAAGAACTGGGAGAAGACGCTGGGCCTGCAATGGCCGAGCAGCTTCGGCGTATCGCTGCAGCCCAACTGCGCGCAGTCCAATTCGTGCAGCACGAGCAGCAGCGGCAGCGGCAGCGGCTCGACGACCACCACCACCAGCCCCACGCTCTATAACCTGGCCAATCTCAACTCCACGAACTTCGCGGTCACCGTGGGGTCGGCCACGCTCAACCTGCTGCTTACCGACAACAACACCAAGGTCCTGCAGAGCCCGCGCATCCGCGCCACCGACGCGCAGAAAGCGACCATGAAGATCGGCTCGCGCATCCCGATTGCGACCGGTTCTTACCAGACGGGCGGGGCCGCGTCGCTGGTGAGTGGGCTCGTCAACACGCAGTTCCAGTACCAGGACGTGGGCGTGAACATCGAGATGACGCCCAGCGTCCACTACGACCACGACGTAACGCTGAAGATCAAGATCGAGGTCTCGGCGGAGAGCGGGACCGAGACCATCAGCGGGGTTACGGAGCCGATCATCAGCCAGCGCGTGGTGGACCAGGTGATCCGCCTGCGCGAAGGCGAGGCCAGCATCCTGGGCGGCATTCAGGACAAGCAGGAATCCAACAATTGGGCCGGTGTTCCGGGCCTGAGCGCGATTCCGGTTCTGAAGTACATCTTCGGTTCGAGGGACCGCCAGATTCAGGACGACGACATTGTCTTCGTGGTGGTGCCGCATATCGTTCGCTCGCAGGAGATCGATCAGGCCAACCTCCGCATCATCGACACGGGTCCGGGACAGGGCTCGGTCGAGCTGCGGCATGAAGACAACGGGAGTTCCACGGTAGCGCCCGCCGCGCACCCAACCGCGAACCAGCACGCGGTCGTGGGATCGATTCCCGCGCAGAGCGCGCTTGAGGCTGCGCCGCAGATGCTCGCGCTGCTACGCTCCGATATGGCGGCCAATGGAAGCCCTGCTGCCGCTGCGCAGGCAACGGCGCCGTCACCCGGTCCGCCGGCCAATCAGGCGCCCAGCCAGCCACCGGGCGCAGTTGCGGCTCCTCCGCCGACGGCTCCTCCGCCGGCCTCTGCGCCCCCGACACCGGCTACCGCGCCTGCGGCGCCATCCGCTTCACCCGCGGCGCCGGCCGCTGCACCTGCAACACCGGCGGCGAGCACCATTCTGGCTCTGAATGTTCCTGAAACACCGCTGGCCGCGGGCGCCAGCTTCCAGGTTCCGGTCGTGCTCAATGGGGGAACCGACGTCAGTTCCGTCGCGTTGCAGTTGCAGTACGATCCCGCGAAGCTGCAATTGACAGGCGCAAAGGCCGGAGATTTCCTGGGCCGCGACGGCCAGCCGACCGGCATCAGTCACGTGGAGGAACCGAAGGGAACCGTAGTCATCAGCGTCTCGCGCCCCGCACAAGCGCACGGCATCACCGGTACGGGCGTGGTTGCCGTGCTGACGTTCCAGGCCAAGGCCTCGGGGCAATCGGTTCTTAGCGTTACGCGCGCCGCGGTCGTGAATGGCGCGCAGCAACAGACGTCGATAGGGGCCATGCTGTCCACAGTTGTGGTGAAGTAGGGAGCCGCAGAGATGAATCTGGGACGCTCCATTGCGATGCGGGCAAGTTCGATACCCGCAGGTGAACGCGGCTTGACGCTGGCTGAGCTGATCGTGACCATATCCATCCTCACGATTCTCATGTCGGCGTCGTTGCCCCTGGTGCGCTTCCAGGTGAAGCGGGAAAAGGAACGCGAGCTGCGCGCCGATCTGTGGACGATGCGCAACGCCATTGACAAGTACAAGGACGCGGCCGACCGGGGCGCATTCCAGACCAAGGTGGAGAGTCAGAATTATCCGCCAGACCTGCAGACGCTGGTGGATGGCGTGGACGTGCAAGGCAAGAAACTGAGATTTCTGCGCAAGATTCCCATCGATCCCATGACGAAAAACGCGGATTGGGGATTGCGCTCCATGCAGGACGATCCCGACTCCGATTCCTGGGGCGGGCAAAGCGTCTTCGACGTGTATTCCAAGTCGCAGGGAACGGGGCTGGACGGAACGAAGTACGACACGTGGTGATGAGAGGCAGTGAAAAACAGTGGTTAGTGATTAGTGGTTAGTGGCTGGCGGTCAACGGGCTGTGGCAAATATTCGCTATCCACTTCTTCAGGTGTAAGCTTCGCAGTTCCGGTGAGCACGATCGAACTAGCCGCTAATCACTAACCACTAATCACTAACCACTAGAAAACGACATGCGCAACCGACGCACACAATCCGCGGGCTTTACCATGGTCGAACTGGTCATCGTGATGGCGATCATGCTGATTCTTATCACGCTGGCGATTCCCCGATTTGTGGGCGCGGTCAGGCACGCGCGCGAGGCCGCGCTCAAGGAAGACCTGCAAACCATGCGCACCGCCATCGATACCTACACCATGGACAAGCAGAAGGGCCCGCAGTCGCTCGACGATCTGATTCAGGATGGTTACCTGAAGGTGATTCCCGAGGACCCCATCACGCGCAGCAAAGACACCTGGGTGCCCGATACCAGCGATGCCATGTACTCGCTGGATGAGACCGATCCCGGAATCACCGACGTCCACTCCGGCTCGACCGAGACGGGCACCGATGGACAACCGTATTCTTCCTGGTAGATTCAGGGCGTAGCGCCGGTTTTTACGGCAGTTCTCCAATTCACGTGAAGTCTTGAGGACCGTGCAATGTGGCGTTTACTTCCGCCCCACGGACAGGTGTTCGCGTGTAGGGTGGTAGACTGGCTGCCGTGAGGGCGCGAAGACCCGCGCCGGCCACGAGGTGATTCGGAAATCATGAAGATTGTCGGGTTGTTGTGTACAGCTGTTTTCTGCGCCGGCCTGCACGCGCAATCGGAAAACACGATTCATATCCGCCTGCTGGACGGAAAAACCGGCCTGCCTGTCGAAGCCTCCAATTATCTGGTGCGCATCGATCGCCAGGAGACCGTGCACAACGAATGGGTGCACATCGGCGACGACAAGAGCGTGACGGTGACGCTTCCCTCCGATGCCAAGTTGATCGCGGTCAAGGCCACCTACAACATGGGGCTCGAAACCTACATCAACTGCGATGCCGCAAAGGAAAGCAACAAGGAAAGAGACATCTGGTACCCCATCTCCGAGATCCTTGGGAAGGGTCTGGTCGCTCCCAACGAATGCAGCACGACGCATTACACCGCCAAGCCCGGCGAGTTCGTCTTCTTCGTCAGGAAACGCACCTGGCGCGAGCCGGATAACTAGGCATTCCCGGCAATCTCCGCATTGCTATGAGCTCTGCGCGCGACAATGCGGATTCGGGTTACCATGGGATCAAAGGCGGACGTATGGCTACCCAGATTGCCCGCAAGGGAGATGCAGTCACGATCGAGGTTCCGGAAGAGATGCTGCGGAAGGCGAATCTTTCCGTCGGCGACGCCGTGGAGTGGACATTGACGCCGGCCGGCTCGCTTGCGTTGCGCAGCTTCCGCCATGCCAAAGCCGAGAAGCCAGCGGATGGCTACGACGATTGGAAGCGGCAAGAGATTCAGGCCGGATTCAGCGAGATCGAAGCCGGTGAAAGTGCCCCCAACGAGAAAGTGATCGAGTGGCTGCGGAGTTGGGGAAGCAAGAACGAGCTGCCGCCTCCCCGGTGAAACTTCGCTGGATCAGGCGCGACGCTTTGCCGCAGTTTACGCGGTCGAGATAGAGGTACTGGATCATCGCTACCCTGATTGTAGCCAGCAGCCTTCTATGTTCATCGGGACTGCAGTTATTCCTCGAGTCGCGCCGCAAAAAGTCTTTCAAACACAATCCGATGCTCCCAGGCGACAAGCAGCCAAAGAAGGGTTGCAAACGCACCCATCGCAATTCCGGCCGGGTCCATCAGGAGATGATAGAGAAGGATGTTGAACAGCACCGGACCCAGCAACGTCAGCCCTAGTCCCACAAACCGGTTCACCAGAAACAAAATCCCCGACACGACCATGATTGCGCCCACCACGTAAAAGTAGTGCGCTGCAAACAAAGCGGCTGTAAACTGTCCAGCGAGCCCTGCCGGCATTTGTCCCATGGGAATGAATTGGAGGAACATATTGGAACCGAACACCAGAAAAATGAGGCCCAGCAGGTAACGGGCAATCATCGTGACAATCTTCATGGAAGGTCTCCTTCTGTTGATGTGAATGCGGAGGGATCAAACCGGAAGCCGGGAGTCGAACTTGGCGGAGACAAAAAACCACCGCAGTGAAGGGATGGTTCACGGTCGCTTGAAGATGCAAAGGATTTGTTTTTCCCGCTCATAACATTGGCGTTAAACTCATAGGGGAGAAGAGGCCATGCAACCGTCGGAGATATTCCCTCAGCATCGAGACGCCATCCGCGAGCTGGTTTTGCGCGCGGGCATGGCGAATCCGCGCGTTTTCGGAAGCGTGCTGCGCGGCGAGGATACCGAGGACAGCGACCTCGATATTCTGGTGGATCCAGCGCCCAGAACCAGTTTGCTGGATTTAGCGGGCTTACAAATTGACATAGAAACGCGAACCGGGGCCAAGGTAGACCTTCTGACCCCAATGTGCCTTCCGCTCAAGTTTCGGCAGAAGGTGCTGAATGAGGCCGCGTTGTTGTGATTCTTCAATGGGATGATTCCTGAATTGGAGTTGCTTTCGCGCATGCATCTTAAACCCTTCGCGGGCAATTCGCCACTCAAGATAGAATCAGCTTATGGGTAAGGTCTTACAACTCTTCCCCGAATTCGAGGCGGATGTTCCTCCGAATTCGTCGGCGAATCCGCGCAATCTTTGTGAAGTCGTTGTCGGGGATGCGAAGACCGTGTTAGCGGGATTCCCCGATTGTCTATTTCAGACCGCAGTCACGTCGCCGCCATATTGGGGTCTGCGGGACTATGGGGTTAAGGGCCAAATTGGCGCGGAAATGAATGTCGGAGATTATATTGCAAATCTTGTCTCCATATTCCGTGAGGTGCGCCGAACGCTCGCGAGTGATGGAACTCTCTGGCTGAACATCGGAGATAGTTATACCAGCGGTGGAAGAACTTGGCGTGATGACGATGCAAAGAACAAAGGCCGTGGCATGTCCTATCGCGCTCCGACACCGCATGGTCTTAAGCCGAAGGATCTAATCGGCGTCCCTTGGAGGGTGGCCTTCGCACTACAGGCCGACGGATGGTACTTACGGTCCGATATGGTCTGGAATAAGCCCAACTGCCAACCTGAATCGGTCAAGGACCGGCCCACGCGCTCTCATGAGTATGTTTTTCTCTTCTCAAAATCGGAGCGGTACTTTTACGACTACGAAGCCATTCAGGAGCCAGCTCTGAATAGCAGGGAGAGACGAAAGAACCGCCGCAGCGTCTGGAATATCAATACCGAACCATATTTGGGAGCGCATTTTGCGGTTTACCCGCGTTCTCTAGTGCGCCTCTGCGTTGCCGCCGGATCGAGAATCGGTGACAGGGTGCTTGATCCCTTCTTCGGTTCCGGTACGACCGGTATCGTTTGCAACGAGCTTGAGCGTCAGTGTACCGGCATAGAGATCAGCGAAGACTACGCCAAACTAGCGAGGAATAGACTGCTCAAAGGGCGTTGAATCGAACCGCCAGGTTGCGTGAACAATGCACAAATCTTTCCTTATCGTTTTGATTTGCAGTTTTCTCTCCGTGCCTCCATCGAAGTAGAGAGCAAACTTGATCTTGCCTTCCGCATCGTAGACACAACCATAGCCGGGCTTAGGATTCTGGCGGCTGCGTGCCTGGACTACGAGTTGGGCGTTCTTCCCCTCCAACAGCAGAGACTTGGGAATCTCCACAAGCTCGTACAGATAGCTCTCTGGCCCAGGTTCGAGCTGGCGGAATTGGAAGACTCGGTCATAGCTTTTCAAGTGCTGAACATACATGTCTCTGAGCAGTGGCAGTTTCCAAGCGCCTTTCCCGAGCTCCATGAACTTGCTGATATGCAGCGAGTCTTTGCGAATGCCTTTGTCGGCCTGCGTCTTAAGGCTGACCGGCACCCCCGCAATCGTTATATCGTGACCGCGATTCGTTCTGTTCCCAACAAGTTCAGCTCGAATTCCCGCGCGTTTCAACGAACTCTCCAGGGCGAATTCAAAGCGGTCTTTGCTCAGGGCCTGCCGGCTAAACGCATGATGAATGCGTAGCGCATCCCCCAACATTTCTAGGACTCCAGGCGTGACAAAATCCGAACCCTCTTTGCGCCAAAACTCATGTTGGAGATTGAACTGGCGAACCACCGCAGCGACCCACTCGACCTGAGAGGGCGTCAATCTAGAAAGATCGGGGCTCGGCGTAGCGCAAGAATCCTGGCCGGTTATCATTACCAGCCTTTGTAGTGTCCTAAAACGAGACAGTTCTGCCCAGGGGGCAGGATTTGAACCTCGTCGGGCATCCCCCGTTAAGCGTGGCACACGAGGAGCACGCTGCGGGCCATCGACGATTCGAATTAGCGGTACACTAGAGGCTGGCAGGAGGACCGGGCGGTCGCTGCTGGAAGTCTCTGCGCGAGCAGGGGTTTTCGGGAGAGGAAAGTCCGAACTCCAGAGGGCAGTGTGCCGGATAACGTCCGGGACGCTGGCTTCAAAGCCCGTGGACGGCCAGTGCCACAGAAAAGATACCGCCTCGGCTACCCCTCTTTCGGGAGGGCGACCCTGAAGCCGCTTGCGG
>PLSB01000134.1:23650-23771 GCA_003165005.1 Acidobacteriaceae bacterium | reverse complement strand
GGGTGTACTCCTTGCCCTGAGCGATGATGCCTACGTGGTCGCCCTGCTGAACAACCTTGAACGGCACCATTTTCATTTCGTCCGTCACTTCGTTGAAGCGCCGGCCCATGAAGCGCTTGAT
>PLSB01000134.1:0-23642 GCA_003165005.1 Acidobacteriaceae bacterium | reverse complement strand
AATGACTTTTGGCTCGCCGCCTTCCATGACGGCGACGCAAGAATTGGTGGTACCGAGGTCGATTCCAATGATTTTAGCCATGTTTTTCCTGCCTTTGGATGAGATCCAGCTTGAATAGAATGTCAGATTGAGTCTCTTACTGTCAACTTTTTTGATGTGATTGCCATAAGAAAGATGCAGATTCTGGCCCGGTCCTGTAGCACCTGTCTCCTGACCGGCTGTACTGGCGGCGTCCACGCCGCCAGTTTACGCGTCGTGTGCGCAGGGAAATCCGCACGACAACCGTTCCACCACCTCACGGACAAAAACCTGTCCATTGGGGGTGCCTGGCCAAAGGGCAGCGCGAGCGGAAAGCCATAATGCATCCTCGAAAGCGCGCAGACTGGGTCGGCTCGCCCCACCCTGCTCTTCTCAATCCGTTAACACTCCTTTAATATGGACGGATTGTCAGGAGACAGTTCATGGGCAGTCTGGATGGCGCTCAAGCCGCGCCGGGATATGGCTCAGTCCGTCGCTCTCGATGGCGGCAGCGGATCCGCCAGGCCGCGGACAAGATTCGCCTCCGCCTGTGGCTTCGCTATCTCGTTTTTCTGCTCTTCATGGAAGGGCTCTCTGAGGTTCTGGGCCGCCGGAGCAGTTTATTACCGCTTCATGTCCACCTCCGTAGCGAGGCGCCCTTGCTGCTTGCGCTTTACTGGACCTTCGGCTTCGCGCTCCGGCGGGGAAAACTGTCAGCCATTGTTGCTGCGCTGCCGTTGGTGGTGGCCTATATCGCCTGCGATGTCTACTTTATCGCCTACGGAGACGTGGTGCGCGTCATCGACCTCAGAAACCTGCCGGAGCTTCTTCAAGTGCTGCATTTCGAGGGGACAGCGGCGGCGTTGCTCGCCCTCGCTCTGCCGGTTGTCCTGCTGCTCGCTTTCGTGGACTATCGCAGATACTGGCGCGCCCTCACCGTGGCAGGACTGCTGATCCTGGGGGCTGCGGCGACGGAGTTTTTCCCGAATGCAGTCGTCTCGGGGCTTCTCCTGGCGGGAGTGGAAGAGATGGATATCTCCGATGCGGGGTGCCTCGACGATAACGGCCGTATCACGGTTCTGCTCTATTTCGAGGCGGCGCGGAGGGTAGCAATCGCGCGGACCATCGCGTACCGCAAGCGCGCCGAGTATGACGAGCGGATTCGCGCCACTGCCGATTTTATCCGCACCAACGGGAATCGCCACAACGTGTACCTGGTTGTGCTCGAGAGCTGGTTGGACCCCACCCTCTTTCGCGGCGTCACATTCTCCAGGGATCCGCGGCATCCCGACTTCGCGCAGCTGGCCGGCGACAGCCAAGGGTTTTCCATCTCCCCCGTCTTCGGCGGCGAGACCGCCCAGGCGGAGTTCGAGGCGCTATGCGGCGTGCCGGCTTTGTCGCAGATCTCCTTTATTGAATTCAACAGTTTTACCGGGCATCCGGCGGGTTGCATGCCTGCAATCCTGCACCAGGCGGGTTACACAACGTACGTAAGCAATGCCTATATGCCCGACTACTTCAACACCATCAAGGCCTATACCGGAATCGGGTTCGATAAGATCTACTTCGCTCGTGAATTTGCCCCCGGTCGCGAGACCTACCTGACGGTGCAAAACATATCGGAGGCCGAGGATTTCTTGTTTGACGGGGATCTGTTCGACCAGAATCTTGCCTTTATCGCGCGCACGCTCAAGGCGCATCCGGGGCAGCCGATCCTCAACTACGTGCTGACCATCTACGGCCATGAGCCCCACGATATCGACACCGGACGGCGGCCTCTGGTCCTCAAGATGAATGCGCCGCATGACGACCTCCAGTTATTGCGGGCCGCCAACCAGTATTGGTACCGCACCCAGGCGATCGCTGCCTATGTNNAGTTATAAGGATTTTCGCTATCTCGATAACATCGACGACAGCATCCACATGAACCGCATCCTCGTCGTCGAAAACGGCAAGGTGGTCCGCCACAAAACCATCCACCACTACCAGGTGCCCTCGCTCATCTACGACTACCTGACCGGGGAAAAATTCTGCGCCGAGCACAACTGCGATCCCTCGGCCGACGTGCGAAAGGACCAGTACATGCTGCTGATGTCGCGCGCCGCCAGTCCCATGTAGATCGCCATGCAACGTTTCAAGCGCCTCGCCAGGCTCAGGTCGCACCCGGCAGCCCCACCGCAAACGCCCCAGCCGCGCCGGCTATCAGCTCGCGATCCTGAACCTGCAATACCCGCGTGACAGCAACGCAAAGCCGAACCCGAACGGGACGAAGGCCGACGCACCTCAGACGAAATAGGCGGGCGACTACTTGCCGACCGCATCCAACGCGGCGGCCAAAGCTTCCTCCGGCTCGGGCCGGACGCGGAAGTCGGCGTGGGCCTGGGCGTAGGCTACGCGCCCAGCGGGAGTGATGACATAGGTTGCTGGAAGGATGAGCCGCCAGGACTCGTCGCCGTTGACGAAGGGGATGTTGACGAGAATCGAGCGGTAGTAGTCGCGGTGGTAGTCGGGGATGGTGTACGCCAGGCCGAATTGCTTGGCGACAGCGCAGCCCGGGTCCGCGAGCACGGGGAATAGCAGCGCGTGCTGGCCCACCATGAAGTCGCTCTGCCGCTGGGTTTGTGGGCTGACGGCGGCCACGAGCACGCCAGCCTCGCGCAATCGCGGATAGAGATCGCGCCAGGCCTCGAGCTCGGTCACGCAGTAGGGGCACCAGCGCCCGCGAAAGAAGTTGAGGACGAGCGGCCCAAGGGCGAGCAAATCGGCCGAGCGAACCGCCTGGCCCGAAGCGTCGTCGAGGGCGAACTCGGGCGCCGCAGCCCCCACGGGTAGGATCTTTTCCTCGATACCGGACGCAAATAGTTCCTGGACAGCTCTTTCGCTCACGGCCATGCGCTCCGGCTGCACCAGCTTGCGCGTATTGGCTGTGATCTCGTCGAGCTGGTCCTGGAGCGTGGTCATCACGATCTTCCCGCAAGTCTTCTGAAATTGAACTTCCCTGTCGCGCTTTTCCTGATCCACAGAAGAGTTTCGTGCCGATCGAGAAACTCCCGCTCCAGGACGCCGAGCTTGGAACTCATTCGCGGGAAGGTGTGACCAAAGACAATAAGGCATACGACCTGGGGATAACGAATCGCATCTTCTCTCCATCGGCCCAGCGTGTCTGTTACTTGCGCCAGCGCATGTTTCAGGTCAGAACCCTTGAGTTCAAGAATGACGTCGATTAAGCGATCAAATCCAATAATGAAATCGGCGCGACCCTCTCTGGCAACTCGGCAATAGCAACCATCGTAATTGATCTTTCGCAACTCCCTGCGCTGACGATTTACGAAAGTCGCCCCGATCCCTCTTTCGCTGACATGCAGGCTGGGCTCGCTGCTGAATTCGATGCACTCGTTGTCCTGCACGGGCGCAGCCGACTTACGAGGCCTTCTTCTTGCCATATTCCAGCCTCAAGAGCTCATCGAATTCATTCCCAATCGTTTCAGAAACGCTGTCTAGATAGTCTCCGTCGATAAGGCCGGAATCGGAGAGGATCGATTCGGATTTGCCGTCATGGATGCTGTAGGCTCTGAAGGTTCCCGGCTCAACCCAATACCGTTCGTCGATTTTGATCTTCTTTTTAAGGCGCTCGTCCTGTCCGAGTTGGCCGGCGTAGATGAGGTTATTGAAGGACGAAAGGACGTAGGGGCTGTGGGTGGTGATGACCCAGCTGGCGTCCAAGGGGGGCTCGTTTGCCATTCTTGTGAAGACTCTGATCAGGTCATACTGCGTCGAGGGAAAAACATCCGTCTCTGGTTCCTCGACGAAAAACAGGCGACTATGCAAGGCCTGTGGCAGATCGAGCGCCCTCGCGACGGCCGCCGACGCAGAGACATATTCTCGGAGGCAGGTCATTAGCGGAAGGAGTTCCTGTGTACCGGAAGAAAGGAATGAAAGAGGAAGTTCTCGCCCGTCATCTGTCCGGAACGATTCCGAGTTACCCTCTACCTGCACTGCACCTTGAAGAATTCGGCGGCTCTCGTCGTCGATCCACTTGGCAAGATCATGTCTCAACCCAGACTGTGGAATTCTCTTCGCATAATCGTACGAAAAATCCTGAGAAAAACGTACGGTTATTGGGTCGAGTCTTTGATTTGTTCCCAAGACAGCTTTTTGCGCAGTGACGAAGAAAGAACGAGTCGAAGGTACGTAGGTGTAAATCGCAGCCTCACTGCTCTGCAAGCCTTTAAGCCCATCTTCTATCTCTTGGGCGAAATTCTTGAAGTCCGCCTCGCCGTTCGAGCGCATTTCTTGCTCGAATGCGCTTCGTACCTTCTCATAGCATTGCCTAATCGCATCCGAGAACACCAATCCAACGGTGCCTCCGCCAGCGCCAACTAAACCTAAATCTGGATCGAAGACACCCGGGCTGTGGCTCCGCCCCATTTTGACTTTGTATTGGCCGTCCTCATAGCTAACCTCCGCGTTGCGCTCAAGGCCGAATGCCGGGAACCACGAGCTGAACTCGTCCAGCACTCGTCCGTGAAAGTCGTCGAAACCTCCCGATCCTCTCATCGACACATGTGCCTGTTCAACCACGACTCTTTGGAAGAAGTAGGCGAGCTTGCACAGCAAGCTTTTTCCACTCGCTTGTGGGCCGATGAGGACCGTGATTTTGCCAAACTCAAGCTTGGCTTCTTTGATGACGGAGAAGTTCTTGACCGTGAGGGTGCGCACCGGGCGGGTCTTGTTCCCGTTGTCAGGCATAGCGTCCTCCCTCTTGCGACAATTCTACCTTCCGAACCGCCGCTTACCGCCCATCCCCGCGAGCCCACCCCTCATCATGCTCTTCGCCATGCCCATCCTACCCACCTGCTTGAACATTTTGGCCATCTGGGCGTACTGGCGCAGGAGCTGGTTTACCTCCTGCACGCTGGTCCCGCTGCCGGCGGCGATGCGCTTGCGGCGCGTGCCCGAAATGATCTCGTGATTGCGACGTTCCTTGGGCGTCATGGAGTTGATGATGGCCTCGAGGCGCACGAACTGCTTTTCGTCGACCTGGCCCGCGGCCTGCTGCATGCCGGCGAAGGGACCCACCGAGGGCAGCATCTTCAAAATGCTTTCCATCGACCCGAGCTTCTTGATCTGCCTGAGCTGATCGCGAAAGTCTTCGAGCGAGAAGCCGTCGCCGAGCAGCGCCTTCTTGGCCAGTTCCTCGGATTTCTTGCGGTCGAGTGTGGATTCGGCCTTCTCGATGAGCGAAAGCATGTCGCCCATACCCAGGATGCGGCCCACGATGCGATCCGGATGAAAGGGTTCGAAGGCGTCCGGCTTCTCGCCCACGCCGATGAACTTGATGGGCTGGCCGGTGACATGGCGAATCGAAAGCGCCGCGCCGCCGCGCGCGTCGCCGTCCATTTTGGTGAGAACCACCCCCGTCAATCCCAGCCGCGAGTGAAAATCCTGCGCCGAATTCACCGCATCCTGGCCGGTCATGGCGTCGGCCACGAAGAGAATCTCCTGCGGCGCGAGCAATTTCTTCAGGCTCTCCATCTCGGCCATCAGCTCCTGGTCGACGTGCAGCCGGCCGGCGGTGTCGACGATGAGCGTGTCGCAGCCCATGATGACGGCTTCGCGACGGGCTTCCTTCGCGAGCCGCTCCACGAGCGCCGATCCGGCGGGTTCGCCTTTGGTGTCGCCCTCGTAGAGGCGCGTCTCCACCTGCTTGGCGACGACCTTGAGCTGCTCGCGCGCGGCAGGGCGATAGACGTCGACCGAAACCAGCATGGGCCGGTGACCGCCCTTCTTGAGCCACGCGGCCAGTTTGCCAGAGGTGGTCGTCTTGCCCGAGCCTTGCAGCCCAGCCATCAAAATAACCGTGGGCGGACGCGAGGCGAAGTTGAAGCGCGCGGTGTCTTTGCCGAGCAGGGCGATCAACTCGTCGCGGACGATCTTGATGACCTGCTCAGAGGGCGAGAGCGAAGTGAGCACTTCGGTGCCGACGGCTTTTTCGCGGATGTGCTCGATGAGGTCGCCGACGACGTTCAGGTTGACGTCGGCTTCGAGCAGGGCCACGCGGATCTCGCGCAGGGCTTCGGCGATGTTTTCTTCAGTGAGTGTGCCCTGGCCGCGAAGGCTCTTGAAGACACGCTGCAGTTTGTCGGAAAGATTCTCAAACATGGTCAGCTTCTAGTTTATCGGGTCCTGCGGACGGCAGCCCTTTGGACGAGTGCTGCGGGTGAGCAGCTGGCCAATCCGCTTCCGTGATCCGGGGGTCCGGCGCGCCATACACTGGATCGAGGAGCGCGCATTATGGCTGACGGACGCGAGGAGCGCGAGGAAGAGAAGAAGCGGCGGGAGCAGGAAGAACGCGAAGACTGCGAGGACCGCCTGCAAAGGGAACGCCGCGACGACGAGGAGCCGGAGCGGGGCGGGTCGTAAACCGCCCGGCCGGCGCGCGGAGATAGGATCGAGACAAAGCAATGAACATTTCCATCATCCTGGCTCACCCCAGGCAGGGGAGCTTTAACCATGCCATTGCTGCGACGGCCAGGACCGTCCTCAAAGAGAGCGGGCACGCGGTCAGCCTGCACGACCTGTACGCCGAGGGCTTCGATCCGATCCTGACGGACGCGGAGATCGCCGCATCAGCCGGCGTTCCGCCGCAGATTGAATCCCACTGCCGCGAGATCGCACAGGCGGAGGGGATCGTCGTGATCCACCCCAACTGGTGGGGCCAGCCGCCGGCCATTCTCAAGGGATGGGTGGACCGCGTCCTGCGCGCCGGAGTGGCCTACCGCTTTCGCGAGGGCGACAGCGGCGAGGGTGTTCCCGAGGGGCTGCTTAAAGCTAGTTGCGCCCTGGTGTTCAACACCACGAACACGGAGAAGGATCGTGAGCTCGAAGTCTTCGGCGATCCGCTGGAAACACTGTGGAAGAATTGCATCCTCCGTTATTGCGGCGTGGGTCGCGTCGAGCGCCGCAGCTATGGTGTCGTCGTGACCAGCACTCCGGAGGAACGTGCAGCCTGGCTGGAAGATGCGGCCAGCCTGGTTCAGAGGGCCTTTCCGGCGTAGACGCATGTCGTCCCCGACCCCAGCGCGGGGAAGATGGGGCGCCCTCAACGGCCGAGCCACTCGACGATCGGCCCCCAGTAATCGGTGTGCGGCTTGCGGAAGGGCTGATTATGCGTGGTGGCGGGGACCAGAACAACCTCGGCCGCCGGCTCGCACCAGGACGCGAGTTCGTGGGCCATCGCGACGGGAAACAGCCGGTCCTTTTCACCGTGGACGACGAGAACCGGCAATTTGAAGTGTGCCAGCGCCGCTTGCGCATGCCAGATGGGCGGCACGAGACCGGCGAGCGCACGAGGGATTCCGCAACCCGCGGCGGCGTTGCGAAACGACGTGAAGGCCTCGCAGAGAATCAGGCGCTCGGCGGGGACGCGATGAATCGCCGCCGTGGCCACGCCGCTGCCCAGCGAGAAGCCGAGCACCGACACCGGCAGCCCCGGCGATCTTTCTTGAAGCGCGCCGAAAGCCGCGACCGCGTCCATCTCAAATTGCTCCCAACCGGGCCGGCCGCTGCTCTTGCCGTAGCCCGAATAGTCGAAAACCAGCGACGCAACGCCCTGGGCCGCGAGAAGCTGCTGTACGCCGAACCATTGCTCCACGGTTTCGCCGATTCCGTGACAGAGCAAAACGCGAGCCCGTGCAGGAACGCGGGCCGGCTCGACAAAGACCGCGTCGAGAAGATGATCCCCGCTCGGAATCGCGTGACGCAAAGCGCGTTCGTCGACGCCCTCGGGAACGCGGCCGCGCTTCGTCCACCCCAGCGCGCGGTCGCGAAGAATCATGAACCGGCTGATGCACGAAATGACAAAAGAAAAGGAGACGCGGTGCGCGCGGCTCGGTGCGCGTTCCGCTGCGGTCGGCTTTTCGTTGGTGCTCATGCGTCTCTTCGGCAGTCTGCTCACTCGGCAGGAGCGATGAGGTACTGCTCGAGTTTGCCGTCGGGATAGGTGTACGTGGTGAGCTCGAGACGGCGGCCGGGGTAGACGATCTCGAACCCTCGAAAAGTCATGCCGCCGCGGAGTTCGGTGTGGGTTTGGCGCAGAGAAAGCGGCTCGCCGAGCGGCGCGAGGCTCAACTGGAAGTCGGCGATGGCTTCGGCCGAAAAGTAGTCGCTCAGGTTGGGCGCGAGCTGGGAGCGGTCGATCCGGCCGTGTTGCAAACCGTGATAAATGTCGAGCGCCTGCTGCTCGGGAGCGGTGAGCGGATAGCCGGCCACGAATGGCGCGGCCAGGTGCGCGATGCTGCCCGCGGCATCGACTGCGTCCTGATTGGTGAACACCACGACCGCCGCGTCATCGTCGATGAGCACTTCGTTCTCCGAGACGAAGCCGGATACCTCGCCCCCGTGTTCGATGGAGCGATGGCCGTCGCGATCGCGCACCTCTACGCCCAGGCCGTAGTGCGTGCCCTCGCCGTTTTTCAGTTTCACCTCGGTAAACATCGTTTTATAGCTTTCGGACGAGAGTATCGACCGAGACAGGAGACTTTCATCCCACAGCGCCAGGTCGTGCGGCGTCATGGCCAGCTCGCCGGCCGCGAACATCCAGCCCTGGCCCTCCTTGGGCGCAACCCGCAACAGTCCGAGCGCGTGCCGGTAATACGGCGTGGCATCTGCCTGGGTCAACTCTTGCTGGTCGGAGTTCCACACCGACTTCATGCCCAGCGGGCGAAAGATGTGCTGCTCAAGGAACTCCCAGTAGTTCTCTCCGGAGACGACCTCGACAATGCGGCCGGCGATGACGAAATTGGTGTTCGAGTACTGCCATTCGGCGCCCGGCTCGAAGTCCAGCGGCTTCTTGCCCCAGATGTCGAGGATCTGCTGCGCGGTCGTGGGGCCTTTCATTGTGGTCATCACGTAGTCTTCGGGCCAATAGTCCTGGTAGCCGGAGGTGTGCGANNGGCCAGTAGTCCTGGTAGCCGGAGGTGTGCGAAAGGATCTCGCGGATGGTGACCTCGTTGCCGCGGGTGAGACCGGGAATGTACTTGCCGACGGGATCGTCGAGGCTCAGCTTGCCCTGTTCCCGCAGAATCAGAATCGCTGTCGCCATGAACTGCTTGGAGATTGATCCGATGGAGTAGCGCATCTCCGGCGTCGCCGGAACCGCGGGCGACGTTGCCGTGGCCAGGCGCGCGCTGCCGCAGGCGTGCGTGTAAACCAGCTTGCCGTGCTGGATGACCGCGATAGACGCCGAAGGCACGCCGGTCGATTCAAGCACCCGAGTGGCGATGCGATCCACCTGGCCGCGCAGCGCCGGATCGACGGTGTCGACGGTTTGCGCCGAGGCGAGAATCGCGGCTGCGGACAAGAACAACGAGACAAGCGTAGGACGCAGGCAGAAAAGATGACGCTGCATGGAAGCGGATTTCCTCTCCATCAGAATAGCCGCCAAGGGACGATCTGTTCGGAATTTCGATTTTTTCCACGGGCTGATAGGCTGGGCTGGGGCGGGTTGCGGGCGTCACGAAGGCGCTCGCGGTGCCTGCCGGAGGCCGAGTTGAGCGGTGGGGTGCAGATGCAAAAGCTGATTGAAGGGCACAAGCGGTTTCTTGCCGAGGTATTTCCGGCGAAGAAGAGCCATTTTCACCTGCTGGCCGAGAGCCAGGCTCCGGCGTGGTTGTTCATCACCTGTGCCGACTCGCGCGTGGTGCCGGACCTGATCCTGGGCACCGAGCCGGGCGATCTGTTCATCGCACGCAGCATCGGGAATGTGGTGCCGGTCACGAACCTCGATGTGGACGGCGTGACCGCGACCATCGAGTATTCGGTGGAGGCGCTGAAAGTGCAGCACGCCATCGTCTGCGGCCACTCCGACTGCGGAGCCATGAAGGCCGCGCTCGACCGCAAGAGCCTGGCCAATCTCCCCCAGGCGCGACGCTGGCTCGACCATGTGGAGGCGGCCTTCGCGCACCGGCAGCCGCTCAATCCGGCCGACGGCGAGAGTGCGGAGCTGGCGTCGCTGATCCGCGGCAACGTTGTGGCGCAACTCAAGAACCTGCACGCGCAGCCCCCGGTGGCGCGGGCCGTAACCGAGGGCCGCCTCACGGTGCACGGCTGGTACTACGACATTCTCACGGGCCGGATTGAGGAGTACGACGAGGAGCTGAAGAAGTTTGTGGCGCTGGTGGAGTAAGTATCCTCCGGCATGGCCGCAGGTTTTACGGTTGCTGGCTCCTCAAAGAGGCCTGATCCGTTTCTCTGCTCCCAGACGGCTCGATGGACCCCCGTTCTTCGTACTCGCAGTGGACCCGAGCGCCGGAGGCGCGACGCATCTTACGGCATTTTCGGAAATACTGTGAACTCTTGAGAGCCGTGGATGTGGATTTCACTTCCACCCCAACGACGAAGACCTGTCGTTGGGGACCCCGGAGAGGAAAAATCCACTCAGCAGCCGCGGCTTCGGTCTACATTATTTCCGAAAATGCTATAGCCCAGCACTTCTGTGCTGGGTTGGATGCCAAACCGCACCCCGGAGTCCCGGGTCGGCCTAAAAAGGGCGCGAAAAGCGCCCCAATGCCGTTGATGCGATTGTCCCCCGCACGGATCCGGAGGCTTGGCCACTCGATCTGGCGCCGGTTTTTGGGCGCTGCCGGCTCGCGGAAAAAACCGCCGCTGTGATGCCGACTACTTTTCAACAGCGCTTGCCAGGCATAGAATCGCAGCCAAACCTCGTCTGCACCCACGCAGGACGGCGAAAGTTTGTCCGTCCCTTGCCGGACTCGCCGCGAGAGCGGGCCGGTGGAGCGTTTTTCAAGCAATCTCCCAGGATCTGCCACGGTAGTGTTGGCAATGGCCGAGGCTAGAGCGGCTCCACAATTCATGTGCCCTTTCTGGCTGTTGTTCAAGGTGGCATTTTCTCAAGGAAAATGCCACTTGGCGGTTGCCGCTCCGAGGTAGAGCAATTGTGGAACCGCTGTAGGCGGAACTGGAGAACGTGGTTCGTGGTTGGGGCGCTTTTGCTGGGCGCCTGCGGGTTGGGGTGTGCGCAAGAGCCGCCGGCCGACCCCGTGCTCCACAGCGTTGACATACAGGCGTCTCCTTCGGGCTCGCTCGCCGGGCGGCTTACCGACCTGCATTCGGCTCCGCTGGCGGGTGTTCCCGTGGTCCTGCGCAACAAGGCCACCGGCGTCGAGCAGCGCGCGGTTACGGCCAAAAACGGCGCCTTCCGGTTTGCCGCGCTCGACGCGGGCGAATACACGCTGGAGGCCGACGTGCCCGAACTGGGCCACGGCGAGCTCGAAGGGATTCTCGTGACCGGCGGCGCGGAAGCGCGCCTGCAGGCCGCGATGCATTTTGAGCCGGTCGCGCCAGGGGTAGTTGAGGCTTCCGCGCCGCTTGAGATCGCCGCGCCGCAGCCTCCGCCGGCATCGATGCCGGTAACAGCCTTCGCCGCGCCCGCGGCATCCAGCCCGCCCGTCGCGCCGCAACTTCCCACCGCTGCTGGCGCGGCGAAGACCGCACCGCCCGCGGAAAGCCCATCGAGTCCGGAGACGCTCGCCTCAGTCTCCACCGCGCCGCTGCCAGCCGCGACCGCGCCTCGCGCCACAGCGGCTGTCGCGCCGGCCAGCCCGCCCATCTTGCCGCAACCCGCCGCACAACTTCCGGCCGCAGTTCGTCCATCTGCGCCGCCTGCGCCCCCGTTGCGAGCAGCGCTTGAAACCCAATCGCTCCCCGCCCTGCCCGCGCTTGCGGCCGCTCTGCCGCCCACGCTTCCCTTCGCGCGCGCCACGGCGCAGCCACTCCCCCTCAGCGCCGCGATTGCCAGGGGCGTGAATGCGATTCTGCTTTCAGGGCCGAAGGCTTTCTCGCCGGTTGCGGCTGCCGCGCAAAACGCCGATCCGGCCGCCGCGCCCGTCACCACCACGCTCACCGCAACCCAGCTCGCGTCGCTGCCCGCCGACGGTCGCCGCTGGCAGGAGTTCCTGCTCGACACGCCGGCCGCGAGCGCCAGCTCAAGCTCCTCGCAGGCCTCCTACCGCGGCTCGCTGGAATCGGCCCAGATCACCATCGACGGGGCGAACACTTCGCTCAGGTTCGGCGTTGCCGCTGGATCGTCCGCGGGTTCGACGGCCCAGGATCCAGCCAGCCAGGGCGAGGATCGGCAGAACACAATCAGCCAGTCGATGAGCCAGTCCTGGACCGGCGGACGCGGCTTCGGCGTGAGCGAGGCCGCCATCCAGGAGGTGACGGCGGTCGCCGGCAACGTCGAGGCCGAGGGCATGCGCTCGGCCGGCGGACAAACCGGCATTGAGACTCAACGCGGCGGCAATGCGCTCCACGGCCAGGGATTCTATTACGATCGGCAGAATACCTGGGGCGCGCGGAATCCCTTTACGCAGTGGGTCACGGAGACTAAACCGGCCAGCGAGCTCGGCTTGCTGCCCACCGTTCCAGTCTTCGATAATGGCCCGAACGGACCGCTGGAGTCGTATACGCCGCCCGATCACGAGACCGTGTGGGGGCTCGGCATGGGCAGCCTCATCCGCCGCGACAAGCTCTTCTGGTTCGCCGCCCTCGACAGCTACCACCGCAACGATCCGGGGCTGGCGATGGTGAAATATCCCTACCTGCAGGTGCCGACCGATTGCGGAACCCCCCCGTGTGCCCCAACAACAACCGGCTTTTTTGCCCAACCGAGCAATTGCCAGATGCAGTTGCTCGGCGCACAGCTGGGATTGACGGGGGGGCAGTCAAGCGGCTGCGTCTCAGGCTTGGATCAAGCGCTTACGGTTTATTCGCAGATGCTGGAGACGCTCGCCGGACTGCTCGGTCCCGCGCCGCGCTCCGCCGCGCAGCGGGTCGGCTTTGGCCGTATCGATTGGCAAGCCGCCGAGCGCCATCGCTTCACGCTGGAAGGCATTGGCGCCGATTGGAACGCTCCCGGCGGCGGACTGACGCAGGTGTCGGAAAACTACGGCAACCACAGCTTTGGCTCCAGCCAGGCCAGCGAGGAGTGGCTGCTCGCCCGTTGGGAAGCATATCTGACGCCGAATCTGCTGGCCGTCACCCAAGGCTCCGCGGGACGTACCATCCTCACCGCGCGGCCCGATACCCCGTCGGAATTCGAGAAGACATTTCTCACCGGCAATGCCTACGGCCAGTTGCCGCAGATCGTTGTCGATTCGCGCTACGGTTTCTCGATCGGCAATCCTTCGCGCTTCGGGCAGGGCAGCTATCCCGACGAGAAGCTCTACCACGCGCAGCAGATGCTTGACTGGGTGCACAATCGCCTACTGGTGAAGGCGGGATTCGAGATGGATCACAACGCCGACGCAACCAGCCTGCTGCGCAACCAGACCGGTACGTATACCTACTCGAAGGTGCAGAACTTTGTCTCCGACGCTCTGGCTTTTGAGAAGTACGGATTCGCCGACGCGCTCGATCCTGCCAATCCCCACAACTGCGATGCAACCGGCAGAGCCTGGCAGGCCTCGAACGGCCAGCCCATGGGCCTGGGCGCGATGCCATGCTACTCCTACTACTCGCAGATGATGGGTCCAACGAATTGGCGCCTGAGCACCAACGACTGGGCCGGTTTCGCAACCGCGCAATGGCAGGCCAGCAAGTTCGCCGTCTTCTCCGCCGGCTTGCGGTGGGAGCGCGAGCAGTTGCCGCCGCCCCTTGCAAACCTCGACAATCCGGAGCTTCCGTTCACTCAGAAACTGCCGAGCCTGGGCAACAACTGGGCTCCGCGCGTGAGTCTCGCCCTGGGCAGCGGCAAAGGCCGCTGGCCGGTGCTGCGCTTCGGCTACGGCATGTACTACGGCCGCGTGGAAAACTCCACCGTCGAGGCCGCGCTCACGCAAACCGGCTCGCTCAAAGGCGATCTTTATGTTTTCATGCGCCCGCAGGACGATTGCCAGTACTGCGCGGGCGGCGCGCCGCCATTCCCGCACGTTCTTACCGGCGAGCCATCCAGCGTGGTCAAGCCGGGAGCCGTCGGCTTCGCGCCCAACTTCCGCAATCCCGAAGTGCACCAGGCCATGGCGTCTGCAGAGGAAACTTTACCGGGCCACGTGATGGTGACGGGCGCGGCGCTCGTGAGCCTGGGCCGCCGTCTGCCCGTCTACATCGACACCAACCTCACCCCAACGACCAGCTCGCAGACCATCACCTACGCCGTGTGTGACGAGGTTATCTCTACTTCCTCGGGCGCCAGCAGCAACGGCCAGCCCAGCAACAGCAACGGCCCGTGCGGCAACCTTGGCCTGGGTCCGATCAAGGCCAAGCAGATCAAGGTTCCCTTTTACGCGTCCTGGCCGTCGACGGAATGTCCAAGCGGTTCGCAGTTGAACCTCGCCGGAGAGTGTGGCTGGCTCAATCCGAACTATCAAGAGATCGAACAAATCACGAGCAAAGCCAACTCGACCTATGAGGCAGCCATGGTCAAGCTCACGCGCTACGGCAGCCGCGGCCTCAGCCTGCACGCCCACTACACCTACGCGCACATCATGGACTGGAACCCGAGCGAGAGCCCGCTGAACGCGGTCGACCTCAGCACGGAATACGGAACCAGCAACCTCGACGTGCGTCACTCGGCCGCCATCATGTTGGTCTATGAGGCGCCGTGGAAGCTGCACAATTTGGCCGGAATGCTAGGCAATGGCTGGATGGTCTCCAGCATCGGGCAATTCCACAGCGGCCTGCCCTACACCATGCGCGTCACCGGCTCGCTGCCCGAGGAGTTTAACGCCTCCGGCGACCCCATCGCCGGTTTGCGGCCGGGCATGAACGGCTCAGGCGGCGACAACCGCGTCTACGGCGTGGGCCGCAACACCTACCGTTATCCCGATACCTGGAAAGCCGATCTCCGTCTGGGCAAGAAATTCGATCTCGGCGAAATGCGCGAATTGGAAGTGCTGGCTGAGAGTTTCAATCTCTTCAACCACCAGAATGTCACCGAGATCGAGACCACCGGCTATACCATCGAGTCCGGCACCTCAAATTCGCCTCCGACGCTGAACTTTCTGACCGGCCTCAAACCCTTTTCCACGACCAGCTACATTCCGGGTTTCGGCCAGCCGCTCAACATCAACGGCGCCGACTTCTATCGCGAGCGGCAAATTCAGTTTGGGCTGACGATGAGATTTTAGGACGGGAAACGCTCCCGCACCCACCGCAGCGCTTCTTCCGTCGTGGCGATCGCGCCCTCCAGCTGCGCATCCTCGGCCGCGCGCAGCATCTCCTTGAATTCCGCCCCCGGCGCGTATCCTGCGGCAATCAGTTCCCGGCCCGTGAGCAACGGTTTCGGCCTCACGCTCTCCTCCGGCATTGAGGAAAAACGCTCGCGCACGAAATCCCAATGCTCCAGATTGCCGCTCGCCGCCAGGCAATCCATGCGGTGCAGCGCCAGGTGTTCGTCGAAACGCTCCAGCCGGAAGAACCGCTTGAGCGTCGAGGTCTTCATGCGCGGTGCGTCCATAAAGCGCATGTGGTTCTCGATCAGCGCCACCACCTGCCGCGTTTCTTCGTTCGAAAAGCGGAAGCGCCGGCAGATCTCCGCGCCCATGGCCACGCCGATCTCCACATGCCCGTCGAAGCGAATGCGATCCGGCGCGCGGCGGAAGGTCGCTGGCTTGCCCACGTCGTGCAGCAGCGCGCCCCACGCGAGAGTCATCGAGCACCCCGCTGGCAATTGCTCCAGTAGCATCAGTGTGTGCGTCCACACGTCGCCCTCGGGGTGGAACTGCGGCGGCTGTTCCACGCCCTTCATGCGCGCCATCTCCGGCAGCACCTCGGCAAGCAGCCCCGTCGCGTCCAGCAGCTCGAAGGCGCGCCGCGCATGGCCCTCGGTGAGCATCTTGGTCAGTTCGTCGCGCACCCGCTCCCGGCTCACCACATGAATCCGCGCGGCCAGTTGCCGCATGGCGCGCTCGGTCTCCGCTTCCAGCTCGAACCCGAACCGCGCCGCAAAGCGCACCCCGCGCAACATGCGCAGGTGGTCCTCCTCAAAGCGCAACTCCGGCCGGCCGATGGCGCGCACAATGCCCGCATCGAGATCGGCAAGACCGCCCACAAAATCCAGAACCGCATCGCGCAGGATTTTCGGATCGGCAAAACACTCGTCCAAAAGTCTGCCCCCCCGCAGGGGGTCGAGAAGCAGGCCGTTGATCGTGAAATCGCGCCGCTCGACATCCTCCGCGGCGGTCTTCGTATAGCGCACGCCGTCGGGATGGCGGCCGTCGGAATAAGCAAGGTCGGAGCGGAAGGTCGCGACTTCGGTCACGAATCCCGCGTCTTCCGTCTCCGGCGCAACCAGGACCACCCCGAAATGCGCGCCCACGGCAAAGGTCCGCGGAAACATCTCCAGCACCACCTCCGGCGTCGCGCTGGTGGCCACGTCGTAGTCGGCCGGCTCGCGCTTGAGCAAGAGATCGCGCACGCATCCCCCGGCAAAATACGCTTCATGGCCGCGCGCGCGAAGCGTCTCCACAATCCGCAAAGCGGCTTCGAGTTGTTCGTTCCCGGCCATCGTCGGTGCTCTTATTCTCGCTCCATCCAGCCGCGCACGCGAAATGGCGAAGTCGGCTCCCATTCGTCCACCACCTGTGTCTCCCGCCCGCCACGCGTGAAAACTGATCGCCTTCCGGACCCGTTCTAACTCCGCTAACTCCGCTAACACCGCTAACTCCGCCGTCTACACTGAGATTGTGCCCGGCTCCGGCCTCATTCTCGGCATTGAAAGCTCCTGCGACGAAACCGCCGCGGCGATCGTGGAGCGGGGTGCGCGCACCGTTTCCTCCGTTGTGGCCTCGCAGATCTCGACGCATGCGCGCTATGGCGGCGTAGTGCCGGAGCTCGCCAGCCGCGAACATCTCCGCGCCATTGTTCCCGTAGTGCGCGCCGCGCTTGCCGAGGCGCACATCGCGCTCGCCGATCTCGACGCCATCGCTGTCACCGCCGGTCCAGGCCTGGCCGGAGCGCTTCTGGTGGGTATTACCTATGCCAAGGCCCTCGCCTTCGCCAATCGTCTTCCGCTGATTGCCGTGAACCATCTCGAAGGCCACATTCACGCCGTGCTCCTGAACGAGCGCGAGGCCGAAGGCGCGCCCGAGAATGGCGCGGCGAACGGGAGCCGCTCCAACTCGAGCGGCGACCCAGCCCTAGCACTCGTCGTCTCGGGCGGACACACGCATCTCTATCTAGTCCGGCCGATGGACGCCACGTGGAGTTACACGCTGGTGGGCCGCACCGTGGACGATGCCGCGGGCGAGGCCTTCGACAAGGTTGCGAAGCTGCTCGGCCTCGGCTATCCCGGTGGCCCGTGGATCGATGCGCTCGCCCGATTCGGCAATCCCCGCGCCGTGCCGTTTTCCTTCGCACAAATCAAACCAAAAGTCCACCTGGGCGGTCGGCCCCCGCGCACCAAGGCGGCAAAGACCGCGCCCATCGCGCGCCTCGATCCGCATTTTCTTTTTTCTTTTTCGGGAATCAAGACCGCGGTGCTGCGCTACGTGGAGCTCCATGGAATGCGCGCCGAATCGAGAGCCCGCGTGACCCGCGTGCTCCAAAACTTTCGCCTACCGCAGACGCGCGAAGAGGCTCTCGCGCTCTGCCCGCAGCCGACATTGGACTTGATCGCCAGTTTTCAGCACGCGGTGATCGGCGACCTCGAGAAGAAAACCTTCGCCGCGGCCGAGTCGATGGGCGCGCGGCGCGTCCTCGTCACCGGAGGCGTGGCCGCCAACCGCGAACTCCGAGAGCGCTTCACTCGGGAAGCTGCGGCGCGCGGCGTGCGGATTCTCTTTCCCACCCTCGCGCTCTCCACCGACAACGCCGCCATGATCGCCGCCGCCGCATGGCCACGGCTTCTGGCCGAGGAGTTCGCCTCGCCGGACCTGAGCGCCGATCCCTCACTCGCCTTGAGCTGAACAGCGCCGGAGCGGACCGTGCGACATTTTCTTTCGCGTACTGCGACTCGCGCGCGAGTCTCATCGTCCAATGAAGAAGGAATCGCTTCCACGTTTGAGAAAAACCGATCCGGCAGTGGTTAACGATGATTTGTGTGCCGTGCGTCAACTGCATTCGCAAGTTATCCTCACTTCAATCCAGCTAGCAGCACGCTGCGTGTGCGAACGGAGGACATCGATGAACGAACGAAGTGTGTGGTTGCGGCGATCGACGAGCATCGGAGCCTTGGGATTGGCGGCAGCAATGGGGCTGGCAGGATGCACCACCATCAAGGTTGGGTTGAGGATGAGAGTGCATCTCGCCAAGATACCTGTCAAAACCATGGAGGCGAGCTTGCCGAATGGCCCGGCAGTTGCACCCGGAGAAAGCTCGCCCCTGGTGGTGACATTCACTGACGCGACCGGCAAAGAGTGGGTGACCGAGGGAAAGGGCAAAGGCAAGATTCTCTGGTCCGATCTTACGGTCACGCCAAGCGTGGTGACGGTGAACAAAAAAGGAGTGCTCAGCCTGGCGCATGACGCGCGCAAGAGCGACGGCAAGACCGGGCAGGTGGAGATTTCAGTGCCGAGTCACCCGGAGTTGCACGCATCGCTGACCGTTCCGGTGCGCTACGACTATCCGTTTGCAGCCAATTTCAACGGCGTCAATGGATCGGCCGGATCGGATGGAATGGATGGATCGGATGGCATGCAGGGATCGAGTGGTTCACCTGGATCGTGCGGCGATGTGAATATACCTGGCGGGGATGGAGGCCGTGGCGGGGATGGAGGCAATGGCACCAACGGCGGCAATGGCGGCGACGGCGGCAACGCGCCTCCCGTAAAGGTCATGATCACGCTGCGCACGGGTGTTCACCCCCTGCTACAAGCCGTTGCCAGCGCGCTCGGCAGGAAGGACCGGCATTTTCTGGTTGATCCCGAAGGCGGCTCTCTCACGATTACCGCAAACGGAGGCGCGGGAGGCAGTGGCGGTGCCGGCGGAAGAGGCGGCGCAGGGGGCGACGGCGGCAGCGGCGGTGACGGTTGCCCGCCCGGATCCGGCGGCACAGGCGGGACGGCTGGAAGCAATGGCGTCTCCGGATTTGATGGATCCCCCGGAAGCGCCGGCACCATCACAATCGTCTACGATCCCGCAGTCAAGCCATACCTCGCGGCCATCAAAACTTCCAACAAAGGCGCGCCGGCTCCGGTGTATCAAGAGGCTCCCGTTGCGCCTCTCTGGTAGGCCTCCGCATCCGTGCGGTCCGGCGGACCGTTAAACTGCGGCGGCCGCGGGAAGAATCTCCTCCACGTCCACCCACTTCGTAGGATAGTTACCGGTGTAGCAGGCGGTACAGTAGCCAACCTGGTTTTCGTCCCGGACGCTGTTGAGCAAACCTTCCATCGACAGATACGCCAGCGAGTCCGCCTCGATGAACTGGCGAATCTCGTCGATGGAATTGTTGGCCGCGATGAGCTCCCGTTTGCTGGGCGTGTCCACACCGTAGAAACACGGTGAGATGGTGGGCGGGCAACTGATGCGGAGGTGGACTTCCTTGGCGCCCGCGCCGCGCACCATGCGCACAATTTTGCGGCTCGTCGTACCGCGGATGATCGAGTCGTCGATGAGAACCACGCGCTTGCCCTCCAGCAGATTGCGCACCGGGTTGAGCTTGAGGCGTACGCCGAAGTCTCTGACGCGCTGTTCAGGTTCGATAAATGTGCGGCCCACGTAGTGGTTGCGGATGAGCCCGAAACGGAAAGGAATGCCGGCCTCTTCGGCGTAGCCGAGCGCGGCGGTCACGCCCGAGTCCGGCACTGGCACCACCACGTCGGCAGCCACGCCGGATTCGCGCGCCAGCTGCCGTCCCATCTGGTCGCGCGACTCCTGCACCCAGCGGCCGAAGATGCGCGAGTCGGGCCGCGCAAAGTAAACGTGCTCGAAGATGCAGCTCGATTGCGGAGTGCCACTCGCGTACTGGCGGCTGGTCACGCCGTCTTCCGAGACCATCACCAGTTCGCCGGGCAGAATGTCGCGGACAAATTCGGCACGCAGCAGATCGAAGGCGCAGGATTCCGACGCGAAGACCACAATGTCGTTCCCTTCAGGACTTTTCATGCGGCCCATGGAGAGTGGGCGGAAGCCGTGCGGATCGCGCGCGGCAAAGATGCGGTCGCGCGTCATCATCACAATCGAAAACGCGCCTTCGATCTGCGAGAGCGAGTCGGCAATGGCGTCCACCAGCGACCCGGCGCTCGAGTGCGCGATCAGCTGCACGATGATCTCGGAGTCCGATGTGGTCTGGAAATAAGCGCCTGCGCGTTCCAGGCGCGCGCGCACGTTGCCCAGGTTCACCAGGTTGCCGTTATGCGCAATCGCGATCAGGCCCTTGGTGGAGTCGACGCGAATGGGTTGCGCATTCAAGAGCGCCGAATCGCCGGTCGTGGAATACCGCGTGTGCCCGATGGCCATGCGGCCGGGGAGCTTGGCCAGCACGTCGTCGGTAAAGATCTCCGAGACCAGGCCCATGCCTTTGATATTGGCCAGATGGTGCCCGTCGGCAGTGGCGATGCCGGCCGATTCCTGTCCGCGATGTTGCAGCGCGTAGAGGCTAAGGTAGGCCTCGCGCGCGGCGTGGGGATGGCCGTAGATGGCGACCACGCCGCATTCTTCGTGGAGCTTGTCAGAAACAGGGAACAGAGAACAGGGATCAGGGATCAGGGACGACGCTGCAGAGCCGGTGCGAAGACGATCGGATTCATCGGCGACGCCCGGGACCCCCTGAAACAGCAACCTGCTCATGCGGTGACCTCGTCATGGAGGCTGGCTTCAAGCGCGGAAGCCCAGAGCGTGCGCAGTTCCTCGAGCGGCGCGGAGATGAACGTCTCGCCGTCGACCAGCACCTCCAGCTGCTTTCCGCCGGTTGTGCCGATGCGCGCGGAAAAGAAGTTGTACTGGTTCGCCATGGCGTCGATCTCCGCGAGGTTGCTGGGATCGGTGGTCACGAGGATGGTGGAGGCTGGTTCGGCAAAAAGGCCGAAAAGCGGGTGAGCAAGCAGAGACGCGTCCTGCTCGATTGTGGCGCCGATACCCCTGCCGAAAGCGGCTTGTGCCACAGCGACAGCGATGCCGCCGTCGGAGATGTCGCGCGCCGAGCGAATGAGCTTGCGCCACGCGAGCACGGCCAGCATATTGTGCAGGCTGGCTTCGGCGTCGAGGTCGAGTGAAGGCGGAGTTCCCCAGGTTGCGCCCAGCACCACCTTGGCGAACTCCGAGGAGCCGAATGCAGTGAGATTCTTCTGTGCTTCGGCATCAGACGCATCCGCCTCTTCGCGGGGTCCGGGCTCGCGCTCAAGCGCGGGAAGCGGGTATTGGCTGATGGGCGGAGGATTCAGCGGAACCTTCAGCTTCGGTTCGGGCTCTTCGCCGCGCGGAATCGGCCACAGCAGCACGATGGCGTCCTTCGCGCGCTGGAAGTTCGCCGGCACCGCCTTCGTCACGTCTTCCAGAATGCCGACGATGCCGAGAACCGGCGTGGGATAGATACCTTCGCCGCGCGTCTCATTATAGAGAGACACGTTGCCGCCGGTGATGGGCGTGCCCAGCGCCGTGCAGGCTTCCGCAATGCCGTCGATGGCGGCGGAAAGCTGCGCCATGATCTCTGGCTTTTCGGGATTGCCGAAGTTCAGGCAGTTGGTCGCGGCAACCGGCGTTGCGCCCGTCATGGCCACTTTGCGCGCGCACTCGGCCACCGCATGCATCGCGCCCAGCTTGGGATCGAGATAAGCCCACCGTCCGTTGCCGTCCAGAGCCATCGCCAGGCCGATCTCTCCGATTGGCCCTTCAAGTCCAGTCGGCCTTGTGGTGCCCTTGATGCGCATCACGCCTGCCTCGCCACCGGGTCCCTGCACGGTATTCGTTTGCACCATGCTGTCGTACTGCTCGTGAATCCAGCGCTTGGAACAGATGTTTGAAGAGGCGAGGAGCTTCTTCAGATCCGCCAGGTAATCGCGGTCCTTGGCGAACTCGACGAGCACTTCGGCCGGCGGGTCGACCGGAAAGGGAGACTTCCATGTGCCGACCGGCCGGTGGTAGAGCGGCGCATCGTCGGTGAGCGACTGATTGGGAATGTCGGCCACCAGCACTCCGTGATGGCGAATGCGCAGCCGCGGCTCCGGCTCGACCGTGCCCACAATCACGGCGTCAAGACCCCACTTCGCGAAGACGCGCAGTACCTCGTCTTCGCGGCCCCTCTCGGCCACCAGCAGCATGCGCTCCTGGCTTTCCGAGAGCATGATTTCGTAGGCGCTCATGCCGGTTTCGCGCTGCGGCACCAGATCGAGTTCGACATCGAGGCCCACGCCGCCGCGCGCCCCCATCTCGCATGTGGAGCAGGTGAGCCCGGCCGCGCCCATATCCTGAATGCCCACGATGGCGCCGGTTTTCATCGCTTCCAGGCAAGCCTCCAGCAGCAGCTTCTCCATGAACGGGTCGCCAACCTGCACATTCGGCCGCTTCTGTTCGGAGCCTTCCTTGAACTCTTCGCTCGCCATGGTCGCGCCGTGGATGCCGTCGCGTCCGGTCTTGGCGCCGACATAAATTACGGGATTGCCCGTGCCGCTCGCCTTGGCGTAGAAGATCTCGTCCTTGCGCACCAGCCCCAGCGCGAAAGCGTTCACCAGCGGATTGCCGCTATAGCCGCTCTCGAATTTCGTCTCGCCGCCCAGGTTCGGCACGCCGAAGCAGTTGCTGTAGCCGGCGATGCCGCTCACTACGCCTTCGACGATCGCATGATTCTTGCGGACGAGGAGCTCACGCTCCTTTGCGCTTTGGTTTGCATCTGCGCCGGTTGGAACGTCTTCGGAAATTGGCCCGAAGCGCAGCGAGTCCATCACGGCCAGCGGCCGCGCGCCCATGGTAAAGATGTCACGCAGAATGCCGCCCACGCCGGTAGCCGCGCCCTGGTAGGGTTCAATGTAGCTGGGGTGGTTGTGGCTCTCGATCTTGAAGGCGCAGGCCCAGCCATCGCCCACGTCGATAATGCCGGCATTTTCGCCCGGCCCCTGCACCACGCGGTCGCTCTTNNGGGCCAGCAACTGCGGGGTTACGATCGTGGGCTCGGGAACTTGAGCAGAAGAGACGCTGGTCATCGCTGCCTCCATTCTCGCATGGGAGTCGCGGGCCCGAACCGAAGTGCGGTGTGGAAAGCCGGGCCGCTCTGGCGGGAACGGGAATGCGCGGCGCGACGCCGTACGATCGGACCTCTGCCGAGTCTCTTCCAATCCAGGGATGGGCCGGAAGGGGAGATTCCGGGCCGACGGTGCTGTGGCGGATAAGCCAAAGGCTAAGCGATACTTAGCATTCCGCACTGAACCGCGCCGAGCCCCAGGGAACCAACAAATCAAGCATTTTGTTGTATTTATGTCTACGACCGTTCCCGCACCGAGGCGCACAGATCTGCATGAACGTTTTTCAAGATGCTGACCAAATCGGCGACCTCAGAGTCTCGTTGTGGCGGATGATACGGAAGGATGCGAGTTGGGCGTGAAATCCCGCCAGGAAGCAACTTCCAGCCACAGGCTACAAGCTACCGGCTATAAGCTCGGGGCTCGAACGCACCGGAATTTATACTGGATCACAAGATGAACCCGTTCAAACCAGTAGACGAACAGATGGACCTG
>PLSB01000278.1:2916-7695 GCA_003165005.1 Acidobacteriaceae bacterium | reverse complement strand
ATGAAGAACTCTTCGCTGGTGTTGGTGCGGCCCTTCAGGTAGAAGCCGATCCAGAGCACCATGGCGAAGTAGAGACAGATCACCACCAAATCGAGCGAGCGCAGATGCGCCAGGGGCTTTGTGCTGAAGACGAACAGGGCGGGCAGGAAGCCCGGCAAACCGGCGGCGGTACTTGAGAGCAAACCGAACATGAGCGTCACCTTGAAAGGCGAGAATGCGTCCGCGGAGGCATCAGACGTTCGCCCTTAAGTAAATTGTTTTACTCGAGCACTTGTCAAGCGGACACGAGCACCCTCGCGGGAGGGAATCAGGAGTCTCCCGCGGTCCTTTGGCCGAGGCTCTAGAAGGCGGCAGAATCCAGCCCGCGAACGCTGCGGAAACGTTTACCAGACGAAGTTTATCACGACGCCCGGAATCCACCTGTGATCGGTTGCCGGCCCTTTTCCCTCGCCGGTCCGCACAATCGATCTGCGCACGGAGCCGCCCCCCAGGAATCGGCAATTCATCATGGCTATATAATCAGGCGATCTCACTGCGAACGTATTCGAATGCACGGAGGCCGGATTTGGCTGCCTCGACCCGCTTCTCGCTCGTCAAGTGGTACCTGGATTGCGTGAGCGACGCGGGTGAAGTGGCGATTCTTTATAGCGCTCGCGTGCGATGGCGCGGCATCCGCCTGGCCTACAGCAATCTGATCTGGTCTGACGGCGCAACCAACAAATCTGCGTCCTCGATGCATGGCGCAGAGATTCGACATGACGGCCAACAGATTCTTCTCGCGTCGCCGCAGCTCGGCGTCGAGGGAATGTGGACGGCGCGCGCAGCGCCGGTCGGGCGCACGGTCTATGCGTGCGAATCGGGCTCCGTGGTCTGGCACTGTGCGCAACCGGCCTCCGCGGTTTCCCTGAGCATCGGCGAGAAGCGCCTCACCGGCGCGGGATATGCCGAATGCCTGACGCTCACCACGCCTCCCTGGCAATTGCCCTTGCGACATCTGAGGTGGGGCCGGTTTGTTTCGGATCGAGTCGCGCTGACCCCTGATACCGTGACCTGGATTGACTGGATGGGCTCGCACACGCTGAGCCTGGTTGTCCACAACGGCGCAAATGACGAATGCGCATCGATCGCAGAAAACGAGATCGCATGGGCAGGAGGAAAACTGCGCATCGAAGAGCCCATTATGCTTCGCGCAGGCCGGCTGGGGTCGACGATTCTTCCCGCAGCGCCGGCATTGCGCAGGATCTTTCCGCATTCTCTTTTCAACATCGAAGAAAAGAAGTGGAGGAGCCGGGGAATTCTGGCCACTCCAGAAGGCGAAAGCCGCGGTTGGGTGATTCACGAAACGGTCGATTGGAGCACCGATTGGAAAACTTGACGCGCTCGCTCTTTGCGAAGGCACTTTACGGATTCACGTTTGTGGTTGCGGTTCCCGCGGCGCTTGCGGTGTGGGCGCACGCATCCCGCAACGCGGTGCATCTTGCCGCGCTGCACTCTCCCGGCTTGGGCGCGAGCCTTGCGGGAATTGGCATTGCCATGACGCTTGCCGGAATGTTCTCGCTATGGCGCGACGGCGGCGGGTTGCCGATGAACGCGTACCCTCCTCCGCGATTCGTCGACCGCAGCATTTATGCCGTAGTTCCACACCCCATTTACGCGGGATTCGTGCTCACCTGCGCGGGCATTGCCATCTTTTTGGGATCGGCGAGCGGCCTCTGGATGGTGACGCCTGCCGCGGCGCTGGGCTCGAGTGCGCTTGTGCTTGGCTACGAACTGCCTGATCTGCGGAAACGCTTCGGCACTCCTGCCGCTTCCTGCTGGCTGCCGCGAGGAGCGGCCGGGAAACCGTCGCCTCGCGAGCGCATGCGCGTTTATCTCGTAATCTTGTTGCCCTGGCTCGCGATCTTCGAGTTGTTTGGCGTGATGGGAAGACCGCTGGGTGCGGTGAGCACGTATCTGCCGTTCGAGATGCGACTGCCGGTGATCGAGCAGACAGAGATTGTTTATGCCAGCACCTATCTTGTTGTGTTGTTGACACCGTTGCTCGCCGCATCCGGCTTTGCGCTGCGGCGCTTTGCCCTGCGCGGCCTGACGGCGATGGCCGTCATTTTTCCGTTGTATCTGCTGCTTCCAGTCTTTGTGCCTCCGCGCCCGTTTCAACCATCCGGCCCTATCGGATCGATGCTTGCAATGGAAAGAACGCCGTTCTCGGGCATCGGCGCGTTTCCTTCGTTTCACGTGGTGTGGGCGCTGATTGCAGCGTCGGTGCTTGCTGAGGGCGGCAGGTGGAAGAAGGCTTTTTGGTGGACCTGGGCCGGGCTCGTGAGCCTGAGCTGCATCGCTACCGGCATGCATTCCCTGCTCGACGTGATTGCAGGAGCGCTTGCCTTCCTCGCGATTGCGCGCATCGGCCGCATCTGGGCGCTCATCTTGAATATCGCCGAGCGCATTGCAAACTCGTGGAAGGAGTGGCGCATCGGACCGGTGCGCATCATCAATCACGGCGCATACGCAGGCGCAGCGGTGCTCATCGGCGCGGTAATGATCAATTCTCTGGTGGGACGCGGCGGGGCCTTGGTTGCAGCCAGCATCTTCTTTTGCTCGGTGATCGGCGCGGTGCTATGGGCGCAATGGGTGGAGGGTTCGCCCGCGCTCTTGCGGCCGATGGGCTTCTACGGTGGATTGATTGGCGCGGTCGTTGGCGCCGTTCCCGCCGTGTTTCTCGGCATCAATCCGTGGACGGCGCTCGCCGCGGTTGCCGTGGCCGCGCCATGGATTCAAGCGGTGGGAAGATTGCGTTGCCTGGTGCAGGGCTGTTGCCATGGCCGCCCCACCGTCGAAGCGTCGGGAATCCGCTACGCGCATCCGCGCTCGCGCGTCTGCCGGCTCACGCAACTTGCCGGAATTCCGGTTCATGCCACGCCGGTGTACTCGATCCTGTGGAACTTCGTTGTCGGCGCGGCGCTTCTGCGTTTGCTGGCCGTGCATGCGCCGTGCACCACGATCTGCGGGATTTATCTTTTGCTCTCCGGGGCCGGCCGCTTCGTCGAGGAGGCCTATCGCGGCGAGCCGCAAACACTGGTGTGGTGCGGCCTGCACATCTACCAGTGGATTGCCGCCTTCACGTTCGCGGTTGGAGCCGTGTTTACGGCCCTCCCAGGTCCGGCGGCGATTTCATTCACTCCGGTCACCGCGAGCTCGGCGCTGTTGGCCGTCGTCTGCGGGGCGATTTGCTGGTTCGTCAGCGGCGTCGATTTTCCCGAGGTCTCTCGCCGTTTTGCGCGATTGACGTAGCGATTCTTCGCGCTTCACTCTTCGCCGCCGGCGAATCAGGAAGGTATGGCGGCATGGTGGTGATGAGCAAGGGCATGATTGTGGTTGTGCCGCTTGTCGCGCATGAAGCCTTCGCCCTTGGTCAGCCACGCAACTCCGAAGACACAGTTTGCCAACGCTTCACACCAGAAGAGCCAATGGCTGGGATGCCGCCGCTCGACGACCGACCGGAGGGTGAGACCGACCATCGCCACCATGCAGGCAACCATGATGAGGCCGCTGACCCCGTAGATGCGATTTCTATCCCGCTTGCGGCGCGTGAAGGGCTTTTCCGGAGAGGACTTGCGAAACAGAAAAATGCAAATGTAGGCAAGGATGAGATACATGAGCGCGGCGAATGCCGTGTGTATCAAGCCGCATGCGAATTCCAGCGGCGTGTAGGAGCTGCTGCGGGGATTGAACGAGGGACAACATGCCACACCCAGGGCGCAGACTCCGGCCAGGTAGCCTGTGATCTCATCGTGCAGATCGTAGCCGCGCGAGCAGACGAGAAATGCCGCAATGGCGCACAGGCTGCCCACGTAGTAGTCGCGCATGGGTGTGTAGTAGTAGTCGCTGATGGATCGCTGCAGCAGCGGATGCGGCAGGTGCCCGGATATGAGAAGCGCCGCAAGGATGGCGCCGGCGGCCAGCGCGAATGGCAGCGCCAGCGCGATGAGACCCACCATCCGGCGCATGGTGTAGTACGAGAGGACTACAGGATTCGTCGACGTGCTACCCGGCAACATGACTCCCTCCGCGGAGGAGTTTCCCGGAAAGAAGAAGCATAACGCAGATGGGGCGCGGAGGATGTGACGCCTGCCTCGATTATTCGTTCGCGGCCATCACTTCGTGCAGCCAGTTGGGGGCCTTCAGGAGTTCGCGGGGGCGCGGGCCGTCGGCTGCGCCTACCAGGCCGTCGCGCTCCATCAGGTCGATCAGATGCGCGGCGCGGCCGTAGCCTACGCGCAGCCGCCGCTGCAGGAGCGAGGTGGAGGCTTTGCCGAACTCGAAGACCAGCCGCACGGCATCGTCAAACATCGGATCGTCGTCGCTGGCCTCGCCACTCTCGCCTTCCATGGCGGCGCGCTCGTCCTTGGGCGATTCGAGGAAGCCCTCGGCATATTCGGCAGTACCCTGGTTCTTCCAGAACTCGACCACGGCCGCCGTCTCCTTCTCGCTCACATACGGCGCGTGCAGGCGCATCAGGCGGCTGGTGCCCGGCGGCAGAAAGAGCAGGTCGCCGCGGCCTAAAAGAGCCTCTGCCCCATTGGTATCGAGAATGGTGCGCGAGTCGACTTTCGTGGCCAGGCGGAAGCTGATGCGCGTGGGNNTGAGGCCGGTGATGACGTCCACGCTTGGCCGCTGCGTGGCCAGGATGAGATGAATGCCCACGGCGCGCGCCATCTGCGCCAGGCGCGTCACCGATTCTTCCACGTTGGCGCGATCGAGCATCATCAGGTCGGCGAG
>PLSB01000278.1:0-2860 GCA_003165005.1 Acidobacteriaceae bacterium | reverse complement strand
CGCTGCGCGAGGCCAGCAGCTTCAGACGCCGTTCCATTTCTCGAACCGCATTGCGCAGCGCGTTGGCGGCCATCTTCGGCTCGGTGATGATGGGCGTGAAGAGATGCGGGACGCCCTCGTACATGCCGAGTTCGACGCGCTTGGGATCGACGAGAATGAGCCGTACCTGCGCGGGCGTGGTGCGGTAGAGCAGGCTCATAATCATGGCGTTGATGGCCACTGACTTGCCTGAGCCGGTGGAGCCGGCGATGAGCACGTGGGGCATCTCGGCCAGATCGGCGGTGCGGATGAGGCCGTTGATGTCCTTGCCCATGGCGATGGTCAGCCGCGATTTGGCCTTGTTGAACTCTTCCGACTCGATGCAGTCGCGCAGGTTGATGGTCTCGCGGCGGTGGTTAGGCACCTGGATGCCGACCGTGTTTTTGCCAGCCATGCGTTCGATGAGAATGCTCTCGGCGCGCATCGCCAGGCAGAGATCGTCGGCGAGGCCAGTGACGCGCGAGTACTTCACGCCAGCCTCGGGCTTGAACTCATACGTTGTCACCATGGGTCCGGGATTGATCTGAACCACTTGGCCCGTGACGTCGAACTCGGCGCATTTTTCCACCAGAACCCGCGCCTCTTCGCGCAACTCATCCTCGCGGACAGCCTGCGGACCGTCGCCGGAGTTGAGCAGAGTGCTGGGCGGCAGCTTGAAGCCGCTCACATGCTTAGGCGCGAAGGTGGAAGTGTGAGGCTCGGCATCGGCGCGCTCGTGAATGGTGATTTCATCGCTGAGCGGGGCCTCTATGGCTGGCTCAAACGCAGGGCGGACTGCTGCCGGCTCGAACCGGGCGGAGGCAGGACGCGGATCCGCAGTGAGAGGCCGAACGGATTGGTACGGAGCAGGTGCGGGTTGCGGGGCGATCCCATTCTCCACGACCGAAGCTGCCACGACCGGAATCGGGGCCTGTACCGCTTCATGCTCAGTTGGCGCGGCCTCTGCCACGGCGCGGTCCCAAATACTGCGCCCGCGTGCGGGAGCGGCGTTCGCGTCTTCCGCACCCGTCATCGGGATCCCGCGTTGAAAGGCCGGGATGTCTTCCGGGTCAGTCTCGGGCGCGCGCTGGCGGCGGAAGAGACGGGCAAAGAAGCCGGGGCGCGCAGCGGACGACGCCTCGGCATCCGCATCCATCATGGCGCCAGGAAGTGGCTGGCGCGTTTGGTCAGGCCGGCTCTCCAGTTCGCGGATCGGCTCGCGTTCGGCCATCTTCTCTTCCTTGAGTTCCGCGCGGTCCTCGCGCCAGTTACGCCAGCGGTCATGCAGGCTGAAAACGTTGAGCCAGCGGGTCTGGACGGTTTCGGCGATGGCTGAGAAGCTGACAGCCGAGGCAAAGTAGAGACCAGCAGCGGCCAGCACGCCGGCCACCAGCCACGCGCCCTGCATGTTCAGGTAGCGCACCAGCAGATCGGCCATCAGCATTCCGGACTGGCCGGCAAGGGGAATCGTGCCGAGCCACAGCCAATGCCAGGGCAGCAGTCCCAGGACAGCAGGCACAAAGGCCAGCGCCAGCACCGTTCCCAACCAGCGCAGCCACGCCGACCCGCCGGAACGAGAACGCATCCAGGTCCAGCCCAGCCCGCCCACCCACAAGGGCAGAAAGAAGGCGGTAATCCCGAGCGATTGGAGCAGCAGGTCGCCGAGGTATGAACCGAAGAGGCCGATCCAGTTCTGGGGTTTAGCTGCTCCCGTGGCCGTGTTCCACGAGGGGTCGGAGGGGTGATAGGTGGCCAGCGCGAGGAGGACGAGAAGCGCGGCCAGCACCAGTACCATCCCGAGAAGGATATTCAGGGGGCGGCTGCGGGTCGGCGCGAGAACAATGCGAATGGGCTTCATGGCGGGGCACTCCTTCTCGCCGGGCGCTCTCAAGAAGCTGCCGCGAGCGATCAGATGGAGCGTACGAAGAGTCCCAGAGCAGTTCTTATTATCGCCGCAAAAGGCCGGTTTTTTGGGGGAAATGGAGGGGGGAACCTTGGTGTGGACCCCCAGCCTTGCAGTTCACCCCCCGATATACTTCGCCCCCCAGATCAGCAGCGCCCCGCCAAGCAGTATCCGGTAGATGGCGAACATCGTAAACCCGTGCTTGCGCACCCAGAAGAGGAACCACTCGACGACGCCCAAGGCCACGATGAACGAGACCCCGGTGCCGATCAGGAGCACAATCCAGTTGTTGGCGGTCATGGTCACGTGCGCCACGACGCCATGGCTGGGAAAGACCTCTTTCTTCAGGTCCCAGCAGGTGGCGGCGATCATGGTGGGAATCGAGAGCAGAAAGCTGAATTCGAGCGCCGCTGGACGGTCCATCCCCACCAACTGCCCGGCGGCAATAGTCGACATGGAGCGTGAGGTTCCCGGAAAGACTGCCGACAGCGTCTGGCAGAGACCGATCCAGATGGCCTGCGGCAGGGTCATCTCCTCTACGTGGTTGGTGCTGGTCTCGTAGCGGTTGCTCCGGACATCGATGATCCACATCACGATGCCGCCAATGAGCAACGCCCAGGCCATGGCGTTCAGGCTGCCCAGGTTCTTCTCGCTCCATTTGTGCAGCAGCAGCGCCGGCGCCGAGGTGAAGGCAAAGGCAATCAACGTGAGCGAGATGGGGTGGTTCAGCCAGGTGCGGTCGCCGTTTTCACCCTTGGGGAAGGTCCGCATGAAATCGACGATGCGGCTGAGGAAGAGCAGCAGCAGCGCCAGGATGGCGCCCAACTGAATCACGATGGTGTACATCTTCCAGTAGGCGTCATCGAGCGGAATGTGCATGAGCGCTTCGGTGATGCGCAGGTGCGCCGTCGAGCTGACCGGCAAAAACTCGGTCAGGCC
>PLSB01000125.1 GCA_003165005.1 Acidobacteriaceae bacterium | reverse complement strand
TGTACACCGCCACGCGATCGCCCTTGCGGATGCCGAGCGACTTGAGCGCGTTCGCGAACTTCTGCACCTCGGCGTGCAATTCCGCGTAGGTCAGGCGGCGAATCTCCCCCGGCTCGCCCTCCCAGATGAGCGCGGTCTTGTTGCGGCGTGCGCCGAGCGCATGGCGGTCGACACAGTTGTAGCTCAGGTTCATCTTGCCGCCCACGAACCACCTGGCCCACGGCAGATTCCACTCCAGCACCTTGTCCCACGGCTTGAACCAGTGCAGCTCCCGCGCCACGCCGGCCCAGAACTTTTCGGGGTCCTCGATGGATTGCTTGTAGAGAGCCTCGTACTCCTCAAGGCTCTTGATGTGGGCCCTGGCGCTGAACTCCTCCGGCGGCGGGAAGACGCGGTTCTCCCGCAGCGTGGAGTCGATGTCCCGGTTCGCAACGGATGCAGGCAAGCTAGACATGCACGATCCTCTTGGGGAACGAACTGACCGGGGTCTGCGGGACGCTGAGAGGCGGCGCTCAGCAAGAGAAGCCCCGGCTCAAACTTTATCGGGCGGGACGTGGGAAGAGCAAGTGCATGTCGGGGTACAACTGCTCCCGTCCAGCATTCAAAGCCGATTTATAATTGCGGGCATGAAATCCGGGATCGTTTGTGCTCTCGTTCTAGTCCTGTCAGCGGCCACATCTTGCGGCCAGCAGTCCTCGGCGGTTCACGCCGGACCATTCCACTGGAATCCAGACGATTCGCAGGAGCTCGGCGGCGAAGACCGGATCAGCCAGATGAAATCCCTTAATTCCATGGAGCGGGAGCGGATTCTCGATGCGATTATTCAAGAGTTGAAACTCAATATGAGAGAGGTGGCCACTCACACGGAGCAGAAGTGGAGTGCGATCGCTGCGGATACGCGCATCAAGCTTGTGGACTTGAACGCCGACGGCATTCCCGAGGTCATCGCGCAGGCTTCTGGCGATGAATTATGCAGCCCGACAGGCAATTGCTCGTTTTGGGTGTTCATGCGGTCAGGATCGCGATATAAGCTCATCCTGGATGCTCACGCACGCCAGACATTCACAATTCAGAAATCGCGAACGAATGGCTTTCTCGATCTTGTACTTGGCATGCACGGCTCCGCGACGGAACAAGGATTGTTCGTCTATCGCTTCGCCAATGGCAGGTATCGAAGAAGTGCCTGTTACGACGCCAACTGGCAGCGCTTGGTGGGGGATGAATGGCAGGATCTGAAAGAACCCATGATTACTCCGTGCGGCCGATAAGCGTGAAGCCATTAAGAAATCAATGAATTGTCCGCTTGGATTGTGAACGCAACACGATGGCCGAAGAGAGTGGCTTCAGCTTCGGAGATCACGCGAGGAGCTTCGTTGTAAACTTCTTTACAGAGCGAATGTACATTATGTACGCTCTTATACGTACACTATGCTACAATCGGAAATCATGGAAGTCCCCATCACTCAATTCCGGCAGAAGCTCTTCGATCTCGTCAATCAGGCCCTCGACGGGAAGGAGGTCTGGGTCTCGCACAAGGGCCGCAGGGTGCGGCTCGTGGCTGAGCATGCTCCTTCGAAGCTGAGCCGGGTGACGCCGATGAACATTATTGCTCCCGGCGCGGATATCGACGACGATTCCTGGAAGACCGGCCAGATGCGCGAATGGGAACAGAAGTGGGACCGCAAGCTCGGGCCGCTGGCAAAACCGGCGAGGGCCGCATCGGCGTCCGGAAGCGCAAATGCGCGTAAGGCCCGGCGCACGGCATGAATGCTTATCTCGACACCCACGCCGCGATCCGCCTTGCTCAAGGCCGCGGGCGCATCGGGCGCGACGCCGCAAAGCTGATGCAAAGGGCCGACCTGCTGGTTTCGCCCATGGTGCTGGTCGAGCTTGAGTACTTGCACGAGATTGGCAGGCTTACGCTGCCCGGTAAAGACATTCTGCAAAAACTGGGGCATGAGGTCGGACTTCGCCTGTGCGAACTGCCTTTCGCGGATGTGGCCAGAGCCGCGCTCGATGAAAAATGGACGCGCGACGCATTCGACCGCATCATCGTGGCCCAGGCGAAGGTGAACGGGCTGGCGCCGCTGATCTCTTCCGATGAGAAGATTGCTGAGCATTATCCGCGGACGGTGTGGTGATGATGCGCCGTAGATTCGAAAGCCCTGCTCATCGAGCAGGGCCTTCGGTTGCGGCGTGTCGGCTAAATCCGGTTCAGTGCGTCTTAGCTGTCTCGCCGGCCGACGAAATCTTGGCTTCGGCTTCGGAGATCACGCGGAGGGCTTCGTCGTAGGCCTCTTCGCTTTCGCCGGCTTCCTTCCACATCTTCTCGCCGCGGTCGAGCTGCTGCTCGGCGCGTCCGACGTCGATCTCCTCGGGCTTGAGGGCGTCGGAGGCGAGGATGGTCACGCGATTGGGCAGCACTTCCACGAATCCCCAACTGACGTTGTAGCGTGTGGTGTCAGGGCTGGTGGATTCGATGCCTCCGCCCTGGTGAATGCGCACGTCGCCCGCGCCCAGCTCGGCCATCAGCGGCGCGTGGCCGTAGAGCACTTCCATGGATCCGTTCGTCGACGGCAGCTCGACGGCCGAGGCATCGGCCTCGAAGAGGATGCGCTCCGGCGTAACGAGACGGACGCGAAGCTGGTCGGATGTCGCTTCTGCCATGGGCTCCTTTCAGTCGCCAGGGATCAGTGAACAGTGGTCAGTGGTCAGAAAAACTGCAGCGCCTAGGACCGAACTGACCACTGACAACTGAACACTGACCACTGTCGTTACACCGTCGCCTTCAGTTTCTCCGCCGCGGCGAGCACGTCCTCGATGCCGCCCTGCATGTAGAAGGCCTGTTCCGGCACGCCATCGTGCTTGCCCTCGATAATCTCCTTGAAGGCGCGCACCGTGTCGGCGATCTTGACGTACTTGCCGGAGATGCCCGTGAATGTCTCGGCCACATGGAACGGCTGCGAGAGGAATTTTTGCACCTTGCGCGCGCGCGCCACGGTGAGCTTGTCGTCTTCGGAGAGTTCGTCGATGCCGAGAATGGCGATGATGTCCTGCAGGTCCTTGTAGCGCTGCAAAATGCGCTTGACCCCCTGGGCGACATCGTAGTGTTCATCGCCTACGATGCGCGCGGAGAGAATGCGCGAGGTCGAGGCCAGCGGATCGACGGCGGGATAAATGCCGAGCTCCGAAAGCGGGCGGCTCAACACGGTGGTGGCGTCCAGGTGGGCGAAGGTGGTGGCCGGCGCGGGATCGGTCAAGTCGTCGGCGGGCACGTAGACGGCCTGCACCGAGGTCACCGATCCCTTGCTCGTCGAAGTAATGCGCTCCTGCAGCTCACCCATCTCCGTGGCCAGGTTCGGCTGGTAGCCCACGGCCGAGGGCATGCGGCCCAGCAGCGTGGACACCTCGGAACCGGCCTGCGTGAAGCGGAAGATGTTGTCNNTGAAGAGCAGCGTGTCGGAGCCTTCCACGTCGCGGAAGTACTCGGCGACCGTGAGCGCGCTCAAGGCCACGCGCAGACGCGCTCCGGGGGGCTCGGTCATCTGGCCGTACACGAGGGCGCACTTGGAGTCCTGCCAATGCCCTGGCTTGATGACGCCTGACTCCGTCATCTCCAGCCACAGGTCGTTGC
>PLSB01000179.1 GCA_003165005.1 Acidobacteriaceae bacterium | reverse complement strand
AAGCCTTCGGCCCGGAGATGGACCATCTCCTTCGCATGCAGCTCGCCTATGACGTATCCAAGACCAGGGAGCACGCAAAGGAGATCTCCATCGAGCGGTATGTGCCGGCCTAAATACCGCCTGGCAGCACACAGCGCCTCGCTTTCTTCTAGCGAGGGTGGGAATCCACAACACCCAATTTCCCACGCCGAAGGCGTCTGCCCCACCGCAGGTGGCGCAGGTTGCGCAGGTGGCTTGACATAGTCATATGACTAGTCATATGACTATATAAGAGGTCTCGGACATGGTCTGGCCCGTTTACGACGCAAAGGCTCGCTTCAGCGAACTCCTCGACATCACCCTTAAAGAAGGCCCGCAAGTCGTCACCCGCCGCGGCGTGGAAGCTGCCGTCCTGGTTCCCATCGACGAGTGGAGGCATCTGAACGAAAAGGCAAGAAAGGTTATGCCCGATCCTCTTCTCGATCCCGCTGCACCCCATGATATTCCGCTGCCTCCGCGCCGTCCCGTGCTGAAGCTGCGCCCGTTCCGCTTCCACGACGAAGGACCGTCTTGATCTACCTGCTCGACACCAATGTTGTTTTCGAGTTACGCAAGCCGCGGCCTCACGGCGCGGTCGCGGCCTGGAGGCGCTCAGTTCCTGCACATCAGCTCGCCATTCCGGCCGTTGTCCTCGCCGAAGCACAGGCAGGCGTCGAGCTCACGCGCAAGC
The DNA here is from genome assembly GCA_003165005.1 of Acidobacteriaceae bacterium. Taxonomy (GTDB): domain Bacteria; phylum Acidobacteriota; class Terriglobia; order Terriglobales; family Acidobacteriaceae; genus Telmatobacter. Next base: position 7,042 of record PLSB01000179.1, on the reverse strand, counting down.
AGGACCCGGCAAAGGCACAGGAACTGGAGCTCTGGATCGACGATCTCATGGCCTATTACACGATCCTGTCCGCCGATGGTCCCATCTTCCGCGAGTGGGCGCGATTGATGTGCGATACGTCGGACGATCTGAGCGCGGATGCCATGATCGCCGCCACTGCCCGCATCCACGGCATGGTCGTCGTCACCCGCAACGTGAAAGACTTCGCCAGTTTCGATGTCCCGGTCTTCGATCCGTTTTCGGGGAGATCGCCTGAAGGAATACAATCCTTATAGCAGCTTCAGGCCTTAACGAAAGCTTGCCTTCTTTTCTCATTCCCTAACCCACTTTTCCGATTTTGCCTGCGTCCAAGAAAGAGTGAGAGGCATCTCATCCTCACGGGGATCTCTATGCCGTCCATCTTTTCGCCCATACGGGCCGAGATCGAGCGGAAGGCGCCCGGAACCGGGGGCAAGCCCCCCGTAGACCGCCGGCCGACCGGAGGCGGTGGGGGCGGAGGCGACGACGACTGGCGAAACCCAGGCCGCGGCCCACGCGAGATCCTCGAGCGCACGCGCGCGTTTGTCTTTTGCGCGCTGGCCGGCGACATGATGTTCTTCGTCGTGCTGGTGGTGCTTTTTTATGCGCGTCAGGCCGGCACGCACATGGATCCGCGGACACTGCGCCAGATCGGCGACTGGCATCCGGTGCTGCTGCCACCCATCCTCTTTCTCAACACCGCGGTCCTGCTCGTGAGCAGTCTGACCATGGAGCGGGCGCGGCTGCATATCTTCCGCGAGTTCGACGTCCTGGAGGAGTGGCTCGGCCTGGGCCGTCCCGCCCTGCGCCGCACCCTGCCCTGGATCGCGCTCACCCTGATGCTGGGTCTCGCGTTCCTTTGCGGCCAGGCTCTGGCCTGGAGGCAATTGAAAGCGCAGGGATTTGCCTTCGACCGTTCCGCCACGCCTGCAAGTTATTTCTTCTACCTGATTACCGGATTGCACGCCGCCCATCTGATCCTTGGCATAGTCGCCCTGCTCTTCTGCCTCTGCGCTCTTCATCTTCTCAAGCGCGTGGAGTCCCGCCAGGTCGCCGTGGATGCTACGGCATGGTTCTGGCACGCCATGGGCTTTGCCTGGCTCGTGTTGTTCGGGGTTTTAGTGCTGGGTCGGTAAGGACTAACAGCAATCCGCTATCAGCGAACAGATTTCTGCCGCCGGCCGTTCGCTCGAAACCGTCCGCTGCCTATGCCGTACGCGGACGCATCAGGGCGCGGAGCCGCTCTGCGAAGCCTGGCACTTCGGGGCACTCGAAATAAACCTTCCGGTTAAGGCTCATCAGCAACTGCACCGCTTCCACTTGCGGATCACGCGCGGAGAAGGACCCACCGGCGTAAACGAATTCGTCCGTCAGATATTCGATGGCGTGGCCGAGGATCTCGAGCGCACGGCCGGCTTCCGGTGAAATCCTGCGACTGCGCACCACGCCGCGCCCCGCAACCGGCGCTGCCGCACCCGCAAACATCGAATACCCACACTCCATGGGAGACGTAGCCATGCTTTCCATCCTCACCTGAATGATCGGCGCTCTCGTATCCGTTCTTCAGATAACGAAGGTACCGTTTCAAATGAGAACAGGCTACTTTATGCACTATTCAAAGTGGGAAAGCCGGTGACGCGGCTCACATCTGATGGCTCAACAATTTCCGCACACGCCCCCTTCTCGGCTCAAACGCACTATCTCGTGCACAACAAAGCAGTTCTTTGCCCCCAAGCGCTTTGACGCCTTGACGGGATCGGCTTGAATACCTAATCTCAATCCTAGAAAGCTGCGCTTACGGATCGTCTTCGGGGGCTAGGAGCGCAGTTTGATCCGCTTTTTGGGCTAGGTGGCGATGAATCCCTATTACTGGCAATATCTCGCGCTTATGATGCAGATTCTTGCTGCGTTCCTGCTTGGCGTGGGGATGGTTGCCGCCTCCTGGTTTGTCGGCCGCCATCGCAACACCCAGGTGAAGCTCGATGCCTACGAGTGCGGCATTCAGGCCATCGGCGACGCGCGCGGGCGTTTCAGCGTGCGCTTTTATCTGGTCGCGGTTCTCTTCATCCTCTTCGATGTTGAAATGGTCTTCATGATGCCCTGGGCGGTCATTTATCGGCGCCTGCCCGCGCTTACCGGCTGTTCGCGCCTCTTTGGCTTCTGGGAGATGCTCGTCTACCTCGGCTTCGTGGCCGTCGGCCTCTACTACATTGTGCGCAAAGGCATCCTGAACTGGAGCCAGGACAAGGCGGACCTCTAGGATGGCGAGTCAACCACCCACCCTCTCGGGCAAGCAGGCTGTCCTGGCGGCGATGCCGGACCATCCCGCGATCAAAGCCCTCCTCGCCTGGAAGCCGGACGCCCTCAGCGACGCCAAGTTCGACTTCGGTGAACTGACGCTCACCATCGCGTCCAGGGAGATTCGCGCCGCCTGCTCCACCGTGCAGGCCGCCGGCTACAACTTCTTTGAGGACATGACGGCGGTCGACTGGTATCCCCTCGCGCCCCGTTTTCAGTTGAGCTACCACATCCTTTCGCACGCCCTCAAAGAGCGCATCCGGCTGCGCGTCCTGCTCGATGAAGCCGAGCCCAGCGTCGCTTCGATCGTGCCGGTCTGGCCGGGCGCCAACTTCTTCGAGCGCGAGGTCTTCGATCTCTTCGGCATCCGCTTTGCCGATCATCCCGACCTGCGCCGCATTATGCTGCCCGACGATTGGACCGGTCATCCCTTGCGCAAGGATTACCCTGTGGAGGGATACCGCTAATGAGCGAGAAATCGATGAGCGAGAAACCTGGCGCCGCGGTTCTCGAACTGCCCACCGCCGAAAGCGTGGGCGGGCAGCGCATGGTGCTCAACATGGGCCCGCAGCATCCGGCGACCCACGGCGTGCTGCGCCTGGTGGTCGAACTGGACGGCGAAGTGATTCTCAGCGTACGGCCTGAGATTGGCTATCTGCATACGGGCATCGAGAAAACCTGCGAGGCCAAGTTCTATCAGCAGGTGGTTCCGCTCACGGACCGCGTCAATTACCTCGATCCGCTCTCCAACAATCTTTGCTATTGCCTGGCCGTCGAGAAGCTGCTCAACCTCGAAATCCCCGAACGCGCGCAATGGATCCGCGTGTTGCTCACCGAGTTGAGCCGCTTGAACTCGCACCTCATCTGGCTGGGCACCCACGCCATGGACATTGGCGCGCTCACGGTCTTCCTCTACACCTTTCGCGAGCGCGAAGAGATCCTCAGGCTCTTTGAGGCTGTGGCCGGCCAGCGCATGATGACCAGCTACTTCCGCATCGGCGGGCTTTCCATGGAGCCGCCGCTCGGCTGGTTGCATCGCGTGGCGGCATTTATTCACGGCTTCCCAGAGAAAATCGACGAATACTCGAACCTGCTCACAGGCAATCCCATCTTCATGAATCGCCTGAAGGGCGTGGGCTATCTCTCTGCGGCCGATGCCATTGCGCTGGGCGTCACCGGCCCTCCGCTGCGCGCCTCCGGCGTCGATATCGACCTGCGCCGCGACATGCCCTACTCCAGCTACGAGAAGTTTCAGTTCCAGGTGCCGACTTCGACGGTGGGCGACACCTGGGCGCGGTACGAGGTGCGGCTGGTCGAGATGCGCGAGAGCACCAAGATCGTTCAGCAGACGCTCGATGGCATGCCCGGCGGCCCGGTCAAGGCCGATGCGCCCAAGATCGTTCTGCCCGGCCGCGAAAAAATGAAGACGCAGATGGAGGCGCTCATCCATCACTTCAAGATTGTCACCGAGGGATTCAATGTTCCCGCCGGCGAGGTTTACCAGGGCATCGAATGCGGCCATGGGCAGATGGGGTATTACGTGGTTTCCGACGGCACCGCCAAGCCGTACCGCGTGCACATGCGTTATCCTTCGTTTGCCACCCTGCAGGCCGTTGAAACCATGTGCAAGGGCCGGTTGATCGCCGACCTGGTTGCCGTGGTGGGCTCCATCGATATCGTGCTGGGCGAGATCGATAGATAGGAGACAACGTGACAAATTACAAACAGTTGGCCGATAAACTGATTCAGCGGCGGACTCATGCTCGCCACGAGCGGGCGACAGCGGCAGCTCGGGAGATCGATGCCGCTCAGGTTTACGAACGCCTGAAGCTCCTGGTCGGCAAAGAAATCGACAAAGCGAACGCCGAATTGCGCAGGCGAAAGCTCGCTACCGTCGAACGCGTTTTTGTGCCCTGCTGCCAGGGAAGGCTCTGCCTGACCTTTGGCATGGAACTGTTCTGTACGGTCTATCTCGAGGAAGCAAAAGGACAAATCAGGGCCGTGATCTTAGGCCCGCCGAATAGCGCCGAGATTTCCAGAAGGGAATTCATGATTGACGGCGATATGAGCCCCGAACAGATTACGGCGGCGATTGTTTCCGGGCTTCTGATGGGAGAATTTGCTTGACGATCGGCTCCATCGACATCGCGCAGGGAGAGATCGATAGATAGGGGAGAACGTGACGATTTACAGCGACTTGGCCGATACACTGAGCCACCGGCGGACTCATGCCCGCCACGATCGGGCGCAGGCAGCCGTTCGGGGCATCAATGCCGCTCAGGTTTACGAGCACGTAAAGCTCTTGGTCGGCGACGAAATCGACAAAGCGAATGCCGAGTTGCGCAAGCGGAGGCTGGCCACCATCGAACGTGTCTTTCTGCCCTCCTTCCAGGGAAAGCTCTGTTTGACCTATGGCTCCGATCTGCTCTGTACGGTCGAACTGCAGAAGGACAAAGGACAAATCGCAGCCGTGATCTCCGGCCCGCCGAATGCCACCGAGATTTCTCGAAAGGAATTCGTGATAGACGGCGCTATGAGCCCCGAACAGATTACGGTGGCAATTGTTTCCGGACTTCTGATGGGAGAATTTACTTGACGATGGGTTTATGCGGGACCGCAGGGACCTCTGCCAAAGAGTGCCCGGCCGCGACGGATTTGTGTGTCTTCGGAGAGCTTTGGGTGTCGCTCGCCTCCCTCCTGCGCAGCTACACAGCGGTGCACGGACTCGCTGATAATCGCCAGGCTCTGGTCGAAGCGGACGACGGCACAATCACGGTTCGTCAAGGCGAAAAGTGGCTTTCCCTCGATCGCAACGGCGCAATCGTTACCTGGACGCGCGAAGATGGAAATGGAGGAAGGATGGAGATCTCCGCGTCCGGCCGGTTGCGGAGCGAGGCGAGCGAAGAAGAGATGGATCTGGCGGCCGAAGCCTGGGCACGAGAGTTGATGCGATGAGCGCGAAAAAGAAAAATCCCGAAACCATGCCGGTCTTCTCGCCCAAGCTGGCCAAGCGCTTTGACGCGCTCGTCGAGAGGTATCCCGCGAAGCGCTCGGCGCTGATTCCCATGCTGCTCTACGCGCAGGACGAAGTGGGCTATCTCTCCGACGCCGTCGTCGCCGAAGTGGCGCGTCGCATCGGCATAACGCAGCTCGAAGTGCGCAACGTGGCCACCTATTATTCGATGCTCCGCTTCAAGCCCGCGGGCAAGTTCAACATTCAGGTCTGCACCAACATCAGTTGCATGCTGCGCGGGGCCTACGACGTCTACGAGCGCTTCCAGGAGGAACTGGGTGTCGGCCCCAAGGGCGTTACTCCCGACGGCCTCTTCTCGCTTGAAGAAGTGGAGTGCATCGGCGCCTGCTGCTGGGCGCCGGCCATCCAGGTGAACTACGACTTTCACGACGAGCTCAAGCCCGATCTCGTGCCCGGCATCCTGAGCGGCTATCGCGGCCGGACAAAGGCGAAAGGCAAGGCCAGCGATGCGTAGGCTCGTCTCCCATCCCGATGAGGTGAAGATCGTCTCCAGCCGCTTTGGCAAAGGCGCGGCTAAGATCGACCGCTATCTCGAGCTGGGCGGCTACCAGGCCGTGAAGAAGTGTCTTGCGCAAGGCCCCGAATGGATCATCGAGGAGATGAAGGCCAGCGGACTGCGCGGGCGCGGCGGCGCGGGCTTCTCGGCGGGCATGAAGTGGTCTTTCGTTCCCAGGCAATCCGCCAAGCCCAAGTACATTCTTGTCAACGGCGACGAGAGCGAGCCCGGCACCTGCAAGGATCATCTGATCTTCTTGCACGATCCGCATTCCGTGATCGAGGGCACGATCATCGCCGGCCTCGCGGTCGGCGCGCGCATGGGCTTCATCTACCTGCGCGGCGAGTACCGCTATCTTCTCGAAATCATGGAGCGCGCCGTCGCCGACGCCTACGAGCGCGGCTTTCTCGGCAAAAACATCGTCGGCTCCGGCATGGAATTCGAGATCGTCACCCAGACCGGCGCAGGCGCCTACGAGGTGGGAGAAGAATCGGCTCTGATGGAGTCGCTCGAAGGCAAACGCGGCGTGCCGCGCATCAAACCGCCCTTCCCTGCCGTTGTCGGTCTCTATGGCGGCCCCACGGTCATCAATAATGCCGAGACCCTTGCCACCGTGCCGCATGTGATTGCGATGGGTGCAGCAGCTTACGCCGCCGTCGGCACTCCGCGCAACGGCGGCACGCGCCTCTTCTGCATCAGCGGCCACGTGGAGCGGCCCGGCGTCTACGAGCTGCNNTGGGCTACAACCTCAAGAAGATGATTTACGACGTGGCTGGGGGCATTCCCGGCGGCCGCAAGCTCAAGGCCGTTGTTCCCGGCGGCTCTTCCACTCCGGTTTTGCTGCCTGAAGAGATCGATATCGGCATGGACTTCGATCAGGTGGGCAAGGCCGGTTCCATGCTCGGCTCGGGCGGCGTCGTGGTCATCGACGATCGAACCTGCATGGTCGAGTTCGCTCTCCGCACCATCAGCTTCTACGCACACGAGAGCTGCGGATGGTGCATTCCCTGCCGCGAGGGCACCGACTGGCTCAAGAAATCGCTCACGCGCTTCCACGCCGGCTTCGGAAGCGAGCGCGACATCGACAATATCCAGTACCTGGCCGAAAACATGCTGGGCCGCACCTTCTGCCCGCTGGGCGACGCCGCCGCCATGCCCACCATCGCGTTCCTCAAGAAGTTTCGCAAGGAGTTTGA
>PLSB01000185.1 GCA_003165005.1 Acidobacteriaceae bacterium | reverse complement strand
TGGCTTCGCAGGCCGGCGGCATGGAAATTGAAGAAGTGGCCGCCAAAACTCCCCAAGCCATTTTCAAGGAGACCATCGACCCGGCCGTAGGATTTGGCGCATGGCAGGCGCGCAAGCTGGCCTTTGCGCTGGGATTGAAGCCGACGCAGATCAACGCGGCGGTACAGTTCTTCCAGAGCCTGTACAAAGCCTTCATTGAGACCGATGCGTCACTGATCGAGATCAATCCGTTTATTACCACCACGGACGGCAAGCTCTACGCGCTCGACGCCAAGATTACCTTCGACGACAACGCGCTCTTCCGCCACGCGGACATTAAGGCGCTGCGCGATACTGCCGAAGAAGATGCGCTGGAAGTGGAAGCGAGCAAGTACGCGCTCAACTACATCAAGCTCGACGGATCGATTGCGTGCATGGTGAACGGCGCGGGCCTGGCCATGGCGACGATGGACATCATCCAGTACGCAGGCGGCAGCCCGGCGAATTTTCTCGACGTGGGCGGCAGCGCGACTCAAGAGCAGATCGAGCACGCCTTCGAGATTCTGCTTTCCGATGCCAATGTGAAGGCGATCTTCATCAATATTTTCGGCGGGATTCTGCGCGTGGACCGGTTAGCGACCGGCGTGGTAGCGGCGGCGCGCAAGCTCAACGTGAAGGTTCCGATTGTGCTGCGGCTCGAAGGTACAAACGTCGAGGAGGGCCGCGAGATTTTGAAAGAGTCGGGGTTGAATTTCCAGGTAGGCGCAACGATGAAAGAAGCGGCGGAGATGGTGGTGAAGGCAGCAGGGTAAAAGCTTTTAGCTTTTAGCTATTAGCTCTTAGCTTTTAGCTCATCGTGGTGGGCGATCTGCAACAATTTGCGAGAAGGAGTAATTCGCAAATGCCTCAGGATTTTCACGATTTGACGGTTTGGCAGCGGGCGATCGACCTTACGGTTTGCATTTACAAGCTGACTCAGCGGTTCCCCAAAGAGGAAATGTACGGGTTGGTTTCTCAGTTGCGGCGCGCAAGCGTCTCTGTTGCGAGCAACATCGCCGAGGGGCGAGGGCGGCTGAATCCTGCTGAATTCCGGCAGTTCCTCGGCATTGCTTTGGGATCGACATTCGAAGTTCAAACGCAGCTGGTAGTTGCCCGAAGATTGAATTTGGGAAACGAGAAAGCGATTGACGAGGCGACAGCGTTAGGCAATCAGGTCTCGAAGATGCTTACGTCGCTTATTCAAAAACTCGGCTCGAAGTCAAGGAGCCAGGAGCTAATAGCTAAAAGCTAAGAGCTAATAGCTAGCGGCCAGGAGCTGTTATTCATGGCGGTTTTGGTAGACAAGGAAACACGACTCATCGTGCAGGGCATTACGGGCAAGGAAGGCACCTTCCACGCCATGGCTTGCGCGGAGTACGGCACGAAGGTTGTCGGCGGCGTGACGCCGGGCAAGGGCGGAACCACCCACGAAGGCTGGCCGGTCTTCAACACCGTTGCCGATGCCGTGGCTAAAACCGGCGCCAACGCGACCATGATCTTTGTGCCGCCGCCTTTTGCCGCCGACGCCATTCTCGAGGCCGAAGATGCGGGGCTTCCGCTGATCGTCTGCATCACCGAGGGCATACCCACGCTCGACATGGTGAAGGTGTGGGCCAAGCTCAAGAATTCCAAGTCGCGGCTCGTCGGGCCGAATTGCCCGGGGGTGATTTCACCGGGGAAGGCCAAGATCGGCATCATGCCGGGACGCATTCACAAGGAAGGTTCGATCGGCATAGTGTCTCGTTCTGGGACACTCACCTACGAGGCCGTGCACCAACTCACGCAGCGCGGCATCGGGCAATCGACCGCGATCGGCATCGGCGGCGATCCCATTATCGGCACCACGCACATTGACGCGTTGCGGCTGCTGAATGACGATGCCGAGACGGAAGCCATCATCATGATCGGCGAGATTGGCGGCTCGGCCGAGGAGGCCGCGGCGGAGTTTGTGAAGAAAAATGTGAAGAAGCCGGTGGTGGGTTTTATCGCCGGGCAGACCGCGCCTCCCGGACGCCGCATGGGCCATGCCGGCGCCATCATCAGCGGTGGCCAGGGCACGGCCGCCGACAAGATGAAGGCCATGGAAGCGGCGGGAATTCACGTGGTGGTGTCGCCGGCCGAGATTGGCGCCACGCTGGCCAAGGTGATTGGCAAGGCGTAAAAAGCAGCTTTCAGCTATCAGCTTTCAGCTTGTCCCGTGCCGGTGAAACAACTGCAGCCAGGCCAACTGACGCTGCCGATGCCGACGGTGGCAAGATTTGTGTATCAAAACGCTACACTTGGCGGGTAACCCGCCTTGGATTACTTCAGGCCTTGGTTTTCTCTAAGAACTTTATTCCCGCAAGAAGAGAAGCGGAGAGATAATCGACATATCGATTTCATCGTCGGGCTCCGGTTGGTTCATTTCGTCGCGGAAGATGCGGCCTGGAAGGTCTACATCGCAGGCTTGATCGGTTTGCATAAGCTCAAGACCGCGTCGACTCCGGAGAACAGCCACCGAGGCGCGAAATTTGCGGTGATTCTCTGTGTGGGAGAGCGATTCCGCAGAAGTTGAGCGGGATCGCTCACGCCCGAACCGTTCATGGACCGCGGCTTCGCTCATCCCGCCGGGAAAATCGTCGCTGCTGGAAAGGCTTTGTTTTTGCCCTGGATCAATGGGATGTGAATCCTTGCGTGCGCGGCTGCGGATAGACCGCCTTTCGGCGGGTCATCCTTCCGGCCAAGCCGCAGCGCAAGGAGATTCGGAACTGCGCTGGTTTCTATGAATCGCTTATTGCCGGCGCCGGCTGGAATCAAGCCGGTGACGTATCGGTTTCGAGATTTGCGGCTGAAGGCAGACGGGACGCTGTTGCGCGGTGAGACAGTGCTCAAACTCCCCGCGCAGGAGCTGGCTCTTCTGCGCGCCCTTCTGTCGCGGTCCGGCGAGGTGGTCTCGGCAAGCGAGTTGAGCCGCGCTCTGTGGGGCGACCCTCATCCTGACAGTCATCGGCTTCAAGAATGCCTCGCCTCCTTAAAGAACATCCTGCAAACATCCGATTGCATTGAGAATATTTACCGGCGCGGGTTCCGCATCTCGGCCATTGCCGAGCCTGACGGGCAACTCACTCCCCAGTCGTTGCCGCGCCTGGCCATTCTGCCTTTCTCCACAGGGTACGACGTTCCGGACTACCTCGGTCTGGCGCTCGCGGAACAAACCATGGAGCAACTGCGCAGTGCGCGTCCCGCCATCGCATCGGTCGCCGCCCGGGACTCGGTGCAGACGCTGACGCGGCGCGGACTCGCCCGGCAGGAAATTGGCAAGATGCTCGATGCGGAGATGCTTCTTGCGGGGCAGCTTCTGGCCACGCCGGGGCGGCACCGGCTGCGTGTGGAGATGATCCGCGTGGAGGACAGCGCGCCGCTTTGGGTCGAGGATCTGATCGTGGAACGCGAACAGATCGCAGAGCTGGCCGGTGAGCTGGTGAGCCGTGTGACATCGCGGCTGCATGGCGGAGGAATTTCGATCCAGGCCGGAGCCGCGCCCGCAGTCAAGAGCGGATCGTCCCGGACCGAGCGCGAGGCTCAGGACCTCTATTTGCGCGCTCGTCACGAATGGCAGAACATGGAGCGGCACAGCATGCAGGATGCCATGGGCCGTCTGCTGCGCGTGATCGAGCTGGATCAGGCTCTGTTCGCGGCACGCGTGGATCTTGCGCAACTGGCCGTCCTGCAGTGCATTTACGGTTACCTGTCTCCAAGGATTGCGGCCGCCACCGTGCGCCGGGCCGCCGATGGCATTCCGGAGCTCAACGAGCAGGCCGTAGCCCTGTTGCCGGCGCTGGCTTGGGTTGAGTTCCATTTCGATCGCGATGCGCGCTCGGCTCTCCAAATGATGGCGCGCTCCGAGGGACTGACTTACGACCTGAACCATACGCGAGTCCGTGTGTGGCTGCTGCTCAGCCTGCACAGATTTGGCGAAGCCTCCGAGCTGCTGCGCGCGGCCCTTGAGCTCGATCCCTACTCGTCGTGGCTGCATGCAGGCTTGGCGTGGACGCTGCACCTGGCAGGCGAGCGGGATGCGAGTGTTGCGCAGGCCAGGAAGATTCTCGACGCGTTTTCCGACTACGACAAATCGCTTTTCATTGCCACCATGATCCTGGGATATAACGGAGAAGCCGAGCGCGCCATCGAGGTGGCGAAGACGCTCTCGGGACGCGCCTCCCACTCCGACATTGCGACCGCGGTGCGCGCCTACGCGCTGGCCTGCGCCGGGCGCCATGAGGAGTCGCGTCATCTGCTGGAGCGGCTGCAATGGCTGAGCCGCGAACGCTTCGTGCTGAATACGCTCAATGCGGCCACGTATGTTGTGCTGGGCGAGGCGGATGCGGCGTTCGCGGAGTTGCGCACGGCCAATGAAACCCGCTGCCCGTGGTTCTTCCATATGCTGGCCGATCCGCGGCTGAAGCCGCTCCACGGGCGGCCTGAGTTCGCGGCGCTTCAAGCCTCGCTGCCGGCGGCGCAGGCCGGCGCCGCCAGAGACAGCGAGCGCAGCGAACCGGCACGGTGATTATTTGGCGAAGAGCGTGAGGTCGATGCCCGCGCCCATCGCTTTCAATCCCTCGTCGCTCAGGTGCAGGTGGTCGCTCGGGTCGTAGACCGTCGCCACAGTTCGCTTAGAGCATTTTCAATTTAAGTGC
>PLSB01000016.1 GCA_003165005.1 Acidobacteriaceae bacterium | reverse complement strand
CTAGCACGTAACAATTCAGATGGAATTCGTAGATGCGCATCGACAAATCACATGTGTTTGCGGTTAGAACCCGCGGAAATTCGGAGAGACTCATGAAGAATCGCACCATGCTCTTAGTAGTTGCCCTGCTGGCCGTCCTAGCGGTCGGAGGGTACGCGGCGCACGCACAGGCTGTGCTCACACTGCCTTCGGGCAACGTTTCAATCGGAGTCGGCTCACTTGGCTCGCTTGGGAACTGCGTCTCAAGCTGCGGTGGTGATGCCGTTGCGTCAGGAACGCCCGGCCTACCTGCAGGCGCCAACGGCGGAGACCTGGTGGGATTGCCGTACGGCATTTATCTGACAAGTATGAACGCCGATAGCGTAACGCCGGGGTGCTTCTGCGAGGGCTGGGGCGCGGCCTACAACGGCGCAATTTCCGGATACGCTTCGAACAGCTATAACGTCGGCGGCTCAATAAGCGAATCAAGCTTCACAACGAACGCACCCACGAACGGGACTGGGACAACGGCGACGTCCGTTGTCAATGTCGGGGCCCTGCAAGTGACGCAGGCGTACGCGCCCGCCACCAACACTGCCGGCGCCGGTGGAGGAACCAACAACTGGCTGTTTGGGGATACCGTTACGCTGAACAACACCAGCGGCTCCGCGATGACCGACGTGGAGTATGCGCGTTCGACGGATTGGGACATCTACCCCACGTCGTTCGCCGAGGTCGAGACGCTCGGAGGCTGGCCAGCGACAGAATTGGCGTGGTCCACGAATAATGGATTCTGCTCCGACGACCCCCTCACGCTTGCGGTCGACTGCGGTGCGATCGACACGTCTGCCGGTGCCGCCTGGACGGACACGAACTTCATCCAGAACGGGGTGGCGGACCAGGGATCGTCCTTCGTGTTCGATTTCGGATCGCTGGCCGCGGGCGGCTCGACAACGTTCAATATCTTCTACGGCGCCGCCGATGACAACGCGGATGCTACGGCCGCGCTGGGCGACGTGGGAGCGGAGGTTTACGTTTTGGGATATTCTAACAATGGGAACAACGGAGCGAATCTGGATTCAGGTACATGGGATTTCGGTTTCGCGGGGGTCGGCGGCAAGCCGCTTCCTCCCAGCGGCGCGGTACCGGAACCCTCTAGCCTGGTGCTCTTGGGAAGCTCCTTGTTGAGCCTGGGTGGCATGCTCCGGTATCGCCGGGGCAAGAAGGCTTAAGGAACTCAGGATCAACCGCATCATGTTGCAAGCCGGTCATGCGCGACTCGCTCTCTTGAGTGTTTTGCTCGTGACCGGCTTTTGTTTTGCCGACTCGACCGTTCCGCCGGATCAAACCGCGTACACGTCAGGAGTCCGCAGCCTCAACAGCGGGGATTTCTCGGGAGCGGAATCGCGGTTCCAGGAAGCTCTCACAAGCGGATCGAGGAACGTTCGCCTGCTCTCCCTCTTCGGCTTGGTCGCCGTCGAGCTGAACAAGGGGCAACCTCAAGAGGCGGAAAAATACTTGCGCCAGGCGCAAACCACCGCGCCGGATGAACCAGCGGTCTACCGCGCCTGGGGCCGTTATTACGCGATTGAAAAGAAGTTCCCTCAAGCCGAGCAATCCTTCCAAAAGGCTGTGGCCGTGACGCATGGCGGCGTGTCGGCGGAGATGGATCTTGGCGATTTTTATAACCTGGGACCTCATAAGTTCAAGGAAGCGGCGGCCGTATACCGGCAGGTTTTGGCCAAGAAACCGGACCTCGCGGGCGCTCACTTCGCGTTGGGAACAGCGCTGGTAAATCTCGGCCAGAACGCCGAGGCGGAAACAGAACTCCAGCAGGCGTCGCGTCTGGCTCCGGAGCTTCCCTTTGCCCCGGAGGCGCTTGGCGAGCTTTACCTGCGCCGCCAGCAATACGACAAGGCGCTGGAAGCATTTTCAGATGCCGTGAAGCGTCAAGCCGACTTTGTGCCCGCGCACGTGGGCCTGGGAGATGCGTATTGGGGAAAGGGCAACGCGTCCCAAGCCGCCGCGGAGTACGCCAAGGCGGTTAAACTGGCTCCCAACCAGGCCAGCCTGCAGATCAAGCTCGCCATGATGGACGAGTGGTTCGGAAAGCTCCAGGAAGCCGAACAGGCCTACCTTGCGGCGATTCGCCTGGACCCCAAGGCGGCCGTGGCGTACAACAACCTGGCATGGATGACCGTTTCCCTGCAAAGTCCCGACCCCGGCAAGTTGGTGCTGGCCCAGAAGTGGGCACAGCAGGCCGTGGATCTGAATCCCCATATTGCCGCGTTCCAGGTTACGCTGGCATGGGTTTATCGCGCGCGGGGAGACTTGGGCAGTGCCGCCGCTGTATTGGAAAAGAGCGCGGCCGCAAATCCGCGGTCTCCCGAGGTTCTTTATCGGCTCGGCATTGTGTATTCAGAGGCCGGGAAGACACAGCAGGCGCGAACCTATCTGGCCAGGGCCCTGACCATGGAGAAAAATTCCAGCGAAGTGGACGATATCCGCAAGCGCCTGGGCACGATGGGTCAGGGATCATCCACGAAGCCCCCACCGCACTCCTAGCCGGCGCTTCCCGGCCATCTGCGGGCATTCAACCCTCCGGCAAGTGGTCCGGGTCTCAGGAAGCAAACTCACCACAACCAGGGGCGCCGCAGATCTCGCATTAGAGCAAGGAACCGGCAAAGGCAGGTGGAGTTGGGAAGGAACATGAGGTCCGGAGGGAGCCGGAATTCTTTAGACGCCC
>PLSB01000241.1 GCA_003165005.1 Acidobacteriaceae bacterium | reverse complement strand
CTCGAAGGCGATGAGAAGATCGGCGCGAATATCGTGCGCCGCTCGCTCGAAGAGCCTCTGCGCCAGATCGTCGCCAATGCCGGCGAAGAGGGTGCGGTGGTCGTGGCCAAGGTGCTGGAATCCAAGGAAGCGCACTTCGGCTACAACGCTCTCACCGGAAAGTTCGAGGACCTGGTGAAGGCCGGCGTCATCGACCCAACCAAAGTGACGCGCACGGCGCTGCAGAACGCAGCTTCGATCGCGGCCCTGCTGCTGACCACCGAAGCTCTGGTGGTCGAGCTGCCCGAGCCCAAGTCTGCTCCGGCCGGCGGCGGCCATGGCGGCATGGACGGCATGTACTAGAAACAGGGAACGGGGATCAGGGAGTAGTAATGGCCTGAAACCCGAAACCTGAAACCAGAAACCTGAAAAAGGCCTCCAGCTCCGGCTGGGGGCCTTTTCTCGTTGCGACAGTTGTTAGCCCGCATTTCTCACAGGCCGCCGAAAATCCGTAGCGCCGGTCTCCTGACCGGCTGTACTGAGGGCCTCCTGGCCCTCAGAGACTTCATCAGGCCCCGAATTCTGGGTGGTCGTGCCGCCTGTGAGAAATAAGGGCTAGTTGTGCGGCAATTCCTCGCCATTCGCGGCCTTCACCATCAGGTCGCGCATCCGGTCGTAGTCGAAGACTCCATCGACAAATCCATACAGAGCTTGCGACTCGGGCCACTTCTCATTGGTCTCGTTCTTTCGGTACGAATCGATGGAAAAGCGCCTTTCCCCCGGCTTCTTGGGCTTAAAGAACGCTTGGTCCGCATCCTCGCTTCCGAGTTCGATGCGGTAATCCGCTTTGTCGTCGCTTGTATAGATCAAGGCGGCCAGATAGGTGTTGTAGGGTTTCAGCGGTTCGAAGGGATAGAGAAAAACCGCGTAGCCGGAGTGGAGCTTGACCTTTTGAATCGGGAAAGTATGCAGCTTGGCGAAATCCGGGCCGGAAGTCTGTTTGTGCAAGTCAAGCAGATGCGCGATCTGCTGGTCGCGCAGAGTCTTCTCGCCACTCTCTGCGTAAGCACGCGCCAACAGTGCGGCCGCGCGCCAGTCCTTCGCATGCGCTTCCGCAAAAGGCTTGATGAGTGTCAAAGCATAACTCGTCTCGCCGGTCTCAATCGCCGCTCCTGCTATAAGCTGGGTGACGAAGCTGGCCAGTGGAGAGTCCGGCTTGAGCGCCGAAAGCAGCTTCCGGCCGTCCGCCAGCACATCGGCGTCGCGCCCTTGTTGCGCGGCGTCTCGCACGGCGTCGAAGAGCGCGCGATTCTCCGGGCCTAAATCGGCGAGTGGATCGTTGTTCGCGCGTACATTTTCCGCGTCATTCCGGGCAGGCTGTTGTTGCGCGGGCAAGCACAAAGCCGCGATCAGACCGCATGCGCCAAAGAAAACAATCTTCCGTATCGTCCGCATAATCCTCCACTTGAGGGAACAGCGAGGAGGATGCCATAGCAAGGTGCGTGCGCGCAACATGCAGAGAAACTCCTCGCGCCGGCCCGATCGGAGCTCTGTCCTACGAGCACGCCGGTAAAGGCAAAGATTTCGGGAGTGAGTATTTGTTGCAAACTTCACCGAATTCCACGGTCCCCTTTACCCAACCCCGAAAGATCTTTGGGATCGTGTCTCTTGTCGCCTACGGATGAAGCGTCACAGTTGGTATACTTGGTATACCAAGTTAGCGCGAAATGAGACCTCATGGAAGTCAAACCTCAGGATAAAGTCCGGATTGCAGATCGAATCTGGATTGCAGCCGCTCTTCTGCAGAAGGGCCATCCATCGCGAGCCGCATTCAGCAAAAGCGAAATATTAGAGAGGCTGGAGACGGAGGGTTTGGCCGCGGGTGTGGAGCGCGGGACGCTCCATGCGCATTTGGATCAGCACTTGGTCGCAAATCTGCCGCCCTCCTCCGGCAAGTACAGAATGCTCTTCGAAACGTCGGATGGTAACCTTCGCTTGTTTCGGCCGGGAGATCTCACACATCCCGCCCGGCTTCAATTGCGCAAGCCGTCCAAGTTACTTCCACGGCTTCAGGAGATCCCGCAGCGCTACCACTCTTTGCTCGATTGGTATGCGAAATGGAGCCGCAAAACTCCGTTGCCGCAAGCGCCGAATTACGAGGACGACCCCCTCATTCGCCTCATCGGCTCGGGAAAGCACATCTGGGCAGATGAGCACGCGGACGAATACGTTGAAAACTTGCGGAGGGAAGACATTTGAGCAAGATCTTCTTCGACACCAATGTTTTCATTTACATGTTCGAGGGGCTCGAACCGAATCGCAGCCTTACACTCACGATCCGCAAGCGCATGATCGATCGCGGCGACCGCATCGTGACCTCGGCAATGACATTGGGCGAGGTCTTGGTTCGGCCAACGAAATTGGGCCAGACTTCTCTGATAGAGCAATACGACCGCGCCATTCGCGCCACCGCGCAAATCATTAGCTTTGACGCGGTCATCGCTTGGCGATACGCTTCCCTCCGCGCGACCCACAAGCTGCGCAACGCGGATGCGATTCAACTTGCCTGCGCAGCTCATTTTGGAGTGGACCTGTTTATCACGAACGACAAGGATCTGCAGAGGCTGAATATGCCGGGCATCGGATTCATTGCGCCGCTCGAAAAGGTGCCCTTGTAGATTGCCTGCCGGGCACCGGCCCACCGTGAACTGGGTACTGGGAGCAGACACCTGAAACCTGACCCCTGAAACCTGCAAAAAGGCCTCCAGCTTCGGCTGGGGGCCTTTTTGCGTGCAACCATCTGCTGCGATTGTGGCATTCTTGTGCTGAGCGCACGGCCTTCTTTAGAGGCCGCGGGTGGGATTTCTGCCAGCCCTACATGACCGCGGTGGGCGCGATTTGCGGCGCAACTCTCGCGCCGTTTCTCGTATCCGATCTCGTATCGGTTCTCGTGTCGGCTCTCGCAATCGGGGCGGCAGCTTGCGGACGCTGCGAACGCAACCACCCGGCAGAAAGCCAGGCGCGCGGAATGACGAACTCCGACCAACCGCAATCCAGGCAAACCCGAATGTCGGGGGAGGGCGTCATGGGAGGGTGACTCAACGTGCGAGGACTGTTGCGAAATAGACGAACTTCTGCAGGCACCATCGAAACAGCGGCGGATTGGCATTTTGGGCAGACCATGGGAACCCTCAGGTAACTCAATCCAAAGGCAACTTCAAACAGTAGTTCAAAGGAGTGATTTAATCTAACGAGAATCCCATCACAATATCAACAAGTTGTCGGTTGTTTTCTCACGCAAAAGTAATTTGCTTTCATAAAACGGCATTGGAATTCGATATTGCGAAAAATTTCACATTCACCGATCGCGCGGTGAAAAAGACGGGCGCATTCAGGGAGGGCGTGGGGCAAAGAAGCGCGGCGGCTTCAAGGGGACGTGTGGAGTGAGAAAGTGTGTTCCGGCTGTCGGTCTGCTCGGCGGCCGTTCGCGTCCACAGGCCGGCCAAAGACGGAGATTCTGCCAAAAGCAGAAAGGGCCTGCACCAGGCAGGCCCCCAAGGTGGTTCGTACAGGAAAGACTAGAAAGTGACGTGCAGCGCCATTTCGACGATGCGTCCGCTGCCGATGGTGTTGGTCACGACGCCCAGTTTGTTGCTGGATGCGCCGGGAACGGTGTAGAGCTCATAGGCGCAGTTAGTGGAACTGCCCGAACAGGTCTGGTTGGCGCCGGCAGGCGTCGTCACCGTGCTGACCGGCGCCGGCTGGACCTCATGCCCGTTCGTGTACTCAAGGGTTGGCACGCCTTTCCTATTGCCCAATTCGCTGTAGCCGGGGTTGAGAGTGATTTCGTTGCTGGGTACATCGAAACTGGGTGTGTTGGTAATGTTGAAGACCTCGAACTGGTAATTGAGGCCGTAGCGTTCCTTGAACATCAGGTTCTTTTGCAGCGTGATATCGGCGCGGCGCTGCGGCCATTGACGGAAGATGTTGCGCTGTCCGGGAACAAACGTCGTCTCATAGACATCGCAGAGCGGTCCGCCGCCGGGGCCGGCGTTACCGCCGTCGGTGGATGCGTCGCAGGGAGGCACGCCGTTGGCCCCTGGAGCGACGAGCGGAATATAGAAGTCGTTGGCGTTCAGAGCTGGAGAATAAACGGGGCTCCCGGTGGGAGACACGCTGGTGAAAGCGCCGGTTACGCCGGTGCGCGCTTTCTTAGGACTTATGCCGGGCTGCAAGGGCACGACGGGGTTGAGCAGTTCAACGTCGGTGCCAAAGTACTGCCCGCCCACCGAGCCGGAGTAATCGTAGATGCTGTAGGGCTGGCCGCTTTCGAGAACGACGATGCCAAGCAGCGACCAGTCGTTGGTGAGGTAGCGGAGCCAGTTGCCGTGATCCTTGACGAGATCGGGCGCCTTGGCGATGAAGTTGAAGGTAAGGTTGTGGGTTTCGTCGAAGTCGGCGTCGGCATAGGAGGTACGCAGGTTGTTGGGGTTGTCTCCGGTAAAGAAGAGGCCGACGTCGGACTGTTCGTCGAGAGTATGCGACCAGGTGTAGGAGACGCCAGCCTGGATGTCGTGCGACATCTGCTTTTCGAGGTGCGCCTGGAGCGCATCGTAGGCGGAGATGCCGACGGCGCTGAAAGAGGTGGAGTTGGGATCGTAACCGACGTAGGGAACGCGGAGATCGACGTTGCCGCCGCTATACGTATCGTAGGGTTCGCCGGCCATGTAATACGGCGTTGACTTGGCGCCGTAGCTGGTGGTGGTTGCATTGCTGATGACCTGCAAGCCATAGGAGTACTGCTGGCCGTTGCAGGCCGCGATGTTCTGGTAGTTGTCCGGCGTGCAAAGAACAGGCTCGTTGAAGGGTAGGGGCAGCACTTGGTGCTTGCCGCGGTTGCCTACGTAGCCGACGTCGACGGACAGATCGTTTCTGGGCTGCCACTGCAAATCCAGGGTCCAGTCCTCGGTGTAAGGCAGCTTGTTATTGACGTTGTAGTTGCCGATGACGAGCGGACCATCGGAAGCGCCGTCGAGACAGTCATAGTCGTAGTTAAGGCTCGTCAAGCCGTGATAGACGTTATAGGCCGTGCAGGCCTTTTCGATGGAGTTGACGGTGGGCATGAAGGAAGCGATATTCGCCGGTGTCGTGGGAGCGATCGTTCCGCTTGGAAACGGGTTGCTCAGCGAGGTTCCGGTCACGCTGGTGTAGGCGGCAAAAGGAGCTTCTTCGGTCACGCCGAAGGGTCCGCTGATGCCGGCTCCTGCCGGTGGGGAAAGATACTGGAAGTATTGGCCGCGGTCGTAGTACATGCCCGCGCCGGCCCGCCAAACCACTTTGCCGTTGAATCTCTTCGGCGCCCAGGCTACGCCGATGCGCGGCCCGAGTCCCCATTGGCGGCCCTTGAGCGTGGAATCGCTGACGCCGGGAGTGCCGAATTGCTTGTTATTGCCGGCGACGACGAAACCCGAATTGGTGACTTGCGATGCAGTTGCCGAGTAGAGAGAAGGATCGAAGTTGAACAGGTTGCCGTTTTTCTCGCTCAACGGGCCGTCGAAGTCGTAGCGCACGCCGGCGGAGATGCTCAGGTTGGGCAGGAGCTGGAACTTATCCATGGCATAAGCGCCGATGTCGTGCGAACGGTAATAACGGTTGGAGTTTCCGGCAAGGATGGTGCCACTGTAGAGGTTGCCCTCCAGAAAGTTGGCGAAGGTTTTAGTTTCCAGTTCCGCATGGCCTTCATCGAGGTTGCGGATATTCAATTGATCGTAGCTGAAGCTGGCGCCAACGGTGACGGTGTGCTTGCCGTGCGACCAGATCAGGTCCGACGATGGCGCGATGCGGTTTTCGAAGTAGCCGTCGTCGACAAATGCGGTATGCGGACCGAGATAGGAAGTAATGGATTCCGAGTTATTCTGGGCAAAGTTATACAATTCTATGCCCGGGAAGCTGTTTCCGACGGGCATCGTGATGCCCAAATCGGACGCCGTAAACGCCGCGCCGAAGTTGCTATAGACCTTCTGCCTTGAAATACCGAGCAACTGCGTCCAATTGATGTGCGAGCCGAGATTCACCGTATTGGTGAGTGAGGCTACATGGGCTCCGCTGTCTTCGAATTCAGGGAACCCCGTGTAGTTACTGCTCGCGTAGGGGCTGGTGGTGGGCATGTGCTGGTAGAAATACTTGGCCGAGATATGGTCGGCGCTGGAGATGTTGTAGTCCGACGCGGCGGTTGCCTGGTCGCCCTTGAAGATCGATGTGCCCACCTGCGCGGCGTCTGTCAGCTTGCCGGCAAGCTGGTTCACGGCGTTGGCGTCCGCTGACGGAATCAAGTATTGGCCATTGGGCAGTTGGGCTTGCAGGATATCTACCGCGGCGCCATTCCAGCCGGAGCTTGCGGAGCACGTCGACCCGGTGGTCGCGCAGGCGTTGGCGAGACCGGTGAGGCTGCGGTCGTTGGTGAGCCCGGAAGGAACCTGGACCTGCGCCAGCGCGCCATATTGGTCGGTGGTGTAGAGGTGGTTATATCCCAGGAAGAAGAACAGCTTGTTCTTCATGATCGGGCCGCCTACTGTGCCGCCGGCAACCCATTTGTGCAACTCCGGGCTTACAAACTGCGGCGCGATCGTGCCCAGCAGCACATCCTGCTTGTAGAAGAAAGGATCGGAGTTGATCCAGTTGGTGCCGCGCAGGCCGTAGACCTGACCATGGAGATCGTTCGATCCGCTGCCGGTGATCAAGCCGATGTGCGCGCCGCTGGTCTGGCCCTGCTGCGCGTCGTACATCGAGGTGGTCACGCTCACTTCCTGCAGGAACTCGGGCGGCGGCGATGCCAGACCATTGCCGTTGGAGCCGTAAACGGCGATGTTGTCCTGTGCCTCGCCGCCTGTGGTATTGCCCTCGCCGATGTTGAATTGGTAACGCTGCGAGACCTGTTCGCTGGCGGTATTGCCGTTGAAGCGGTTGGTGATATCGACCCCATTGAGGGTCATGCTGTTGGATGAGGCGCGCTGGCCGTTAGCCCAGATGTTTTGATTGCCAAGGCCCTGATTGGTTCCCACGCCGGCAATGAACTGCGAGGTGACGCCGGGAGCCAGAATAGCGAGCTGCGTGAAGCTGCCCGTGGCCAGCGGCGTGGCGGCGATCTGCGCCTGGTCGAGCGTGTAGCCGTTGGTCGTGTCGGTCGCGTTCAGCATGGGGTTGGCGTTGACGGTCACCGATGTCGAGACGCTGCCCGGCTTGAGAGAGGTGTTGATGGTTGTGGTCCGTGATACCTGCACCAGCAGACGGGGGACGCGTTCGGTCTCGAATCCGTCTCTTGCGATGGTGACGCCGTAAGTGCCAATGGGAAGATCGAGGATCTGCCAGAATCCCGAGCCTGAGGTCTTGACCGCGCGCGTGAGCGTAGTTTGATCGTTGACAGCAGTCACCGTAGCTCCGGGCACAGAAGCTCCCGACGCATCCAGCACGGTGCCGTTCAAGGAGCCCAGTGTCTGCTGTTGCGCCAGCATGAAAGGCGCAACGAAAATCAGCGCCAGGCCGACCACGCCGAGGCGAATTCCGTGGAATGTCATAACTGCCCTCCAGAGTGATGCTTTGCGTTTGAAAGATACCTGCGTGAATGAAAAGCTGCGCTGCGAGTGCAATGCTGCTGCTGCTCAGGATCGAGCGCGCCACGAGCCGAAAAACGGTGGCCGGTATGCAGACTTGTCGGAGGCGCGAGACGCGCCCCAAACCGTGGGGATTCCGCAGTGTTCTCAACTTCGAAAACTACAGGCTGTCGATGAAGACGAGATGAAATCGAAGTAAACGGCGTGTAAACAGAAGGCCGGAGGCCTGCGCCGCGATTTGTCCGCGGCTTTCCCCAATGAGCCGGTAGGAGATATCGCTCGCTTGATGGACGATATCGCAGTTCTGCTGTCATGCCCCTACGCAAATCTCTTTCAGAAACACAACTGCCTGGCGCACAAACCATCGACTCGCTTTTGGAATGGCTTATTGCCATCGCTCTGCGCGATCGCTGCGTCTGTCGGTGTCCTCTGGTTCTGCTTCAGCCGTGTAAGGGACGCGCACTGAAGAACTCCTCGATCGAAAGCCGCGGGTGTACGGCTTTCCTGAGGAGAAGTTATTGTAGGACAGGGAAACCCGAAATTCCCAGGGGGGAAAAGTGAAAATTAGGCTCGATTTCTTGAGGAAATGAGACGTTTGAAGAGCGAATCTGTGGAAAAAGAGGGCGGAAACAGAGCTCAAGTTTCAAGGCTCAGCGATCCTGAGCGGTTTCGGCAAGTCGCCGAGCTCATCAGACCTGTTCCCCGACCCCTGAAACCTGAACCCTGTCAGTGTCCGCTGCCCGGTCCCCAGCGCAGGCGAAGCCCGCTGCGAACGGTGATCGGAAGGCTGGGATAGCCGATGGGCGCGATGTGCTGATTGTTCGTGACATTCTCGGCTTGCGTGTAGAGGTCCATCCAGCGAAGAACCTGAACGCTCCAGCCCAGGTCGAGCTTGGCGTAGCCGTGATTCAGATTGCGATTGGGCAAGAGCAGGCCGTTGCTGTTGGTTCCGCTAGCGTCTTCGCCTTCGAGATAGGTGGAGTCATCGGAACGGCTGGCAAAGGCGGAGGTGAAAACGCCGGTGAACCGTTTGTCCGCATAAGTCGCTGAGAAGTAGCCTGTATGCGGTGCGCGGCGGAAGGGGCGTGCGCCTTCGAGAGGCGCGTAAGGGCCGACAGGAACTCCGTCGAAGGTGGGAATGGGACCGAGGAGAGCCTCATCGTCGTTGGTAAAGGAGCGCTGCACCACGGCGTCGAGGTAGGTGTAGCCGCCGCGGAGAAAGATGTTGGAGCCGATGCCGCTTTCCACGCTGGTTTCAATGCCCTGGGCGCGAAAGGCCTCGGAGTTGATGGTCAGCTCATAAGCATAGTTATCTTGCAAGATCGCTTCCAGTGCCGCCTGCTGGGTGGTGCTGAGGTTGGGCACAAGCTCCGGGATCAGATCCAGGCCGACGTATTCGATCTCCTTGCCGAACTCATTGTGAAAGTAGCTGGTGCGGAAGATGACATGCCGGCTCAGGAACGCCTGCTCGACGCCGCCCTCGTAGGTACGCACGGCGGGTGCGGCGAGCGGGCCGATGTGCAGCGTCTGGATGGCGGGCGGGTTGTAGGTTGCGAGGAAGCTGTAAAGCGAATCGTCCTGATCGGTGAGCTTGGGTTCGCGCACCGCCTTGCCGAAGTTGAAAAAAACGCGCGTGCCGCTGAAAACCCCGCTGCGCGGGCGCAGCGCGTAGTAGTTGAGACCGGCGCGGGGCGAGGCCTGGAAGCCGAAGAGCGAGTAATGCTCCAGGCTGCCGCCCAAGGCATAGAAGAAGCGCTGCTTGAAATCGCCGTGCACCGCGAGGGGAACGAAGTAGTTGGTGCGTTCGACGGGCTTGTAGTATGTGCTGCCGGGCTCCACGCCGCGCTCGTTTTCATATTGGAGGCCGATGAGGCCTGTGAGGTGCGGCGTGAAGGCGATGTCGCCCTGGTAGCCGCCATGATCGCGGTTGTTGACGTATTGCGCACGGTAGGTGCTGCAATCGAGGACGGCTTGCCCTGTGGCGGAGTAGCCATTGGCGCCGGCGATGGTGACAGTGTTGCCGAGAGTTTCAGGACCAAAGCAGTAATCGGTGGGGTAATCGGATTCCGGGACTGGGCTCCCCGATTGGGACCAGAGAGAAACCTGCTCGCGCTTGCGCGTGAGCCCATAGCGAACCGAGTTGTGAAAGCTGGCCGTGGTCTGGTTGTCGATGGAGCCCGACAAAAAAATGTCCTGATCTTTCTCCGTGGCGTCGTCGGCGACCTGATAGAAATCCCATGCGTTCGGCACGCCCGTCGCAGCCACGCCGTAGTGGAGCGTGGCGCGGATCTGCGTGTTGCTGTTGAGCGCCCAGCCCAGGTTCGCGGCCGTTGTGGCCAGGTGGTACTCGTCGTTGGGCAGATCGTTGGCGGTCTGGAGCCAACTGAA
>PLSB01000036.1 GCA_003165005.1 Acidobacteriaceae bacterium | reverse complement strand
TCGCGATTCGTGGACAGAGAAACGGCGAAGGAGCGAAAGCGTGAAGGACGGCTGGGCCGGGTTGGGGCAGTGGATCATTTCAAGAACAGTATGCGCCGTAGGGGGGAAATCTTCGGCAATTTGGCGGGCGGGATTTGCGGTGTGTTTTCAGCGGGTTGCGGGAGGGTGGGGCTTGACGGGCTTGTGGGGTGCACCCCTTGTGTGAGACAGATTGTAATTTGACAGTTCGCCGTTTGCTGTAAAACGCTGTTCATTTTGTTTGGTCTCCGGCAGACTGGTCTGCGGTTGGTGAAGCGGAGACAGGCTCTGGTGGAGACCAACCTGTCAAGGAATAGCCAACTGGTGACTCATCGATCGAAGGAGTTGGGGAGCCGGGCGAAACCGGCTCTCCATTCCCTTTGCGCGGCCGGTCTCTGCGCCGTGTCCAGGATCGATAGATTTCCCCATGCCTTGGAAAACTCACGGAGGGCCTGGCCGAGGCAGTTTGAGGCGCCTGGGCGGCTTCGAACTCCTCCGGGGTTTTGTATCCCAGGGCGGAGTGCAGCCGGAGCCGATTGTAGTACTGCTCGATGAACTCTTCGAGGTGCGCGTTCAGCTCGTCGATGTACTGGTACTTATTGGCATAGATCTGCTCGCGCTTGAGGGTCTTGATGAAGCTCTCGCAGAAGGCGTTGTCGTAGGGGTTGCCGGGGCGGCTCATGCTGGGCAGGATGCCATGGATTTCGAGCATTTGTGTGTACTGCCCGGAGGCGTACTGCACGCCGCGATCGGAGTGGTGCACCAGGCCGGGCGCGGGCTGGCGCAGGGTGATGGCGCGCTCCAGAGCCAACAACGGCAGGCGCGTGGTCAGGGTGCGATCCAGCGCCCATCCGACCACTTTACGCGAGAACACATCCAGCACTACGGCTAGATAGACGAACTCCTGGCGCAGCCGGATGTAGGTGATATCGGCGACCCATAATTGGTTGATTGCAGTCAGCTTCATGCGCCGGGCCAGGTTCGGGTAGACCTCCGCGTCGTGGTCCGACTGGGTGGTGATGGCGAAGGCCCTGGGCTCGATGCCCAGCAGGTTATCCTCGCGCATCAGCCGCAGGACGCGCTTGTGGTTGACGGCCATGCCGCGGCGACGGAGCTCGACCGCGACACGCCGGTAGCCGTAACGGCGGCGGTGCTCAAGGACGATCTGCTGGATGGCGTTGCGCACTTCCATGTCTTCCTCGCCGGGGTAGCGGGGTTGGAGGAATCGGTAGAATCCGGCGCGGCTGACCGCGGCCAGCCGGCACATCGGCTCGATACCAAGGCTGTCTGCAGTCGGCATCATTTCCCGGATGGCTTCCCAGATGCCATTTCGCCAGAACCGGTACCGGTCTGGCGCAGAGCCGCGACCTTTGCGCAGGCAGCCTTCAAAAAATCCGCTTCCAGGGTCCTCTTCACCAGGGCCTTCTTCAACTGGGCGTTTTCCTGGCGCAGGCGCTGCTCGGCGCCCTGAGTTTGCTTCTGTTGCTCGCGCTGCGCGGTGTCCCGCCACTGGTACAAAAGCTGGCGCGAGATGCCCAGCTCCCGGCACAACTGCGCCACGTTCGGGGTCAGACCCAGGCGCCGTAGGGCCGACTCACGGAACTCTTTGCTGTACTTCACATACTTCCGACCCATTTGCAGTTCCTCCTCTTCGCTGCAAACTGTCAATTGTCAGAGTGTCTCACTTTGGGGGTGCAGTCCATGCTTCTCAGTTGGAGTGGCGCAGATTCTTCTCCGGGCCGGGCTGCCCGGAGGCCCTTAAGGCATCTTCCGGATGGCTCAAGAGTCGCCCAAAGGCAGGCATGGGCATTTTCTTCCACCCCACAGGCTAAGACCTGTCTGCGGGGACCCTGGTTGAGGAAAATGCCCACAGTCGTTCCAGGCGGCACTCTATACCAATCCGGAAAATGCGATAGCGATTGGGCGGCGACAGGCTTCCGGGGGATTTGGCGGGCCTCGTGATGGGGTTGTGCGGCGATTGATCGGATGAACTGGCGGCTGGGAGAACTGCGCCGCAATCGCGAGAAGCCACGATGGCCGGCCCCAAGCTCTTCGCTTTCCCAAAGAGGATCGATCGGCCCATGAAAGTTCCATTGGATACAGAACGGTCCTTTGGGGAGGTGTTACTATGTTTCGCTGGAGGACGTGCTGATGAATCAACGAATTCTGCAATGCGTTTACATGGTTCCACTGTTCAGTCTGGTTCTTTTACCGATGGGCTGCAAAAAGCCTCCGCCAATTACACTGTCGTGCAACGCCAGTGCCCCCGCGATCTTTCCCGGGGATCCTCTCACCGTGACTGCAACCGCCGGATCGATCGACCCCAATAAGAAGACCAAAGTGCTTTACAGCTGGAGCGGCACCGGCGTGAGCGGAAGCGGAAGCACGGCGACGGTGGCTACGGGTCCTCTGGATCCCGGCAGCTACTCGGCCAAGGCCCAGGTGAAGGAAGGCAAGCCGGGCAAGGAAGGCCTGAAGCCCGGCCAGACGGCCGAATGCCAGGCCGACTACACGGTGAAGGCATTCGAGCCGCCGACGATCTCCTGCTTGGCCAACCCGACGGAGGTTCAGCCCGGTGGAACAGCGACTGTCAACGCCACGGGCGTCAGCCCGCAAAACCGCCCGCTGACTTACAGCTACTCGGCGACTGCCGGAACCATTACGGGCAGCGGTACGACCGCGGCCTTCTCTGCGGTTGGAGCGCCGACGGGAGCGGTTGGCATCACGTGCACTGTTGCCGACGACAAGAACCACACGTTAAGCTCCAACGCCAATGTCACGGTTCTGGCTCCGCCGCCGCCGCCGCCAACGCCGAAGACGCAGGCTCTGGGCTCGATCAGCTTCAGCGGTGACGCCAAACGGCCTACGCGCGTGGATAACGAAGCCAAAGCGCGCCTTGACCAGATCGCTCTCGAGCTGAAACAGCAGCCCGACGCCGCGCTGGTCATCGTTGGCGACTCCGACGCCAAGGAAAAGGCTGCCGAGGCCAAGGAGCAGAAGCGGGCAATGCATAACAAGCACGTCAAGGTTGAGGACGATGCCGCGCAGCGCGCCGTCAACGCCAAGGACTATCTGGTCACGGATCAGGGCATCGCTGCCTCCCGCATTACCACGGCGACCGGGACGGCAGACGACCAATCGGTGCAGAGCTACCTGGTGCCCGCGGGCGCGACCTTCGCGAACGATGTCCAGGGAACCACGCCCGTGGACGAGACTGCGGTCAAGCCGCAGGAACGGAAGCCGCTGAAGTAGAGTAGTTCCATCGCCGGTCAATCGCGGTAGGGGCTGAAGCCCCGGAGACTGATCGACGCTCTATCGGCACGCGATCCACGCACTGTGTGGGTCGCGTGCCGCAATCCTAAAAACCCGACCGGGAGACAACCCGCCTGATTCTGCTCGAATCACCTCGCTGGTGTTGTGTCTGCGAAATAGCTGTCGAAGCAACCCATCATCCTGAGAATCTGTCCACAAACCAGGTTTTGGCCTGCTTCTGAGAGACGACTCGCCGGAAGAGAGCCCGCCTTGGCGGGCGCAGAGACGTTAGCCCCTGGCGCGAGCCTGGGGAGAGAAAGCGAAACCCGCAGTGCCAGCCCGCTTGAGCGGGCGTAAGACTCCCGACCTTTTCCGCAGCCTCCAAAGCCGTGCCCTTTCAAAAACAATGACTCCCCTTTTCCCCAAAATGCGATTGCCCTGCTGGGGCCCTCGCTTGGCATTCGGCCCGTAAAACCTGGACCACCGAGTGCGCGCAACTACTCGGGAGTCATCCCGATCGTCTCCAGCCACGTCTCCACCAGTTGCGGCCAGCCGGTGATGGGCAACCGGGTGCGCCGCAGCCCGAAGGCGTGATTGCCCTCGGCATACAGGTGCATCTCGGCGGGAACTCCGGCTTTTTTGAGTGCAATGTAGTACGAGAGCGAGTCGTACACGCTGTCGATATGATCGTCTTCGGCCTGGAGAAGAAATGCGGGCGGCGTCTGGCTCGAGACGTGAATGTCGGGATTCAGTTCGAGGTCGGGATCGGCAAGCGACGCGATCTCCGGAGGCGGAAGCGCGTACTTCTTCGCACCTTGGGCGGCATCCCACTCGGCCGCGGAGTACGACAGGTGGCCGGGATAGACAGCCACTGCGAAGTCCGGGCGGCAGCTCACGTCATCGGCCGCGTCGACGCGCGCATACAGGCGCCTGTCAAAGTGCACACTCGCCGCAACCACCAGATGCCCGCCCGCGGAAAACCCCAGCACGCCGATCTTGCTGGGATCGATGCTCCACTCGGCGGCATGAAAGCGCACCAGGCCCAACGCTCTCTGCGCGTCTTCGAGCGCCATGGGAGACTCCGGATACGGACCCGACTTGGGATAGGGCCCCACGCCGGTGACGCGGTACTTCAACAGCACGCAGGTGATCCCCTTCTGCGTCAGCCAATCGCAGACCTCCGTGCCTTCAAGATCGATGGCCAGGATCTGATAACCTCCGCCGGGAAAGACCACGACCGCCGCGCCGGTGTTTTTTCCCTGCGGCGCGTAGACCGTCATCGTAGGCCGCGTTACGTTGGAGACCGCCGTCACCGTCTTGCCTCCAATGAGTTCCTTGGAATCGGTCGTTGACAGTTCCGGCCCGCTCACCGGCTGCGCATCAGGCGCCGTCCCCGGCCAGATGGAAGTCTGCGTATGCCCCGGTGAAGGCTGCCAGCCCGATTGCTGCGCACCCAATCCGCCAGCGACAAGCATCAGGATTGCGAAAACGAAGTAATGTCGCTGGGCCAGCATGCCTACTCCCTCTTGGCTACTCCCTGTTCTCTGTTCTCTGATCTCTATTCTCTGCTCACTGATCACCGACCACTGACCACTGTCCACTGCTTCACTGAAGAATCGGAATCCCCGCAATCCGCTGCTGCCACTCGGCGGGGCCGGTCTGGTGCACGCTTGTGCCCTTGGCGTCTACGCCCACCGTGACCGGCATATCGCGGACGTCAAATTCGTAAACGGCTTCCATGCCGAGATCCTCGAACGCCACAAGGCGCGAACTGCGAATGGCCTTCGAGACCAGATAGGCCGCGCCGCCTACGGCCATCAGATACGCCGCGCCGTACTCGCGAATGGCGTCGATGGCCTCGGGGCCGCGCTCGGCTTTGCCGACCATCCCCAGCAGGCCGGTTTCTTTGAGCATCTGCCGCGTGAACTTGTCCATGCGCGTGGCCGTGGTGGGGCCCGCGGGGCCGACCACTTCGTTGCGTACTGGATCCACGGGTCCTACGTAATAGATAAAGCGGTTGCGGAAATCGACGGGCAGCTTTTCGCCGCGGTCGAGCATTTTGGTCAGCCGCATATGCGCGGCGTCGCGGCCGGTGAGCAGCTTGCCGCTCAGCAGCAGCACCTCGCCCGGCTTCCAGGAAGAAACTTCGTCGCGCGTCACGGTGTCGAGGTTCACGCGCCGCGCGCCGCTCACGTCGTAGTCGAGCTTCGGCCAATCTTCGAGCGACGGGGGATCGAGAAAGACCGGCCCCGAGCCGTCGAGCACAAAGTGCGCGTGGCGCATGGCGGCGCAGTTGGGGATCATGGCCACGGGCAGGTTGGCCGCGTGCGTGGGGTAGTCGAGCACCTTCACGTCGACGACCGTGGTCAGCCCGCCCAGCCCCTGCGCGCCGATGCCGAGGCGATTTACCTTGTCGTAAAGCTCCACGCGCAGCTCCTCGGCGCGGGACTTTGCGCCACGCGCCTTGAGGTCCTGAATGTCGATCGGGTCCATCAGCGATTGCTTGGCCAGGAGCATAGCTTTTTCCGCCGTGCCGCCGATGCCGATGCCCAGGATGCCCGGCGGGCACCAGCCCGCACCCATGGTGGGCACGGTTTTGAGCACCCAGTCCACGACCGAGTCCGAGGGATTGAGCATGACGAACTTCGACTTGGCTTCCGAGCCTCCGCCCTTGGCCGCGACCGTAATTTCAACTGTGTTGCCGAGCACCAGATCGACCGTGACCACGGCCGGCGTGTTGTCGCGGGTGTTGGTGCGCGCGCCCGCGGGATCGGCCAGCACCGAGGCGCGCAGCTTGTTCTCCGGGTCGAGCCAGGCGCGGCGCACCCCCTCGTCGACCATCTCCTGCAGATCCTTCGGTTCGTCGCCGGGGCCGGGTTCGAAATGCACGTCCATGCCCAGCTTCACAAAGACGTTCACGATGCCTGTGTCCTGGCAGATGGGGCGATGGCCCTCGGCGCACATGCGGCTGTTGACGAGAATCTGCGCCATGGCGTCGCGCGCCGCCGGCGACTGCTCGCGCTCGTAGGCCTGGGCCAGCGAGCGAATGTAATCCACCGGGTGGTAGTAGCTGATGTACTGCAACGCGCCCGCAACGCTAGCGATAAAATCTTCCTGCCGGATGACGGTCATCTGCAACTCCTCAACGTGCCCATCTTCTAGGTTAACGGAGAGCACTACTCATCCGTTTCGGTTCCCTTGCACGCTATATTGTTCCACCGCGCTGATTATCAGATCCTTTACGACACGCTGAACCACCGCGTTGAGACGACGGTCGGCTCCACGGTCACGG
>PLSB01000268.1 GCA_003165005.1 Acidobacteriaceae bacterium | reverse complement strand
ACGAGGGCTACCTGGTCACGCCGATCACCAAATTCGAACTCGTCTTCGGCCTCAACATCGCCGGAGCCATCAAGGCGGTGCTAAGCGGCGTCTGCCTAACGGTCATCGGCTCACTCGTCGCAGGCCTGGGCATTGTCTTTCACCCCATCATCATGATGCAGATGTTGTGCCTGATTATCGCGGGCTCGATCGCCTTCAACGGCATGATGTTCCTGCTCATGGTGCGGGTAGACGATCCGCTGGTTCCCCGCGCCATGTTCGGCGTGCTCAATGTCCTCCTGTTATATCCCTCGGGCGCCATGTATCCCATAGCGTCGTTCCCCAAGTGGATGCAGGCTTTGTCGGTCGTGGATCCCTTCACCTACGTGATTCACGGCTTCAAGGCGGTACTGCTCAAAGACGGCGGCTGGGTCGCCATCAAGGGTGACCTTTTGTTCCTCACGGTCTTCGGCATCGCCACGCTGCTGATCGCCACGCCGCTGTTCAAGCGGACGCTTTAAAGCAGGGGTCAGGGGTCAGGGGTGAGGGATCAGGGAACAGGGATCAGGGAACAGGGAGCGGAAAGCGCTGACACCTGCTGGCCACTGTGAACCGGGAACCGACACCTGACACCTGAAACCTGAAACCTGAAACCTGAAACCTGCGCACCCGCCTTACTGCACCGGCAACCACTGCTTCAGTTTGTCCGACGTCTTCTGGAACGCATCTGTGTCGGCTGCGGCGTTATAGTGCGCGCCGCCCCTCACAAAGTCGTGCTCGGCCTTGTCGTAGGTAAAGAGCTCGAAGGGCTTGCCTGCGGCCTTGGCGGCGGCAGCAAGATTGCGCGCACCGTTTGCCGTGCAGCAGTTGTCGCGGTAGTGGTCCTTTTCCCCGGCAAACATCAGCACAGGCGCCTGGAGCCGATCGGCAAAACCGGGCACGTTTTTGATGAATGAATTTGCCGGGAACCACACGATGATGCCCGCCACAAGGTCCGGCCATTGCGATGCGTAGTACATCGCTTCGCCTCCGCCGGCGGAGAAGCCCACGAGCACCACCTTGCCGGGCAAGGCGTGCGGCATCTGCTGCGCCTGTTGAATTGCCGCATGCACCGCCTGGCCCTGCGTGTGCTCCATGGCGGAGCCGTCAAAGAGCACCGCGTCGTAGCCGAGCGCGGCAATATCGCGCGTCACAGTGGTGTAACTCGACATGCCGGAGAGGCCGCTGGCCACCACGACCACGGGGCCCTTGCCCTGCGGCGGCGGAAATTCCTGCTGCGCGAAAACCAGAGTGGACGCAGCAGCTGCGGCAGCCGCGGCAAATACAGGGAAATAGCGTCGGAGCGGGATCATAGGGAACGGCCTCCAGTGCAAGCAGAATATGCCAAGCCACGCCGTGGTTGGCAAGAGCTCTTTTCGTTAAAGTTTGCAGCGGGTGGGGTCCAGGTCTCTGACCGAGTGAATTTGGAACGGCCGTATTGTACCGCCGGTCTCCTGACCGGCTGTAGTGCGGGTCTCCAGACCCGCACCGACCTGGGAGCGATTACGAATTCGCGCGGCCAAAGCGCTAGCCGCTCGTATGCTTTCCTTGCCCTCCCAGCACCTGCTCGTAAAACCGCACGTACCGCGGAACCACCAGGTTCGCGCAGAAGCGCTTTTGCGCCGTCTTGCGCGCGGATTCACGCATGGCGTTAAGCCGCGCCGGATCGTTCAACAGGCCGAGTGCGCCGGCGGCCATCGCCTCCACTTCGCCCACCGGAAAGAGCAGTCCCGTCACGCCGTCGTCGATCAGTTCCGGAACTCCACCCACGCGCGTGGCGATCGAAGGAACCTTGCAGGCCATGGCTTCAAGCGCGGCCAGGCCGAAGGACTCCATCTCGCTCGGCATCAAAAACAGATCGGCCAGCGCCAGCAGCTCGTTCACGCGATCCTGTTTGCCCAGGAAGTGCACGCGGCTATGAATTCCGAGATCGTGGGCAAGCCATTCTGCGGAAGAGCGGTCCGGCCCGTCGCCCACCAGCACCAGCTGCGCGGGAAGCTCTCGCGCCACAAGCGCAAACACCTTCACAGCATCGCTCACACGCTTCACCGGCCGGAAGTTCGAAAGATGCATCAGGATCGGCTCGTCAGGAGCCGCAAAATGCCGGCGCACGCACTCTTTCTCTTTCTGCGCTTCGTCCTTGAGCGGCATATACACATCGCAATTCACGAAGTTGGTGATGGTTTCAATCGGCCGCGTGACGTTGAAGTCGGCGAAGGTCTTTTCGCGCAGGTAGTTGGAGATGGCGGTCACGCCGTCGCTCTCCTGGATGGCGTAACGCGTAATCGGAAGATAGCTGCGGTCGAGTCCGACCAGCGTGATGTCGGTGCCGTGCAGGGTGGTCACAAAAGGCAGACGGCGGCCGCGCGCGGCCAGCATCTGCCGCGCCAGCAGCGCCGATACCGAGTGCGGAATCGCGTAGTGCACGTGCAGCAGGTCGAGCGCGTAGAACTCGGCCACTTCGGCCATGCGCGAGGCCAGCGCCAGATCGTACGGCGGAAACTCGAAGAGCGGGTAGCTGGAGACAGGCACCTCGTGATAGAAGATGCCGTCGTCGCGGCCGTTCAGCCGGAAGGGCTGCGAGTAGGAGATGAAGTGGATTTCGTGGCCCAGCGCGGCCAGCTCAATGCCCAGCTCCGTAGCCACGACGCCGGAGCCCCCGTAAGTGGGATAACACGTGATCCCGATGCGCATGGAGCTATCTTAAATCCAAGCGGGGAGATGCTGTGCTTCGCCCCGCGCTCGCGAGTCCTCGATTCGGCGTAGAATAGACCTATGCAGCACGAGCCATTCGGCCCGGGCTCGCACCCACAGGCGCTCCTTCTGCATCCAATGAAGAGCGCCGTGCTAGATGGGGGCGTCACGGTTTCGACGGGATCGATTGCGGCATGGGAGACATGTCGGGGTGTGGGCGCTCGTATCAGCCTGCAAAACTAAAGTTGCCAACCAAGAACTGGCACTTGCTGCTTAATTAAATAAGCAGCCGTCCTCCGCGGCTTTGCCTGTGGGCCGCGAGCGGGCGTCGCACAGCAGGCTGGTGGTTAGGGCTCGGTCCGTGTTCTAGCCACAAGATCATCGGACTAGCTTCCGGCGCATCTTGTCCGTTCTTAAGCGCCGCGGAGCGAAATCAATCGAATCGGACACAGCATGGACTCTCCCGGCTGACAACGATTTCGGACGCGGGTTCGACTCCCGCCGCCTCCACCAACTCTAAGTTACTTAATATCATCGACTTAGAGATTCAGACGAAGAAATTTGGGTCAGACTGTACAGTCACTGTACAGTCGCGCTCCAAAATTTGCC
>PLSB01000261.1 GCA_003165005.1 Acidobacteriaceae bacterium | reverse complement strand
GCAACTGCTGCACCTCGATCTCCTTGGCCAGCAGTTTGTTCAGTTGCTCCAGCCGCTCCGCCACGCTCACCGTCTCCAGCAACTGCTGCTTGTCGTCCGTGGTCAGAAAGGGCAGAGAAGAGGCCACAAAGTCGACCAGCCGGGTAGGCTCTTCGATGTTCGCCGCGATGGTCCGCAGTTCATCGGAGAGCGTCGGCGACTCCGCCACAATCTGCTGGAACTGGCCGACCACGTTGCGCACCAGGGCCTCGAACTCCGGCGAGCCGGCCGGCGACACATCCTCCACCGTCTCCACCTCGGCCACCATAAACGGCTCGGATTGAACAAAACGCACCAGCCGCACCCGGTTCACGCCCTCCGTAAAGACAAAACGGCTCTGGTTGGGCATGCGCACAATCTTGTGCACGGTGGCCAGGGTGCCCACCCCGTGCAGGTCCGAGGGCTTGGGCGCGTCCAGGCGCGCATCGAGCTGCGCCGCGACCACAATCGACCGCTCTTCGCCCATCGATTCAATCAACTGGATGGAGCTTTCGCGGCCTACCGTCAACGGCAGGACCGCGTGAGGAAATAGAACCGTATCGCGAACCGGCAAAACTGGAATCAGGCGCGTTGCCGGTGCGCTCTTGACCGAGGGTTCGCGAGAGAGTAAGGCTGGCGGATTTGGCATTGAGTGTCCCCGTATCAACTTTTCTACCATTAGATTGTACAGAAAGGGAAAAGTTGCAAGTTCTGTTCCTTCCGGCGCTTCTCCTTCGCTTGATGTAACCTCAGGCTACGTTTCTGCACCTGCCGCGGTTCCAGATCGCGTTCACTGGCTATCACGAAATGGTCGATCTGCCGTTCAAACGCAACCGGCAGTTCCTCCGTGAAATGGTTGGGCTTAGCCGGCTCCGGCTCACCATGACCATCCCACGGGTCTATCGGCTGAAAACCCGGGAAGGTGAGGAGCAGGGGCGGTCGCATCCCGGCGGAGGCCTTCGAACAGTGATCGTCCGGGTCCGGGATCAAAACCGGCGAGCGCGCAGTCGTCGCGCCAAGCCTCATTCCGCATTCGATGCCGCCTCGTCTTCCCGCTTGATGGCCGACTCGATTTGCTCCCAAACCTCGTCCGGCGGTTCCACACTGGGAAACAGTTGGCGCGCCGCTTCGGCAATGGTCCTTAAATCGGCCAAGAGGGCGCTGCAACGCGCACAGCCCTGCACGTGGGGATGCGCGGCGGCGTCTTCGCCTGACGCGATCAGGTCAGGCAGTTGCGCCTGGAAGTCGACGCAGCTCATTTTGCCGGGGTCGCCGTTCATGGCCGCGCCTCCTGGCGGGTCTGTGCGCGCAGGGCGTCGCGCAATCTTAGACGCGCCTTGTGCAATTGCGACTTGCTGTTGCCAATCGAACAGTCGAGCATCGTTGCAATCTCATTATGCTCAAAACCCTCCACGTCGTGAAGGATAAAGATGAGGCGATAGCCGGCCGGGAGATCGGCGATTGCCCGTTCCAGGGCCAGGCGGTCGATGGCGCCCGTGAGCGCGAGATCGGGCGCGCCGAAGCTGCGGCTGGGACCGTCCTCCGGGTTCGGCTCCGTGGCTTCGTCGAGAGAGATCAGCGACAGCCCTTTCTTGCGCAGTTGCATGAGGACCACATTGATGGTCAGACGGTGCAGCCAGGTGGAAAAGGCCGAATCGCCGCGGAAGGTGGCGATCTTGCGATGCAACTGCAGGAATGCCTCCTGCGTCAAATCCTCAGCCTCAGCCACGTTGCCGACCATGCGCAGGCAAAGCGAGTAAATGCGACGCTTGTGCAGGTTGTAAAGCTCGGCAAAGGCCTGGTGATCGCCGGCCTGGGCGCGAGCCAGCACCTCGGCGTCCGCTGCATTGGGAGCCGCGGCGGCCGGCAACGCCCCGGACTTACCGGTTGCTGCGACCTGCGCCGCCTCCGCGCCACCGTCGGCACGGGTGCGGTGAGGTGCTTGCGCTGGAGTGTGGGCATCGGCCATGAGCTTCCTTGGGGATGTTCGCAACCGGGTTCGATGCACGATCGCGATGCTGGAGATTGTTGCGCTCGAAGCCGCGTCCCTCATTCTGGCACGGCTTTGGGGGGCTGACGTTTCAGCAACCGGAGTTTCCCGCAAGCCCATTCACACTTCCGGAATGAGTGGGGCAGGTAGAATCCGACCTCGCCAGCGGAGCCCGGGTCCCGGAATGGGATCGCTGTTCTGGCGATATGGCGGCCTACTTGCCTGGAATCGCCTCTCCGGTTTGGCCCAGGCTTCTTTCCTCGTTAGTATAAAGGGAAGCGTCCGGATTTGGCTGATGGGCAAAGATCGACCGCGGCCGATACCCTGCAATTTCGCGTGGTGAGCCACTTTACGGCGTTTTGGGAATTGCTGTTGCCCTGATTTGGCATTCGGTTGCCCCGCACTTGTTGAATATATGGCCTTGCGGACAAAGCCGGCAGAAAGACGTGGCGCCAAGGCTCCCCGATCCAGGCTTCGTCCCACTCTCCTCCGTCCAACTGTTATCAAGCAGCAAAGTCCGGTGCATCGACTGGCGTGTGCCGGAGCATTGCTCGCATGCGGGCTTCTGGTTGCAAGTGGAGCGCGCGAGGGTTTGTGCCAGGAATCGCAAGCCGAACCGGCATCTTTCGGGCCTTCTTCTGTTGCCGGCAGCCCACCGGGCGCGGCGGCTTCCGGGCCCTCGAACAACCCCGCTCCATCGCCCAACTCCGTTCTGCCGTGGGAGGGTCTGCCCGTGCGGAGCATTGAGTTCCAGGGTGTTCCCGCCGATCGGCTGCAGCCGCTTGCCGGCCAATTGCCCGTGGCCCAAGGGGCGCCGCTGACCGAGGAGAACCTGAAACGCAGTTTGCGCCAGCTGTACGCGACCGGCCTTTACGACACCATTGAAGCGCGCGCCGCGCGCATGGGCGACGGCGTGGCGCTCACTTTTGCCGGCACGCCGCGCACGTTCATCGGAACCGTAAGCGTGGAAGGCGCCGCCGGCGCCACCATGAACATGCAACTCGAACGCTCGAGCCAGCTCGAGGCCGGAACCCGCCTGACCCAGGCGGGTACGATGCGTGCTGTCGAGCAGATGCGCGCCACCCTCGAGCAGAACGGCTATTACGAGCCGGTCATCGCGCAGACGGTCACCCCGCGGCTCGGACAACAGCTCGCGGACATCTCGTTTCACGTGGTTTCGGGGCCGCGCGCGAAGGTCGGCAAGGTAACGGTCACGGGCGACTCCGGCGTGACCGTGGAGGAGTTCCGCGTCCACGCCCGATTGTGGAAGATTGCGCACGTCGATCACGACACGGTGAATCGCGCACTCGATGGCGTGTTGCGCGCCTACCAGAAGCAGGGCCGCCTCGAAGCTGAGGTGAAGCTCGAATCGGCCGCGTACGATCGCGCCGCGAAGGTGGTCGATTATCGCTTCACGGCCAATCGCGGGCCGGTGGTGCGCGTCGAAGTGCACGGCGCCAGCATCAATCCCGAGCGCGTCAAACACATCATTCCTATCTATCTGGAAGGCAGCGTCGACGAGGACCTGCTCACCGAAGGCAATCGCCGCTTGCGCGATTACTACCAGAGCCTGGGCTACTTCGATGCGCGCGTCGCTCACGAGCGGCAATCCGCGGGCAGCGGCGAAGTGACGATTCTTTATACCGTGCAGTTGGGACCCCGGCGCCGCGTGGAGCAGGTTTCCATAGCGGGAAACCACTACTTCTCGACGGCCACGCTCATGGACTTGCTCAGCGTTCACCCCGCAGACGTTCTCGACCGTCACGGCCTCTACAGCCAGGCGCTGGTCTCGGCCGACGTCTCGGCGCTCGAGAATGTGTATCGCAACAACGGCTTTTCTCAAGTCAAAGTCTCGCCGGAAACCAGCACTCCCGAGACCGCGGCCGATCAACCATTGGCCGACGCGCAAGACAGCGCCGTCGCGGCGCCGAAAACGACCGGCGCGCATACGGCTCCGCTCAAGGTTGTCTATCGCATCGCGGAGGGCCGGCAACTTCAGGTTGGAACCCTGCAGTTGGAGGGCAACGACCACATTTCTGCGGCCGCGTTGACCGTGTTGCTGAACACTACGCCGGGCCAGCCGCTTTCGCCGCGCAACCTGGCCGGCGACCACGATGCACTGGTCACGGAGTATCTGAGCCGCGGCTTTGAGCAGGTGGACGTGAAACTTGCGCAGCAGCCCGAGCCCGCCGATCCCGGCAAAGTGGACGTGGCCTTCCATATCGATGAAGGACCGCAGACCTTTGTCCGCAACGTGCTGTTGACTGGCCTCGAATACACGCGTCCGCAAACCGTGACGCGGGCCATCACCGTGCATGCCGGCGATCCGCTCAATCAAGATGCGCTTGCTGCCACGCAGAGCAACCTCTATGGATTCGGGCTTTTCAATGAAGTGAACATCGCGGTCGTCAATCCCACGGGCGACGCGCCCCAAAAAACCGTGCTGCTCCAGGCCACTGAGGCGCGGCGCTGGACGTTGAGCTACGGCTTCGGCTTCGAAGCCCAGACCGGGAAGCCGCAGAATAACTGCTCGGGCGCCTTCGCAGCCGGAGTTGCCTGCAACCCCAACGGAAAGACAGGTGTCAGCCCGCGCGTGCTGGCCGGCATCTCGCGCAACGATCTCTTCGGCCGGGAGCAGTCGGTCTCGCTGCGCGGCACTTACGGCCTGCTCGAGCAGAGCATCGGGATTCAGTACCAGGTGCCGCACATCGAAGGCAACCGGAACCTGGGTTTCACGTTTTCCGGGGGATACGCCAACAGCGAGGATGTTTCGACCTACGTCGCGTCGCGTCTGGAAGGCGCATTCCGGGGGACGGAAAACTTCAACCATCCCGGCAGGTGGATCTCCCGCGCCAACACCTTCATCTACGAGTTCGACTTCCGCAGAGTGAAGGTGGATGCCAGCAGCCTGCAGGTCTATCCCGGCGAGATTTCCGCTCTTTCGACGGCGACGCGCGTGGGCGGGCCCGCATTCACCTGGCTGCGCGACACGCGCGACGTGCCCCTGGACGCGCACCGCGGCACCTATACCAGCTTTCAGGAGTTCCTCTCCGACCGGCTCTTCGGCGCGCAGGCGGAGTTCAACCGCATCGACACTTCGAATTCCAGCTACTATAGCTTCGACAAGAATCGCTTCGTGGTGGCGCGCAACACGCGCTACGGGCAGATTCGCGCCTTCGGCAACGGTTCGAGCGAGTTGATTCCGTTGCCCGAGCGGCTTTATGCCGGCGGTCCAGTCTCGCTGCGCGGTTTCTCGCAGAACGCCGCCGGACCGCGCGATCCCGAGACCGGCTATCAAATCGGCGGCGCGGGATCGCTGATCAACAGCACGGAGTTGCGCCTGCCGCCCCCCACCCTGCCCTGGGTCGGCAACACCTTGAGCTTCGTCATCTTTCACGACATGGGCAACGTGTTTACCAACGCCGGCGACGCATGGGCCAGCATTCTGCGCGTGCACCAGCCCTACAGTGCGGCGTGCAGAAATGCAGTGGTGAAAGATACGTCGCAATACCCCACGGGCTATGCACCGAGCGGCGCCGACCCCATCACGTCGACCGGCCAACAGGGCCCGTGCAGTTTCAACGACTTCTCGCACGCTCTGGGCGCGGGCTTGCGCTACCACACACCTGTCGGACCCATCCGCTTCGATTTCAGCTATAACCTGAATCCGCCCATCTACCCGGTGAATATCAACTACTCGATTCCCACTGCTCCCGGGAGCCTGATTCCCGGATTTGCTACGAGACCGTACCTCGGTCAGGCGCCGCACATCAATTTCTTTTTCAGTCTGGGGCAGGCCTTCTGATGAGCAAACACGCGCCAATTCGGATTGAGTTTCCACGCGGCGTACGGGTGTGGCTGTTTGCGGCCTTGCTTGCGGCAGTCGCCGCAGCTCCCTGTTGTGCCCAGGCGAATTCATCTGCCTCGCCCGTCGTCCTCGACCGCGCCGTCGCCGTCGTGAACAAGCACGTAATCCTGGCCAGCGATCTCGACGACGAGATCCGCCTCTCCATTCTCGATACGAACAACGCGCCCCAGCATGAACTCACCAGGCAACATGCACTCGATCAGATTATCAGCCGGACTTTGATCGAGCAGCAGGTTCGCCAGGAAGATATGCCGGCCATCGAGCCCTCGCCAGAAGAGGTAAACGCCCGGCTCCACGAGATCCGCACGGAACTGCCGGTTTGCGCGCGCCAGGACTGCGCTTCCGACGCCGGTTGGAAGGCGTTTCTCCGAGCGCATGGGCTCACGGCGGAGCGCGTCGAGGCCTATCTCCGCTACCGGCTGGAGATTCTGCGCTTCATTGAACAGCGCTTCCGGCAAGGCATTCAAATCTCGCAACCGCAGATCGAAACCTACTACCGCGACACGCTGCTGCCCGAGTACACGCCCGGCGAGACCGTTCCGCCGCTGGACCAGGTGGCGCCGCGCATTCAGGAGATCCTGCTCCAGCAGCAGGTCGATTTGTTGTTCGATAACTGGCTCACGAATTTGCGCCAGCAGGGCGATGTCGAGTTGCTGGATTCGGAACTTGCGCCCCAAACCGCGCCGGCGACCGAGACCCCGTCAAGCTCGAATGCTCGGGAAAGTGGCAGCCAATGAGCGAACGCAACAACATCGCCAACAAAGAACCTGCCGAGCCCGAGAAGCCGCGGCGCGGCCTGCGCAGCCGTCTGCGCCGCTTCTTTCTGCTTCATCTTCCGCTGGCGGTGACGGGCACGGCCGTTCTTCTGGCGCTTTTGGCCGTCGGCCTCTATCTTGCCGCCAGCTCCGCCGCATTTGAAAACGCAGTGCGCAAGCGTCTGATTGTGTCGATTGAAGAACTCACCGGCGGCCGGGTTGAGATCGCATTTTTCCACTGGCGCCTGCTGCATTTCCAGGCTGAAGCCGACGGGCTGACGATTCACGGCCTCGAAGATCCCGGCGAAGCGCCCTACGCAAAGATCGAGCGCCTGCGCGTGGTTCTGAGCCTCAGCAATCTTTTCAGTCCCATTGTCCGGCTGCGCAGCCTGGAGATCGACCGGCCCAGCTTGCACTTGATCGTCTATCCCGACGGATCGACGAATCAGCCGCATCCGCGCCGGCCGCAAACTTCGTCGAAGCCCGCAATCGACACCCTGTTCGAGATCCATGCCGGACACATTGCGGTCGAGCAGGGCAGCTTCCACTACGACGGCCGCGCCGCGAGCTTCGACTACCAGGACCGTTACCTGCCGCTCGATTTCGCGGCCAACGATGCGTCGCTCGTCATGCGCTACGTTCCTGCGACGTTCCATACGCCCGCGTCCTATCGCATTGAGGCCGGAGTCACCGATCTCAACCTGGCCCGCACGGTTCCGCGCAAGGACCTCGATGTGCACGGTGCAATGCAGGCCACGCTCGACCTCGAACACGCGCGGCTGTTGGTGCGCTCGCTGCGGATCACGGCGGAGAGGCCGGGCGGCAAGACGCACGCCCTCGATGTTACCGCAGATGTTACAGACTTCACGCATCCCCGCTGGCACGCGCGCCTCGCCGGCGATCTCGATATGCGGCTCGTCGATCCCATCACCGGCTACGGCGATGCGCCCGAAGGCCTGGCTCGCCTGGATCTCAACGCTTCCGGCGAGGAAGCCCAGTTCCAGATCGACGCCAGCGTTCACATCGACGACGGATCGTACATCGGCGAGGGCGTCACCGCTACGGGCATCACCCTCGACACCCGCGTTCACGCCGATCAAAAGCAGTTGCTCATCACACAAATTGTCGCGCGCCTGCGCCAGGGCGGCCAAATCGATGGGGCGGTTGCGCTCGAGCCCTGGCTGCCTATGGCTCCCTTGGCTCACGAGCAGGCGGCCATTGAAGCTGAAGCCCCTGCGGACAATCGCAACGTTCTTGTCCGGGCGCCAGACTGGATCATTCCCGTCAACGGCAAAGTGACCGCCAATTTCAAGGATGTTGCGCTCGATACAGTGCTCGATATGGTCTGCCCGCCCGCGTACCGTCGCCTGGGTCTCGACGCGCGCGTGAATGGTCCCGCAGTCGCCGTGTGGGCGCATGGCGACGGCCGCACCGTCTCGGTCGATGCGCAGCTTGGCTTGAGCCCCTCCGGGCAGACGCCGGCCGGCGAAGCGCCCACAAGCGGCGCGATCGACGCCGTCTATGCGCAGCGCAACGGCTCCGTGGAGGTGCGCAAAATCGAGCTTCACCTGCCCGCGAGCGACCTCGAAGCGCATGGAGTGGTAGGCGCTTATCCCATCGCAAGTCCTACGTCGCTCACGGTCGATCTCCACTCGCACAATCTCGGCG
Source organism: Acidobacteriaceae bacterium (assembly GCA_003165005.1). Lineage (GTDB taxonomy): Bacteria > Acidobacteriota > Terriglobia > Terriglobales > Acidobacteriaceae > Telmatobacter. The sequence goes on along the minus strand of PLSB01000261.1, from coordinate 16,364 downwards.
AATTCGATACCGCGCTGCGCAGCCTCGGCGTGAAGCGCAACGGCAAAGCCGGCGCCGCGGCGCTGCCGGTGTCTTTGGCGGGCCAGGCCGATTTTCATGGCGCCTGGACCGGCTCGCTCGCCCGGCCGCACATTGCGGGCGCCATCGAGGCCACGCAGCTTGCCGTGGAAATGCCGCCCGCTGCCGGCGGCTCCGGCTCCCAGCAGATTCTGCGCTTCGATTCCGTTTCGGCCGCGGGCAGTTACTCTCCATCGCAGATCGCCATCCAGCACGCGCAGCTGCTGCGCGGTAACTCGCGGATCGTTCTCAGCGGCACACTCGACGCCTCGCCTGGCCGCCAGCCGGATTTCGATTTGAACACCGTGCTTCACGCACGCTTCGACGCCACCAATCTCGAAGTTGCCGATGTGCAGCCGTTCCTCACTGCAGCGGGGTCCACGAGCCTTCCGCTCGCCGGCGCATTGAACGCGCACATCGAGGCCGACGGCCCACTCCGTGCGCTGTCCGCTTCAGGTTCCGCCGAAATGGAGCGAGGCAACCTCTATGGCGAGCCGATCACGGGTCTTCACGTCCAGGGCGCGTTTGCCGGCCAGGTACTCAAACTGTCGTCGGCCACGCTCAACACGGCGGGCGGCAACCTCTCAGCGTCAGGAAGTTATGACTTCAAAAGCCAGCGCTTCCAGGTTGACGCTCGCGCCGAAAGTATCGACATTGCCCGCCTCGGCATCGTCCGCAGCCGCGCTCTCGACGCCACCGGCAAGCTCGCGTTTGTGGTTGCCGGATCGGGCACATTGAACAACCCGAACCTCGATGGCCATGCAACGCTCACCGCGCTCACCTTCAGCGGGCAGCGATTCGGAACCCTCCAGACCTTCGCACATTCCGCGGGACCACTGCTCGAATACAACGCCACCACGCAATTGGAGCAGGCATCGCTCACCCTGCACGGCGAGACCGAGCTCCGCGGCGACTATCGAACGCGCGCCCAGCTCGAATTCTCCCAGTTCAATCTCGGCACTGTGCTCCGCATGGCGCACATGGACGCATTCAGCGGCGAGTCGGCGCTGGCCGGTACGGTTTCTATCGACGGGCCGCTCGCGCATCCTGGCGAGCTTCAAGGTCAAGCCCAACTGCGCCAATTGGCATTCACCGTTTCCGGCGTCCAGCTCAAGGGCGAGGGGGGCCTACATGCCACGCTCGCCAACGGACGCATCGCTCTCGATCCGCTGCACGTCACCGGCGAAGATACCGACCTGCACATGCAGGGAGCCTTGTCGCTTGAGGGGTCCCGGCAACTCGATCTCGCCGCCAGCGGCGCCATCAACCTGAAACTGGCAGAGACCCTCGACTCCGATTTGACTGCCAGCGGCTCGACGACCTTTCAAGTGGAAGCGCACGGACCCCTCCAGCATCCCAACCTGCAGGGCCGCATCGATTTTGACAACGCAGCGCTCTCGCTCGAAGATCTGCCCAACGGCCTGAGCCAATTGCACGGCACGCTCGTCTTCAGCCAGGACCGGCTGGAAGTGAAAAACCTGACTGCGATGAGCGGCGGCGGCCTGCTGAGTGTGGACGGTTACTTGGCTTACCAGCACGGCATTTATGCCGACCTGTCGGTCACCGGCAAACAAGTGCACATACGCTACCCCGAGGGCGTCAGCTCTCTCGCCGACGCGACGTTCCACCTGCAGGGCGCTCAGGACAATCTGCTCCTCAGCGGCAACGTCCTCATCACGCGTTTTTCCGTCAGTCCCGATCTCGATCTCGCGACCCTCGCCACGCAGGCCAGCATTTCGGCGCAGACCGTGGCGCCGCCCGATGCTCCATCGAATCACGTGCGCCTCGACGTGCACATCGTCTCCTCGCCGCAGTTGAGCTTCCAGAACGCCTTCGCCAAGCTGGCAGGCAACGTGGACATGCACCTGCGCGGCACCCTGGCTTCGCCGTCGCTTCTGGGCCGCGTCTCCATTACCGAAGGCAGCGCCCTGATCGCCGGAACCCGCTACGACCTGGAACGCGGCGACGTCACCTTTACCAATCCGGTGCGCATCGAGCCCATCATCGACCTCAGCGCCACGGCGCACGTTGAGGACTACGACATCTCCCTCGGCCTGCACGGATCGCCGCAAAAACTCGCCGTCAGCTACCGCAGCGATCCTCCGTTGCCCGAGGCCGATGTGGTTTCGCTGCTGGCCCTCGGTCACACCGCCAGCCAGCAGCGCCTTTACACGCAGCAGCAGGAGCAGTCCCTCGCCAACCCTACCGACGCGCTGCTCGGCGGAGCCCTCAACGCCAGCGTCAGCAACCGCGTGCAGAAGCTCTTCGGCGCCAGTTCCGTGAAAGTCGATCCCAACTATCTCGGCGCCTTCGGCAACTCCACCTCGCGCATCACCGTGCAGGAGCAGTTCGGCCGCATCGTCACCCTCACCTACGCGACCGATGTGAACACCACCAGCCAGCAGTTGCTGCAAGCGGAAGTAGCCATCAACCGCCACGTTTCGCTGGTCGTAGCCCGCGACGAGTCGGGCGTCTTCTCTTTGGTCATCAAGGCCACGCGGCGATATCGATAGAACGATTCAGCTTTATTCCTGCCTCCGTGCCTGCGTGCACGGAGCCCATGGAAATCAAACTTGTAATACAGAAGAATACAGCGTATTCTCATGGATTATGAGTTCGCCGCGCATTGTCAGCTTCCGCATTGAGCCCGATAGAGTCGCCGAACTCGACGCGATTGCCAAATCGCTGGATCGGGATCGCAGCCACCTGCTCAACGAAGCCGTGGAGTCATGGTTAGACCAGCAGCGCCGTTTTGTCGCTACGATCAATGAGGGCCTGCGCGCGTCAAAGAGCGGGAAAACGATGGCCGACGAGGATCTCGACGATCTGATCGGCTCCTGGGTCAAGGCAAAACCCTCCAAAAAGAAGCCGGCGAAAGCGCGGCAAGACAAGTGAAACTTCGGTGGACCCTTCCAGCGGTCGAGCAGCTCCGGGAAATCTTCGACTACATTGCGGACGATGACCCCAGAGCAGCCCTGCGGACGGTCGAGCGCATCCGGCTTTCCATCCGTCAAACTTGCCGCATGCCCTATGCCGGAAGAAGGGGCCGCGTCGCCGGTACACGGGAAGCGATTGTGCCTGGAACGTCCTACATCGTAGCTTATCGGGTTTTGGAAGGCGCGATTCACGTTCTCGCCATCCTGCATGGCGCGCAAAAATGGCCTGAGTCCTTTTAACTTCCCAACCGCTGACAGTCCTTCATAAGTGATTGCCCGCACCCGCAACCAAGCCGCCGCGGCCTGCGTAGAATGCAAATGTGAGACCTTGGGGCAATCGCAGCGTATGGAATCCCTGCGATGAGGAAGATTTCATGGAGAAGGAAGAACCATCCCTGCCGTCGGCAACACCCGCCGCAACCAGCGCCGAGCCTGTTCTGGCCCCTGGACCCCAAGAACCCGCGGCCGCAGAGGAGCCCTATCGCGGCCTGCGCTGGATCTTTATCGGCAGCCAGGGATTGCGCGCCGGCTGGTCGGTGCTGGTTTTTTTGATCCTCTTCGTTGCTCTCAACACCGCGTTTGACACTGCGATTTTCCTTGCCCATTTGGTCGGCACGCCAGATGAATTCACGCCGGGGCCTCAGTTCTTCGCCGAAGCGGGAAGCCTGCTCGCACTGCTCATTGCAGCCGCAATCATGGGGTTAATCGAAGGCCGGCGCATTCCGGCGTACAACCTCACCGGCCCGCGGCGGACACAGCATTTCTTCTTTGGCCTGGCAGCCGGCTTTCTCGCGCTCTCCGCGCTGGTTGGCGCGCTCGCGGCAGGTGGCTGGCTGCACTTCGGTCCCGCGTCGCTCACGGGTGCAGCGATCTTCCGGTTTGCATTGCTGTGGGGCTGTGTCTTTCTCGTGGGGGCGGCTTCCGAAGAAGGCTTGTTCCGCTGCTACGGGCTCTTCACTCTCGCCCGCGGCATCAATTTTTGGTGGGCGCTGGGCATTGTCGCGGCGCTCTGCGCGTACCTGGCAATCTTCGTCGGAGGCAGCGCCTCACGGGGCGTCTATGCCGCCGCTTTGCTCGGCCTTTCCCCATGCTTCATCCTCCACCAAAGGGCTGTCCCACGCAGTGGCCAAAAGTCCGCCCCACGCAGTGGTGGGTTTTGGTGCGCGGCGTGGGTTACGTCGGCCCTGTTCGGCTCTGTGCATATCTCCAACCCGAACGAAGGCGGCATCGGCATCTTTGCCGCGGCCTTCATCGGCTTCGTCTTTTGCGTGAGTGTGCGCGTCACCGGCTCGGCCTGGTGGGCCATCGGCTGCCATGCCGCCTGGGACTGGGCCGAGACATTTTTCTATGGCGCCGCCGACAGCGGACTCGCCCCGCACGGCTGCTACCTGACCAGCAGCCCCGCGGGCAATCCCCTGTGGAGCGGCGGCGCCGTCGGCCCGGAAGGCAGCTTGCTTGTGCTGGGCGCGATTCTGTTTCTCCTGGCTTTGGTCTTGGTCTACGGCCGGCTTAGCGCCCGCGCGCAAAGTGCGCCGGCCGCGCTCGCGGCGGCGGACTGAGACACTGTTCAACCGCCGTCGTAAACCCACGCAACATCACCCGATCTGCGAGCGGTATCCTGAATCTGGCCGATGTCCGACTCGTCTTCATCCACAAAACCCGCGCCGCAGCCCGCACTTAAGCGCCGTCGCCCACCCCGCTGGCAGCGCATTCTTCTGCTCGTCACCGGCAGCCTGCTTCTGCTGCTTATCGTCGCGGCGGGCGTCGGCGTTCTGTGGTTGCGTTCCGTGGCCAAAGCCGCTTTGCCCCAGCTCGATGGCGAGGTGCAACTGGCCGGCCTTTCCGCGCCGGTCCTATCTGCTCCGGTTATTGTGCGCCGCGACGCCCACGGCGTGCCCCACATTGAAGCCGCGACGCAAGACGATCTCTTCGTTGCGCAGGGCTACGTCACCGCCCAGGACCGCCTTTGGCAGATGGACGCTTCCCGCCGCGCCGCAAATGGCAACCTGGCTGAGATTCTGGGCCCGGGCATGATCAAGAACGACAAGACGCAACGCGTGCTGCAGATCCGCCTGACGGCACAGCGCGTGTACGATGGCTTGCCGATCGACGAGCGCGCCGTCCTCGAGGACTACGCCAGCGGCGTGAACCGCTACATTACGCAGTGCGAAAAGAACCACACGCTTCCGGCGGAATTCCGTCTGCTCGGCTACCGTCCCGAGCCCTGGACCGGGGTGGACTCGGTGAGCGTAGGGCTGATGATGGTCGAGACTCTCGACTCGCGCATCACCACCAAGCTCTCTCGCGCCCACGTTGAGGCCAAACTCAACAACCCGCAGCTCATCGCCGATCTTTACCCCGTCGGATCCTGGCGCGACCATCCGCCAACGGGCATCAAGGTTGATCTCAGCGCCCCGCAACCGCAGCTCGCGCCCTCAAAGAAAAACGATGACGACGAGGACGACGACAATACCGAAGCCCGCACCGCGCCCAGTCGCGCCCTATCTCCATTCGCATCCGCCGCGCCGGAGGATCCGGCTTCGATGCTGGCCCTGCAAGGGCAAAACGGCTGCGAAGGTTGCGCCCTCGGCTCGAACAACTGGGTCGTCGCCGGCTCGCACACCGCCAGCGGCAAGCCGCTGCTCTCGAACGATATGCACCTGACGCTGCGCGAGCCCGACACCTGGTATATCGCCGATTTGCGCGCCCCCGGTTTTCACGCCGCCGGTGTCACGCTGCCCGGCCTGCCGCTCATCGTCGCCGGGCATAACGAGCATGTGGCCTGGGGCTTCACCGCGCTCTACAGTGACGTGCAGGACCTCTACACCGAGAAGCTCGACGGCAAAGGCAACTACGAAGGGCTTGATGCCGCGTGGCATCCGCTCTCCTTCGATCATGAAGTGATCCACGTGCGCGGCGGCCGCGATATCGTCGTTGACGTTGAATCTACCGCGCACGGCCCGCTGCTCGATCCGCTTCTCGCCGCCGGCGACCCGCCGCTGGCTCTCAAGTGGACCCTCTACGATCCATCGCTCAATGCCCTGCCACTCTACGAAATGAACACCGCGTCGAACTGGACGGAGTTCTCGGCCGCGCTTACGCAGTGGTGCTGGCCCACGCAGAATCTCGTTTACGCCGACGATCAGGGTCATATCGCCTATCGCGCCATCGGCAAGGTGCCAATTCGCCAGGTGCAGATGAGCGTCTATGATGTGCCACTGCCGCATGATGTGATGAATGGACGCCTTGAGTGGCTTCCTTCTCCGCTAACGAACTCTCCCGAGCCGTACATTCCCTTCGACCAGATGCCCAACGCCTTCGATCCGCCTTCGGGCTTTCTGGCCACGGCCAACTCGCGCGTCACGACGAACAAATCGCCCTACCCGATCACCGACGACTGGGCCGATCCCTACCGCATCGAGCGCATCTACAAAGCGCTCGACGGCCGCGATCAGCTCACGCCTGCAGACATGCTGGCCGTCCAAACCGACATCTACAGCGAGGTCGATCAGGAGATGGGCCATCGCTTTGCCTACGCCATCGACCACACGCCTGGTCCCGACGGCAACGGCGATCCGGAGTTGCGCCGGGCCGCGGACCTGATGCGTAGTTGGGACGGCCGTCTCACCACCGACTCCGTGGCTGCTTCTCTCGTCACTCAAGCCCGTGCCGCGCTCTGGCCCATGATTCTCGATCCCAAGCTGGGAAAAACCGCCGCCGACTACCACTGGGGCGAGTCGAGCTTTGCCCTTGAAGAAATCGTGATGCACGCCAAGCCCGAGTGGCTTCCGACGAGCTACAAGAACTGGGACGCGCTGCTGACCGCGGCCGTGCGCAAAGGGATGCGCAACGGCAACGCGCCCGGTAATCTGGACCATTGGACCTACGGAAGCTGGCACGTTGTCGATGTTGAGCATCCGCTGGCGCCGTTACTACCCTTCCTGAGCCGCGTGGCTGGAACCGGGCCCCAGCCGCAAAGCGGCGACGGCGCCACGGTGAAGCAGGCCGGCCGCACCCTGGGGCCTTCGCAGCGCTTTACCATGGACTGGAGCAATATCGACGGCTCGACGGAGAACATCGTGCTCGGCGAGAGCGGCAACCCTTTCAGCCCTTACTTCCGCGACCAGTGGAGCGACTGGTACGGGGGAACGACGTTTGCGCTGCCCTTCACTCCGGCAGCGGTTGCTGTCCAAACCCATCACACATTGCGGCTGCTGCCATGAAAATGCAGGGAACAGGGATCAGGGATCAGGGATCAGGGCCTGAAGACCCATCGCGCCTGCGCTACCATGCAGGCCCTTTGATGATTCTTCTTGCCGCCTTCGTCGCCATCGTTCCGCAACTCATCCGCGGCAACTCCTGCGGCCACGACTTCAACGTTCACCTTGTCTCCTGGCTGGATTGCGTCAACGCATGGCGTCACGGCATTCCTTATCCGCACTGGGCGCCCAGCCCCAACTACGGCGCTGGCGAACCGCGCTTCGTCTTCTATCCGCCGCTCACCTGGATGATCGGCGCGGCGCTTGGACTCGTCCTTCCCTGGAATCTTGCGCCCATCGCGCTCACGTTTTTGACGCTGGCTGCAACCGGCCTGGCCACGCGCGCCCTGGCTCGCGAAGCCCTCGACGATCTTCCTGCTACGCTCGCCGGATGCGCCGCGCTCTTCTCCGGATTCGCGCTCTTCACCGCCTACGAGCGCTCCGCATTTCCTGAATTTGCCGGCGGATTCTGGCTTCCGCTCATCATTCTGTTTGTCCTGCGCGATCAGGCGAAATCTCCGATAAATGGGGTGCCCCCGGTCCCTCGCATTTGGGGACCGGGGAAGGAAGTTGGACCGGCTACCGAGCCAGCGTGCTCCCTTTTCCGCTCAGTTTTCAATGGTTCCACCGCGCCCCTTGCCCTGGCGCTCGCCGGTGCCTGGCTCTCGAACCTTCCTCTGGGCGTGATCGCCGGTTATCTCATGGCCGGCGTCGCGCTTCTCTGGGCTGTGGTCAGGAGATCCTGGGCGCCGCTCGTTCGCGCCGCCGTCGCGGCAGTCCTCGGTCTCGGTCTCGCCGCCATCTACTGGCTCCCGGCGGCTTTCGAGCGCAATTGGGTCGACATCAAGCAAGCCACTCAGGACCCCGGCTACAACTTCGAGAACAACTGGCTCTTCGCGCACAATGCCAATCCGCTGCTCGCACTGCACGACGAAATTCTCCGCCAGGTCTCGTGGATCGCCGTCTCGATGATTGCCGTGACCGTCATCTGCATTACGATCGGTTGGCTCCGCGGCACGCTGCCCATCGCGAAAACTTCGGCATCGCGCCTCTGGTGGGCTCCACCGGCCGCCATTCCGGTCGTGATCTTCTTCTTTCTGTTTCCCGTCTCGCGGCCGCTCTGGTACCTGCTTCCGGAGATGCGCTTCCTGCAGTTTCCCTGGCGCTGGCTTGAGGCTGTGGAAGCGCCCATGGCGATCTTCTTCGCCGCCGCCATCTGGCCTTCTGGCCGGCGCGCCCGCGCGGCCGTGCTGGTCGTCTGCGGCGCGGCGTTTCTAGCGTCGACTGCCTATGCGTCCCGATACTTCTTCCAAGTCTGTTATCCCGAAGACTCGGTCTCTTCGGTTCTCGCCGATTACAGGGCCGGCGAGGGGTTTGAAGGCATGTACGAGTACGAGCCTCCCGGCGGCGACGACTCGAGCATTGCCACCGGCCTTCCCGATGCCTGCCTAGTGAGCGATCCCTCGATCGTTCTGGGCAGGCCCGATCCCGACGATCCCGACAGCAATCCCGCATGGAGCCGCGATCAGGGCAGTTGCGAGGCCACTTTCCAATTCGTCCACGGTCTCCAAACCAACCCCGAGCACCGCGAGATGCACGGCCCGATCGCTCACTCCGGCTTCCTGGTGCTGCGCCTCTTGAGCTACCCCGCATGGCGCATCCGCTTGAACGGACAGCAGCTGACGGCGTTACCCAAACGCGATGACGGCCTCATCGCTGTGCCCGTCCCGCAAGGGCCCATCGACCTGACCATCGATTGGACTCGCTCGCCGGACGTTCTGGCCGGCCGCTGGGTGAGCGCCCTCAGTGTGCTCTTGCTTGCAGCCCTCTGGTTCTTTGAGCGAAGGCGCGGACCCGCTCGTCTAACATAAGAGCAGAATGCCTGCCGACGTAAAATCGCTGATTCAAGAGGGCGCGGAGTTGACCGACCACGCGCTGGAGTCGCTGATTCCGTCCGCAAGCACGGTTCCGGCCTCGATCCACGGCGCCATGCGCCACTCGGTCTTTGCCGGGGGCAAGCGCCTGCGGCCGGTGTTGGCCATGCAGGCCGGCGTTACCATTGCCGGCATATTACCTCCAGGAATCGCCCGCCTGGGCGCGGCCTTGGAAATGCTTCACACCTATTCGCTGATTCACGACGACCTGCCCGCGCTCGACAACGACGACCTGCGCCGCGGCAAGCCCACCTGTCACAAGGCTTTTGGCGAAGCCATCGCCATCCTGGCCGGCGACGCCTTGCAAACCCGCGCCTTCGAAGTGCTGGCCGGGCTCGACTCTCCGCCCGCCGCAACGGTGCAGATCATCGGCCTCATCGCCAATGCCGTCGGTACAGTCGAAGGCATGATCGGCGGCCAGGTACTCGACATCGAAAGCGAACACCTGAAGCCCACGCCCGAGCTTGTCGACTCCATCCATCGCGCCAAAACCGGCGCGCTCATCCGCGTCAGCGTGGTCTCTGGCGGCGTCTATGCGGGCGCCACGGCCGAGGACGTTGCGCGTCTCGATCGCTTCGGCCGCAAGGCCGGACTCGCCTTCCAGATCGCCGACGACGTGCTCGATGTTACTGCCGACTCGGCGACTTTGGGCAAGACCGCGGGCAAGGACCTGACAACGGAGAAGGCCACCTGGCCGGCCGTCTACGGCATCGAGCAGAGCCTGCGCGACGCCGCACAGCTTATTGACGAGGCCTTCGCCGCGCTCGAGCCCTACGGCAGCCGCGCCGATGGCCTGAAAGGCGTCGCCCGCTACCTTGTCGAGCGCAAAAACTGATCGTAGACAGCGGCGTTAGCGAAGTTAGCGGGGATAGCGGAGCTATCGATCAGACCCTCAAGAATCAGAGTTGGGTGCCCCATGTTGCGAGTGCGCCCCAAGTACCATAAAATGAACGACCTGAGAAATACGCCTAAGTTTTTGCGCTAGTTTAGTGCTACGCCATCAACAGCAGCTCCGCTTAACACGAGGTAATTACCGAGTTGGCGACGATGCGACCGCAGTCGGCCATGCTCCCCTCGCTTGCCCGCTCACTCTGGTGCTGGTCCAGCACCGAATTTTCCTGCGCAGGGTGTTAACGCATTGACCACCATGTGCTTAAATGAGGATACTTTTCTGCTGGGGGAACTCTACCTATGGCGACGAATCAGGGAACCGAGCTAAGTCTCGAAAGCGGGGCAATAGAGGCCTATCTCAAGATTACGGGAATGCGTGATGAGGAGGCCGCGCAGACTCTGGACGCCTCGATGCGTGGGCTGGAAGTCGAATTTAGGAAAGGCTTCGTGCTTCGCGGCCTGATCTTGCTGGAGTTCGAGGAAAGGAGGCTTTGGAGGTTCGTGCGGGACCAGGAAACTGGCGAGCCCTACCCATCGATGGATAAATGGCTTAAGAGAGCGGCCCCCATGTCTTTCGGGGACTGCTATCAGGCTATGAAGGCCCTTAAGCAGCTACGAGACATACCGATCAATGCGCTGAGCGCGATGCCCAGATGCAACATTGAACTGCTGAGACTGCTCTCGGTCAACGATAGGGCCACCGAACTCGACACCGCCGACGGAAAGCCGATCAGCATCGTCGCTGCGGCCCAAAATATGCGCAAGAAGGAGTTCGAAGCCGCAATTAGACGCAAAATCCGCAGCGATCCCTCGGAATCACGGCGACAGCGTTTAGTGGGACCGGCGCTCAATTTCCGGGGCATTCTCCATGAGCCAATTGGTGAGCAGGGCGTTGTCTTCCTCTTCGGTATGGTGGCCAAGGAACTTGGGTTTATCGTCGAGTCGGTGGCCACCGGCTTTCCCGATTGTCTAGCGAAGCGTAGAGTGGCAAAGGATCGGTACAAGAGCGTAGCAATTGAATTTGAATTCCAGAGTCGCAACTTCGACATTCACGGTCACGACCCAAAAGGTTGCGAGGTGATCGTCTGCTGGGAACACAATTGGCCGGAGTGCCCGCTGGAGGTAATAGAACTGAAAACTCGAATCAAGGAGCTCCCCACTGCTCTTTGATCGTGGTCGCCACCGCTCATCTTTGAGGGCCTGCTGTGTACTCCGGGTGTGTAACCGCCTATCCGGACATTTCGGGTTGAGAAACCTGCTGATGGCGCGGTCCTAGGATTTTGTGCTAATTTGTGCTACTACCATGGGCTTTATGGAGCTCTTGGACATTTGTGACATTGTAGAATCTGTAACTTACGTGCTTTCAATGCGTCCCATTGTCGGTGCCCCATCCTTTCCGCGTTTTTTGCGGAAAGGGTGGGAGTGCACGGCCTCACTCAATCGGGCCGGGTCGATATGCCAGATCTGATGCTGAAGGGATTTTGTGCGCTGTAGATCGGAAATGCTGGCCGGAGTTACTTGCTCAGCACCCGGCGCAACCTCTCGCCCTGCACTGTGAGGTCTTCCACCGCCGCTTGCGCGCGGGCGGCCACGCTCTCGATCGCACCAAGGTAGCCGGGAAGCGCATTCCACAACTTGCTCACGGCCTCGCGCTGTTCGATCATGACCAGAGCAGCGCCGGAGAGAGCCGTCACCAGGCCGGCGCGCCGCTTGCCGGCAAGCAGCAGGACGCCGCTCGCCACCAGCGTGCCCGCGGCTGCCATCCGCACCCAGCGCCTGGAATCGGCCGTGCTGGCGCGGGTTTCACTCGCCTTGCGAGCTGCTTTCGAAAGCGGCACAACCACCATGACCTCACCCTGCCTTCTCATCCTCAACTCAACGACACAGAAACTCCATTGCTCTTCAAGTATCGCTCCAAAACCGGGCCTGCGGTGTCTAAAAAGACTCAATGCACCGCGGCCATCGCCGGTTCAGGCCTCTCAATCCAGGTCGATCTCGCGCAAGGGCACGCCCTCGGGAGCGTCCTTGGCCTTGCGCAGCGCCTCGGCAAATTTCTTTTCCAGCAAATCCGCCTTGTTCTTTTCCGCGTCCACGCTTTGCCGGAAGATCGACTCCGTCCGCTCGCCGTGCTCGCGCATGGCCTTGGCCGCGGTTTCCAGATCCTCGAACATGCGTTTGCGCGGCGCTGGCGTGTGGCTCACCACCAGGCCCGTCGCGCCGTCGATCTTCAGCATCGCCCCGCAATCCGGGCAGGCTAATTCGAACGTCTTGTCCTTATTCTTGGCCATTTCAATTGGTATTTTATGCGCTCCCGTCCGCTTTTGGCAGAGGTTTTCGACGTTGGGTGACTCTTTCAGGGTGCCCCACCCTCCGGGGCCCCCACGGATAGGTCTTGGTCCGTGGGGTGGACCTGCGGCGCGCTTCTCTTTTTGCGCCTGGGGTGGGAGCGCGCGCGCCCGCATCATTCAATCGTCACATGCAGAGCGAATTGCTCCTCGTTGGGGTCGGGATTCTCCCACGAGCGCACGTAGTGCAGCAGCAACACGCCCGTCCCCTTGGCCCTGGGCGCAAAGTCGAAGATCTGCACGATCGGCCGCCCGACTTCTGGCTGCGTAGGGCCCGGCTGCGTAGCCTGCATCTGCGATTGGCCCGTCAGCTTCAGCAAACCCGTCGATTGTTTCTCCAGGTACCACATGAATCCGGTTGTGGGATTGGAACTGAGCCGAACCTCCAGCACGTCTCCCATCTTGATCTCGACGGTTCCGCCCTTGTCGGCATCGGTTACGACCTTTGTGGCCGCTCGAGCCACGGCCGGGCAAATGGCCGCCTGGAATAGGACGGCGAAAAGAAGCAAGGAATTAGCGGCAGACTTCCGGTGCACTCGTGCAACTTGCATGGCGAAGCGCCTTTCCCGCGGCCGCACCGGGCTTGCCGGTCGCGCCGCGCACACCGAAGATAATTCCATTGCGGGCTGGATGCAACCGCTGTGTTGTACTCTGACCACCTGAGGAGGGATCTCCCCGTGCCCCATCCTTTCGCCTGCTTTTTGGCGAAAGGGTGGGAGAGCCAACTCGCTGACTTGCTGACTCGCTGACTTGCTACTTTCTACGCCGCCGGCGTCGCCGCGGTCTTGAAGTTGATCACGTGATAGATCGCGGGCTCCGCGCCCACGTTCCTGAATCCATGCAGCTGGTTTGATCCGTTGAAGATAACCGAGCCCGGCCCCACGCGAATCCACGCTCCGTTTGAAAGCGTCTCCACCGTACCCTCGCGGACGATAATCAGCTCCTCATTGGGATGCTTGTGCGGCGGATGCGACATCATCCCCGGCTTCAGCGTCGAGATGTGAATCTCGAGATTTTCGAGCGTCGCCGTCGGCGTGTCGCAAACCACCCGCACCGATCCGGTGGCCGTGGGCTTTTCGGTAAGCGAGTTCCAGTCGAAGACCTTCGAGCCCATCACGGTTGAAGGCTCGGCAACAGCTAATGCGTCGCCGGCAATAGCCGTCGCGGCAAGAGCGGCGAAGAGTTCTCTGCGGTTCATTTCGGTATTCCTTTGTTCGGCATGTGGCTCTGGGCAGGCGCGGCCTGCGATTTTCGCCGACCCCGTCAGCCGGCTGTTCGCAGGCATGAATCCGCTTGGGGCAACAGCTTCACGTCCTCGGTTTACATCTTCCCGAAATCCTCAGGAAGTCCTGGCAGTTCCTGCTGTTGGCCCTCTTGATCCGTCTTGGATTCAAACTCGATTAGACCAAATGTATTGGGGCCAGTCTTAGTAAAAATTCGACGATCTCTTGCGTACCCGCCAAGAGAACCGCTGAGAGAAACCCGGCTCTGCTTGTCTAGAGGCTTTCCTAAGAACTCTAAAATGGTCGAAATGTGTTGAGGCGTACCCTCTCGCTTGAGGAATTCTTGAACCTGAGCGAGGGCGCTCCCAGGACGGAGCTCTTTGGATGCCGCCTCCCCATTCTCTTCTTTGGGAAGGAGTTTGAAGGAATCCTGAACCGCTTGAACATACACGCGGGCATCGCGCAATTGGGCCTCAAGCCCGTCTATTTCCGCCAATTTACGATCAATCAGTTTTTGAAGGCTTTCTCGTGCTCCCATTTTCCATCCCTCTTTCCATAATCTACACCGAACGATAAAGATGGGCAAGATTGAAATTTTGGTAACTACTTTTCGCAATGTGGTGGTACGATAATGACGGAGGACGGGGAAATGGCAGAAAGCGGCCTGAATAAAGTAACTTACGTCATTGACCAACTTGACAGATCTAAGGTTGTGCGACCCAATGGGGCCGAGGTTTGGGATGCCAGAACCCTGTTTTCGGTCCTAGGTTATTCCGATTGGACAAATTTTCGGTCCGTCCTTCAAAAAGCGATCCTTGCGTGCGATAACTCCGGTGTCTTTTCTTCTAATCATTTCCGTGAGTTCACGGAAATGATCGAAGTTGGCAAAGGTGCAAAGAGGGAGATTGAAAACTGGTATCTTTCTCGCTACGCCTGCTATCTGATCGCAATGAATGGCTCTTCGGAGAAGCCAGAGATTGCGACGGCTCAAACGTATTTTGCCGCTCAGACTCTGCGATCCGAAGCCGAACAGGCATTAACCGAAGAAAAGCGCCGAATCCTGTTGCGCGACCGAGTAAAAGGTGCGAATAAGAAGCTCGGCGGAGCAGCGAAGGTCGCGGGGGTTCGGAGCGAGAACTTTGGCATATTCCAAGATGAGGGGTATAAAGGCCTCTACGGAGGTCTTGGAGTCAAGTCTATCAAGGCCAAGAAGGGGATCGGCAAGAACGAAGAGCTTCTCGATTGCATTGGCCGGGCGGAACTCGCAGCCAACGAATTCCGAATTACTCAGACAGAGGAAAAGCTCCGAATCGAACAGATTCGCGGTGAACAGCGAGCAATAGACGCGCACCGAGACGTGGGGCGAAAAGTCCGACAGGCCATCAAGGAAATCGGGGCAACGATGCCTGAGAACTTGCCCGCCGAACCATCGGTTAAGAGATTGGCGGCTGCAGAAGCCAAAGCTGAAAGAAAGCGGCTTAAATCAGGGAATAAAGGTTGATCAGCGCAAATTCGACGCGCGGTCTGCCGCCTTAAAAGCGTCTCGACAGACCCTAATGTGAGCCGAAAACGCCAATTTCGGTCATCCGCGCGAACCCCGCCAACTCCGCTGCTTCACTTCTGCGCGGTTTGCAGCTGCTTCTGCGCGGCAGGCGGATTCACGTGCGCGTTCAGGAAGCCGGTCAGGTCTTCGACATCCTGCCTGGTGCCCACCATGGGCGGCATGAAGTGGTGGTACGGCGAGTCGGGCTTGTACTCGTGCAGCATGACGATGAAACTCTCGATGTTGGCGCGGTCGCGGCCGCTCAGCAGCGTCACCAGCGGCCGGTAGCCTTCGAGGGTGTGACACGATCCGCATTCGCCGCGGAAGATGGCCTCGCCGCGNNTCGAGTACATCCAGCGGCCGATGACATACGGCTTGCGCAGCATCTCGCGCGAGTATTCGCCGGCGGCCGTCGCCGTCAGCGCCAGCAGCAGAATCGCCACCGCGTGCGAGAGATTGAAATCGACGGGATTGCGGTACGCCAGATAGTAGGCCACGCCGATAATCGTCGCCGACGTCATCACGATCAGCAGTGCGATGCGGGTGATCGTCGAAAACGTGCCGGATCCGATGGTGTCGATACCCAGCGTGAGCAGCGCCCGCTGCGACTCGGGAACCATCAGCAGATACCAGCCAAACAGGAACGGCATGGCCACAAACGAAGGCACCAGCCACCTCACGCTCCACTTCACCAGCGATGACTTGAGCCTGGGCTGTGCGCCGCCATCGATGCGGCTGGCGCTGATCAGCGCCCAGATGCCGGCCAGCGACGCACAAACGCAGCAGCGCAGCAACAGGCTTGGCCAGTAAGTGGGATTGAAGAAGGCGTTCCAGAACTTGCTCGCCTCATGGCCCGTGCCGGCCACGGACAGCCACGTGTCGCCCGGCGTGAGCATAAAGGTGAGAATGCCGTTGATGATGATGAGCGTGCACACCGAGGCGCCCGCGTACACCCAGCCGACCACCAAGTGCAGCTTGGCGTCAATCTTGTTCCAGGTGTAGTAGTAGACGATCGCGGTGCTCAGTTCGACGAGGAAAAACACCCACTCGATGGCCCAGCCGAAAGCGAAGTTGTGAATCAACGTGCTGGTGGCTTCCGGGTGCGTTAATCCGATGGCAAACCAGATGCCCACGCCCGAGATGGTGCCGAAGCCGCCGGTGAGCACAAGGAAAAAC
>PLSB01000226.1 GCA_003165005.1 Acidobacteriaceae bacterium | reverse complement strand
CCGAAATGTCGTCGCTGCGAACACGCAGCAAGATCTGGCCCTTCTTTACTGTGTCGCCGAGGCGAGCGCGAATGTCCACAATGAGGCCGGAGGCAAGCGAAATCACCGGAACTGTTCGCGATATATCCGGAAATACAGTGCCGGTCACGGACATTTGTGACGGGGCCTGGTATTGGGTCGCGGTCGCGATCGGATACAACTCCGGATGCTCGACCGCGAAAAAGGAGGGATCCAGTGCGGGAACCACCTTGGCCGGTGGTGGCGCCTCCGCGGCGGCATTGACCTTATCGCTCTTGCAGCCGCCGATAACGAGGGTTGCGATCAGCGCCGCCGGCAGCAGTGCAAATCCCATAGCTTTGCTTTTCATCATGATTCCCGCCCCCTTGTGCCTTTCGACCATCTGGACACCCGGATACCTTCAAATAGCGGTTGCCGTTGTTAACCTGGCCGGATTGCGGAACAAGTCTCTCTCTGAAGCGGCCTCTGCGCATTGCTTCGCGCGGCAGCTGCAGGAAGTAAACCAGCCTGGAGTTAAATCGAATGAGAGGAGTAGATCACGCCGCAGGAGGAGGGCGATTCTGAATGGAGGAGAAAATGGGAACCTTCACCGTCGGGACAAGGAGGCTGCCCGGCACAATAAAGCTAGACGTGTTGAAAGGAAGCTCCGCGGCAAGCGTGGGAGTGGATGCCACGGCCGGATGAAGTGGGGCGTGCGCATGCGCGCCTAAATCATCCTCGCGCTGGAAACAACGTATCTCGGCGGGATTCTGCGCCATCGCCATGTCGTCATACATCGTGATGACAACAAACATCATGACGAGGACTAACCCCAGGGAGACGAATTGCGCCGAGCGTCCCCGGCCCTCGCGCCGCGCATGGTGCACCCACAGCCAGCACATCGCTGTGGCCATCGCCATCCAGCCGAGATTGAGGGCCAACTCCATCCGTGATTACCTTTGCATTCCACTTTCATTCTGGCGAACATGTGCCAGCACTTATGCGCTGCTGAATTGCTGCCGCGCGGAACTTACTGATGCACCTGGGCAGCACCGGAATTACGAGGAATCCCGGTGCTGCGTGCCAGGCCCAGGGCTGGAAAGTCCGGCCGCCTTCACGAGCGCGCGATCGGGCGTGCCGGACTGTGATTAGAACCGAACCATAATCGCGATGGTGCTGACCGTCTGGTTGGTGCGCAGATCCGGCCACCAGATCGAACTGAGACCCGCGGTTGTGCCGGCGGAGTCGCCTGCGCCGCAGGCGAGTTCTGCGTTATACAGGTTCTGGGTACCATAGCCGTAACCCGAAGCGTTACCGGCGGCACAGGCGTATTGCGCGGGAGAGCCGTTGTTACCTCCTGGCGGGGTGATGCCGCCATGCCCCGTCCAATAAGGCGTGTCGGAGTAGCGATAGCCTTCTTCAAGTCGGAAGGTAATGAACTGACTGGGCATATAGTCGAAGGTGATGGTTCCGTCGTGCATCTGCGAGCGATCGCCGGCGTTCTCGGTGTAGTACGGCGAGCCGGAGACCGCGTTAGCGCCGTTGATGGGCGGCAGCAAGGTAAGGTAGCGGCCGGGGTTGTTCATTTGGCCGCCGCCAAGGGTAACTGCGTAAAGGTCTTTGTGGAACCAGTAGCGGTTGTACATCATCCAGCCCATAAAGGCATCTTTCGGCTCGCCATTTTTGGAGCTGTGGCAATTTACGCCGCCGTTGTAACTACTGGTCGTGCCTTTTTCCGGCGAAAAGCCCTTGGGGTTCAATGCGCCGTCCGGAGTGGAGAACGAGATAGGCCCCCCGCCGTATTCGCATCCTAAATCGCCGGTGACTGTAAAGGCGATCTTATCCAGGAGTTTCGTGGGCTGGTCATACACCTTGACCTGGGCGCTATAGTCAGCGTGAATGCGCGAGCGGCCGAGGTTTGCCGAGTCGTCTTCGCCCATGCCGTAGTCGTTCCACACAAAGTCAAGGTAGGGCTTGGGACGCCAGAGGATCTGTCCGCCCAGACCGGGCTTGTTGCCAAAGCGAGCGTAGGATTGCCAGCCATTGATAATCCACGGCTCAATCTTCAGCTTGGATGTGGGGAAATACTGGATGCGCAGGCCATTGAAGAACCATGGCGTATTCGAGGAAACGAAGGAGGGCTGATACGTCCAATTGTCGAAGTTGTAGTAGCTGAAGAGGCCGATGTAGGAAACGAAGATACCGGCATCGACGTTCAACCCATGAGCAACATCCCAGTGATATCCGCCCCATCCTTCCGAGATGTACTTGTACGCGCCGGCCAGATCCCACTGACCGCGGTTCACGCTGCCGTCGTTGCGCGGCGTGGTTGTGGCGAACAATCCGTTCATAAAGAGAATGCGCCCGCGCACATTGTCAATATGAATGTCGCCGCCAATGCTGACCTGTTCCAGTTGCCACTCATCCGAGCGGAACGTTTCTGTAGATCCGCCCAGACTGTCGTCCACTGGATGGTTGTAATCGAGCGTGTAATTTGCATCAGCTCTGAACTCCGGCGTGAAGTACTTGGTGGCCATGGGGCTGTCTGTCTGGTGTCCGTTGCTGTTCAGCCAGGTCCAGTCTCCCGGGAACGGTTCGCCCTTGGTGGTCGTTTGCGCGCTAATCTCCGGGGCCGGCGGCTCAGTGGGGGCAGCTGGCATTGCGGCCTGTAAAGATGACGACATGCCGGCCACGGGCCGCACCGAACTCAGTACCGCGCTAC
Source organism: Acidobacteriaceae bacterium (assembly GCA_003165005.1). Classification (GTDB taxonomy): domain Bacteria; phylum Acidobacteriota; class Terriglobia; order Terriglobales; family Acidobacteriaceae; genus Telmatobacter. The sequence continues at coordinate 1,811 of PLSB01000226.1, read as the reverse complement.
CGTTTCCAGCGATCAGCTCTTTTTCGGCCGCAGTCAGCTGGGCAGCATCGCCACTGCCTTCAGCAGTGGCCGCGTGCTGATCCTTGACCTCCTTTTCCAATTGGTCAATGCGGGCTTTCAGGACTTCGACCTCCTGTTCGAGAGGCGACGCGGCCGGAGGTGTGACCGCGGTTGAGTGGCTGGTGGTATCAGCCGCGGCGGCGCCAGGCGGATTTGATACCGCCAGCAAAGCCGGTTGAGGCGCGCTTGCCGGGTTTGTCTGTGCTGCTCCGATACAAGCAGTTACGGCGGCGGTCGCCGCCAGCGTCATGGCTTTCCAAAAAAACTTTCTCATTTTCACCCCTCGCTTTCTGCGGGAAATTTGGAAATCGTTTTGTGATTTGTCAGGTGGCCGGATTCGCTCCGGCATCGACGGTCCCTATTTGCGGGATACTCGCGGGGCTCGCAATTGGAAGAAGGGCAGACAGCGTAAAATTGCCGCGAGAAAGAGTGACTCGATGGAGATCATTTGCAGTCGTCTTCATTTTCCTATTGCATGACAGCGGTCATAAGCGCGACATAAAGCAGTCGTAGTATGTTCGTTAAGACTCGAGCGCTTTTGTGAAGTCTGCCGGGTAAACAAGGTGAATTTCGGACACAACTCCGCGCGCGTCGCGCGTGCCTCCAATCGCGCATGCTATGGAAATCAAAAGTGTTGAGGTTGCTACCAACGGTTAAGGTTGCACCGGATGCAACTCACCCTAGCGCACCCGACGCATTGCGACAGGCACGTTTCGAACGTGGATTCATGATGAAGCTAGGTTAGGCGGCTCCTTATAAGGAAGGCATGAATGCTTTCTAAAGGTTGTCTAGTGATGCTGGAATCACATTCGATACATAGAAAGAATCCGATTCCAGGGAGAGGGTGGAGATGTGGTGCGGCAGGTACTTGATCTATGGAAAAGATCAACAAGGAAAGGAGGTTCGGAGGCACCGTATCGTGGCAATCTGCCCCAAAGCGGGGAACCCGAAGTGGAAGGCAGAGCAGCGCATGCGGGAGATGATCCTGAAGGAATGCGGGGTGCTCGCCGAAATGCCCAGCATTTCCTCCGACGAATCACTGACGCCCCGGTGGTTTGTGAAGGAGCGTTATATCCCGATGTGGCAGGGCAAATGGAGCCCAGCTTATCGGAAAACGAACACCTACCAGCTAGAGCACTACCTGATCGCAAAACTCAGTGACCTTCCGTTGCGCAAGCTCGATTCCTTCCAAATTCAAATCTGGATCAACGGACTAGCCGACAAGGGGTTTTCCGAGTCAGTCGTTCGATCCTGCTTCTCGAACATTCGCGCGATAACCGCGATGGCCCGCAAGCAGAAGTTCCTGACGGATGACCCCGGAGAAGAAGTGAAGATGCCTCAAACTAAGGCGGTCGAAAAGCCGGTGATGACGCAGGAACAGATCGTGGGCCTGGTTAATGCCATTGAGGATATGCACGATCTCTGTTTGCTGCAGGTGGGAATCTTTTGTGGTCCTCGCGCGAGCGAGGTCATGGGGCTGCAATGGAAGTCCTGGACGGGTGAATCACTCCTGCCCTACGGGACGGCCTACGAGGGACAGTTCTTCAGCGGCCGGCTGAAGACGAAACAGAGCAAGGCGCCGATTCCGGTGCCGCAGCAAGTCCGACCGGTAATCGAAGCCTGGCGAATGCTGTCGAAGGACTCCGCGCCGGAAGCTCTGATGTTCCCCACGTCCGGACGGGGGGAACGGAAGGGACAGGCGGTGCCGCGCTGGGGGAAGAACTTTCTCCGGGGGCGGGTTCGCCCGATCG
>PLSB01000276.1:1475-4114 GCA_003165005.1 Acidobacteriaceae bacterium | reverse complement strand
CAGTTCACGGCCAACACCATGGCCATGAGCGGCGAGATTCTGGGCATCTCGCCGATTGAACTTTCCGGCGTTCCCGCCACCGACCCCAACAAGCTCGAAGCCACGCGCAAGGCCGGCCACATCTTGATGGACGCCGTACGCGCCAATCGCAAACCCTCCCAGATCATCACCCGCAAATCCCTTGAGAACACCATCGCCAGCGTAGCCGCGAGCGGCGGCTCGACCAACGCCGTGCTGCATCTGCTCGCCATCGCGAAGGAGATGGATATCCCGCTCTCGATCGACGATTTCGATGCGATCTCCGCGCGCACGCCTTACATTTGCTCGCTTACGCCCGCAGGCAAGTACGTGGCCTCGGACTATCAGGCGGCGGGCGGCTCGCGGTTGCTGGCCAAGCGCATGATCGACGCGGGATTTGCCGATGGCTCGGTGCTGACCATCAGCGGCAAAACGCTGGCCGAAGAGGCCGCGCTTGCGAAGGAGACCCCGGGCCAGGATGTGATTCATACCTTCGAGAAGCCCATCAAGCCCAATGGCGGCCTGGTGATTCTCAAGGGCAATCTCGCGCCCGAGGGCTGCGTGATGAAGATTGCCGCGGCGAACAAGTTGAACCATCGCGGCCCTGCGCGCGTCTTCGATTGCGAAGAAGACTGTTTCAAGGTCGTGCAGGCGGGCGGCATCAAGCCCGGCGACGTGGTGGTGATTCGCTACGAAGGCCCCAAGGGCGGGCCGGGCATGCGCGAGATGTTGCAGGTAACAGCGGCCATCTCGTCGAACGCGGAGCTCAGCGCAAATGTCGCATTGCTCACCGACGGCCGCTTCAGCGGCGCAACGCGCGGCTTCACCGCGGGCCATGTGGCTCCGGAGGCCTTTGTCGGCGGGCCGATTGCGGCGGTGCGCGAAGGCGACATCATCTCCTTCGACATTCCCAAGCGCACACTCAACGTGGAGATCGGCGCCGAAGAAATGGCGGCGCGGCTCAAGGACTTCAAGCCGCCGGCGCTGCGCTGGCCCAAGGGCGTCTTCCGCAAGTACGTGGATCGGGTTACGTCGGCGTCGCTGGGGGCAACGACGTAAGAGGAGAGAACAGAGAACAGAGAACAGAGAACCGGAGCCTAGTGACCGGCGAAACGTGAAAGGGCACGACCGGGGAACCCTCCCCGTGGGTGGGTCTCGTGCCAAGCGCGCCGTAGGCGCAATGGTTGTTAGCCCCGCGCTTTAGCGTGGGGAAGGGAAGCGAAACACATATGGAGCCCCGTAGGGGCGATGGTCGACACAGCAAGCACGAGCTAGGAGCTAATGGCTAGCAGCTTTCTTTGAGGAGTTGGTTATGGCGAACAAGGAAAACGCGAAGACGAAAGAACACGCATCGCATGGAAGCGCGGCAGCAACCGCCGCGCAGACGGAAGACTCGCACGCTCACCTCATCGCGCCCACGCGCCTGACGGGCGCGGAGATTCTGTGGGCCACGCTGGTGGGCGAGGGCGTTACCGACGTCTTCGGCTATCCGGGCGGCGCTATTCTGCCCGCCTACGATGCGCTGCGCAAGTTCCCCATCCGTCACGTGCTGGTGCGCCACGAGCAGGGCGCGGCGCACATGGCCGATGGCTATGCGCGCGCCTCGGGCGAAGTGGGCGTGGCCATTGCCACCAGCGGTCCCGGCGCGACCAACCTCGTCACCGGCATCGCCACCGCCATGCTCGACTCGATCCCCATCGTGTGCATCACCGGCAACGTGTCGAGCAAAGTGCTGGGCACGGACGCATTTCAGGAAGTCGACATCACCGGCATTACGCTGCCTGTGACCAAACACAACTTCCTCGTCAACAAGCCCGAGGACCTGGCGCGGGTGTTGCGTGAAGCGTTTCAGATTGCGCGTTCCGGCCGTCCCGGCCCGGTGCTGGTGGATATTACAAAGGACGCGCAGCAGGCGTCTGCGATCTTCGACTTTGAAGCCGCAAAGCCGCGTCCCTACCGCCCGCATCCCATGCTGCGCGTTGAGGAATCGGAACTCGCCGCAGCCGCTGAGCTGATCCGCAATGCCAAGCAGCCGGTGATTCTCGCCGGACACGGCATTATCGAGTCCGGCGCCATGGAGCAAGTGCGCACGCTGGCCGAGCGCGCCGAGATTCCCGTGGGCCTTACGCTGCTCGGCATCGGCGGTTTTCCGGCCTCGCATCCGCTGTGCCTGGGCATGATGGGCATGCACGGCGAGTCGTGGGTGAACAGCGCCATTCAGGAAGCCGATCTGCTCATCGCCTGCGGCATGCGCTTCGACGATCGCGTGACCGGCTCGCTCGCCACCTACGCCACCAAGGCCAAGAAGATTCATATCGAAGTCGACCCCGCGGAGATCAACAAGAACGTGAAGGCCGACGTGGCGCTGGTGGGCGATCTGCGCGAAGTGCTGGAAAAGTTGCTGCCGCGCATCGGTAGTTCGGGTTCTGGGGGCCGCGAGGGCGCGGCGTGGCTCAAGACCATCGAGTCCAGCAAGGGCGCGTCGGCGGTGCGCGACATCAAGAACCTGCCCGACTCCGGGCACCTCTACGCGGCGCACGTGATGCACGATTTGTGGCGGCTGACCGGCGGCAACGCCGTCATTGTGACAGATGTTGGCCAGCACCAGATGTGGGAGGCGC
>PLSB01000276.1:0-1356 GCA_003165005.1 Acidobacteriaceae bacterium | reverse complement strand
CCGACTTTGTGAAGCTGGCCGATGCCCACGGCATTCCGGGGCGCGCGGTGCGCAAGCGTTCCGAACTCGAAGCCGCGGTTGAGGAAGCGCGCGCCAACCCGGGCGCCTTCCTGCTCAACTTCANNCGCTGCACGAGATGATTCGCCGCCCCAGCCGCGATCCGCTGGAAGAGCAGACGGAGGATAAGTAGGAGAGACAGCTTCTAGCTGCTAGCTTCTAGCTCCTAGCTGCATGGTGCAGCTTCGAGCCACAGCGGTGTTCCTGTTGCTTCGGTGCAATGAGTGGTTTGTTTCTCTCCACTCAATCGCAGGAAGCTGGGAACACCGATGAAAGAGCTGGAAGCTAGGAGCTAGAAGCTAGGAGCTTGCTTTTATGCTGCATACTTTCGTTGCATACGTTGAAGACAAACCCGGCGTTCTGACGCGCGTGGCGTCGCTGTTCCGGCGCCTGAACATCAACATCATTTCGCTCACGGTGGGCCGCAGCGAGCGCGCGGGGCTCTCCCGCATGACCATCGTCGCCGAAGCCTCGGCCGAGGCCGGCGATCGCATCCGCGCCAGTTTGTATAAACTCGAGAATGTCGTCGATGTGGACGACATCGCCCAGGCGCCGTCGGTCACGCGCGAGCTGGCGCTTATCAAAGTCGCCGCCAATCCGCAGAACCGCGCGCAGATATTCGATCTGGTCGAGGTCTTCCGCGCGCGCATCGTCGATCTCACCTCGGAATCGCTGATGATCGAGATGACGGGCGTCGAAAGCAAGATCGAAGGGCTCATCGAGGTGCTGCGCGAGGACGAAGGGCGCATTCTCGAGATCTGCCGCAGCGGCAAGTTGACCATGCGCCGCGGCCATCACCTCAGCAGCGTCCTCAAGGCCATGCGCGCCGCAGCGGAAGAACCCGTGGAAGAGGCCGTCGAAGCCCTCGAAGACAACGCGGCCGTCGAGCCGGAGTAGCCGCGCCGGAGCGATCCTGCCGAAGCTTTTTTGAGATCAACATTTCACCCAGCAAACAAAGGAAAAGAGAGAAAAACATGGCGAAGACTTTCTATGATCACGATGCCGACCTGTCCCTGATTCAGGCCAAAAAAGTAGCCATCATCGGCTACGGCTCGCAAGGGCACGCTCATGCCCTCAACCTCAAGGACTCCGGCGTCCAGGTCAAAGTCGGCCTGCCCGCCTCGGAGGCGGAGTCCGTTGCCAAGGCGCAGAAGGCGGGCTTCGAAGTGGTTCCGGCGGCTGAAGCGACGAAGTGGGCCGATGTGATCATGATCCTCGCGCCCGACCAGATTCAAGCCAAGATCTATGCCACAGATATCGAGCCGAACCTCACAGCGGGCAAGCTGCTGATGTTCGCGC
>PLSB01000246.1 GCA_003165005.1 Acidobacteriaceae bacterium | reverse complement strand
GAAAAATCATGATGCGTTTGCCCTGCACTTCGGCCCGAGAATTGCGGCATAACGACCCGGCAGGGGTGGGCTATGAGACCCCCGGCTTGCCCTGCTGATAGCATCAATTTGTGCCAGACACCGCGATCCCGTCCAGCGTTTCTCGCCCGGCAGGCCCGCCCACGCGCACGCCTGTGCCGATGCTCGATTTGAAGCGCCAGTATGCTCCCATCCATGATGAATTATTGGAGGCGCTCGGCCGGGTGCTCACGACGCAGCAGTTTATTCTTGGCGATGAGGTTGCCGCATTCGAGAAGGCCGCCGCGGACGAGTTGGGCGTCGCCCATGCGCTGGGGTGCTCTTCGGGCACCGATGCCTTGTGGCTGGCGCTGGCCGCGGCCGGTGTGGGTCACGGCCAGGCCGTCGTGACAACGCCGTTCAGCTTTTTTGCCTCGGTCAGCTCCATTCTCCGCGCCGGCGCGATTCCGGTATTGGCGGACATTGATCCCGTCAGCTTCAATCTGTCGCCCGCGGCCGTGAATGCGGCGCTCGATAGCCCGCGCGGCACCAACGTGCGCGCGGTGTTGCCGGTCCATCTGTTTGGGCAAACTGCCGATTTATCTTCTGGATTTGGACGGGAGCATGGGTTGACCGTCATCGAAGACGCCGCCCAGGCCTGGGGCGCGGAGTGGAACGGCGTGAAGGCCGGCGGCCTGGGCGACATTGCCGCGCTCAGTTTTTATCCCACCAAGAACCTGAGCGCGGCCGGCGATGCGGGCATGGTGACGACGAATTCCGCCGAGCTGGCCGAGCGGGTGAAGATGCTGCGCCAGCACGGCATGCGCCGCCGCTACCACCACGACGAGCTGGGCTGGAACGCGCGCATGGACGGCTTCCAGGGCGCAGTGCTCCAGGTCAAGCTCAATTACATCGACGGCTGGAACCAGGCTCGAAGAACAGCCGCGAAGCGATACCATGCATTGTTCCGCGCCACCGGGCTGGCTGAGTTAGGGCCTTATCCGTTCCATGGCGTCGTACTGCCTCGGGAGGTCCCAAGCAGCAAGCACGTGTGGCACCAGTACGTGATTCGCGCCCCACGCCGCGATGCGTTGCGCGAGTTTCTCACCGCGCGCGGCATCGGATCGGAGATTTACTATCCCGTGCCGCTCCATCGGCAAGAAGCGCTGAAAGGCCTGGGCTATGCCGAAGGCGATTTCCCCGAGGCCGAACGCGCCGCGCGCGAAGTTCTGGCACTGCCCATCTTCCCTGAGTTGCGCGAGGACGAGCAGCAAGCGGTGGTCGCGGCGATCGCCGAGTTTTTTAGCTAGAACGTCTGCCCGAGGGCACTTTCGCCTCGATGCGCGTTTTTCTGCATCCGCCGAATTTAAGATAAGATCGTGCGCAACTATTTCAATTATTTTACGGAGATCGAGGAGCGCTTCCAGCAGCGCAGAGGAGCGGTTCTGCTGCTCTCCACGCTCGATTGGGCGCTGATCGAGACCTGGCGCGAGGCCGGAATCCCTCTGGAAGCGGCGCTTCGCGGCATCGATGCCGCCTTTGATAAATACGAAGCGCGGCAAAAGCGGGCGCGGATGCAAAAGATCAATGGCCTCGCGTGGTGCGCACAGGCGGTGATCGCGGCCGCCATGGAGATGAGCGAGGCCGCGGTAGGATCGACCGGCTCGGCTGCAACGCCGGCCGCGGAATCGGGCTTCGAGCAGGAGCGCGTCGCGGCGCATTTAACGGCGGCGGCCCAGGCGCTCGAAGCCGCGGAAGTGGCCCCGGAAGCCTGCCGCGCAGCAGCCGCGCGGCTCGGCGAGATGGCGGCCGAAGTGACGGCGGCCGGCGACGGAAAGAACAAGGCCGTCGATCTCGAGGCGATGGAACGCTCGCTGACTGTGCTTGAGGAGAAGTTATTTGCCGCGCTCACCGCGGCCGCTCCCGAAGAGTTGCTGGTCGGCCTCAAAGAGCACGCGGCCCGCGAGCTTGCGCCCTACCGCAGCCGCATGGGCGTCGTGCAACTGCGCCAGGTGGAGCGCCAGTTTGTGCACAAGCAACTGCTGGTGCACTACAATCTGCCGCGGTTGAGCCTGTTTTACATGAGCCAGCAGTGAAGAAACAGCGAGGCGCAAGCAGAAGTTCTCAGGGCTCCCACCCTTTCCGCGAAGAACGCGGAAAGGATGGGGCACGGAGCATGCAGTCTTTGCCGGCGGCCTCGCAACTGGTGCGTATCGAAAAGCCCATCTACGGCGGAGCGTTCCTGGCGCGCATCGCTGGGAAAGCCGCGTTTGTGCCGCTGGCTCTGCCCGGCGAGCAGGCACGGGTGCGCATTGTCGAGGCCAAGCGCGGCTACGCGACCGCTGAAGCCGAAGAGATTCTCGATGCCTCGAAGCAGCGGGTCGCGCCCTTGTGTCCGCACTTTGGCGCATGCGGCGGCTGCCAGTATCAGCACGCACAATACGCGGCGCAACTCGCGTATAAGCAGGAGATCCTGCGCGAGACGCTGGAGCGCGGCGGCGTGTACTCTCCGGAAGAGATCGCGGTCGTGGCCGGAGAGCCATGGGCCTATCGCAATCGCATCCGGCTGGCGTTTGACGCGAAGGGAAACGCGGGTTATCGCGGGCGTCGCTCGCATGCGGTTGTCCCCGTCGCCGAGTGCCCCATCGCCGCGCCGCTGCTGGTACGGGCTGGGCTCGCGGCGAGCGAGATTCTACGGAAATTGCCTGCGGAATTGCTTGCGAGTGAGATTTCTCTGTTCTGCGATGCGAACGAAACGGCGTTGTTGGTGAGTGTGACGCTTGCCGGCGGCGGAAAAGGCCGGATTGACGATTTTGCGCAAGCGCTTGCCGGCAGAATCCCCGCACTGAAGGGCGTCGAGTTTGTGGCCGGGAGCGGCAAAGGGCAGGCGTCGCTGAGTGTCGCGCAATGGGGTGCGGACTGCCTTGTCTATCGTGCGTCGGGCTTCGACTATCGCGTCGATCGAGGGGCGTTTTTCCAGGTCAATCGCTGGCTGGTGGATGTCCTGGTGGAGCGCGTGACGGCCAATGCGCGCGGCGCACTGGCCTGGGATCTTTTCAGCGGCGTGGGTTTATTCGCGCGCCAGCTTGGCCGTAGTTTCACGCGCGTGATTGCCGTCGAGTCCGCTCCGCAATCCATGGCCGCATTGGCGCACAACCTGCGCGGCACGAGCGCAACGGCAGTGAAAGCGGCGACGCTCGAATTCCTGCGCAGAGAACGCGGGGGCGACCGGCCCGACTTAATTGTTGTCGACCCGCCGCGCACCGGCCTGGGCGCAGATACCACGGCGCTGCTCGGAGAGATTGCCGCGCCGGAGATCGTGTACGTCTCCTGCGACCCGGCGACCCTGGCGCGCGATTTGCGGGCGCTCGTCGATTCTCGTCACGGGGCTCGCGACGGGGCCGGTTACGTCATCGACCAGATCACGCTCGCCGACCTCTTCCCGCAGACCTTTCATCTCGAGACGGTGGTGCGCCTGCGCCGCTAGTTGACTGCGCGAATTCAGTGCACGGAAAAGCAGTTCCTGTTACGCTTGAAGCCAAATTCATCCGATCTTCGGGCCTCATGCCAATCGCACCATCCACCCCCGAGAAGCCCGCGGCCGGCCTGACGGCCGTTCCGCTCTTTCATGCAGCCTGGCTCTTCGCGGCGGGCATTGCGCTGGCCGGCCGTGTGTGGCTGCAGCCCAGTGTTGTGCTCGTCGCGTTGGCGCTAACAGGCGTGGTGTGTGTGGTGGCGGCGTTGCGCGCGCAACGCATCGCCTGGCTGCCGCTGGCCGCATTATGGATGCTGCTGGGCGCGTGGTGCGGAGAGATGGAGCCGCATCCTGCGCCCGCGCCCGCACTCGCCGCGCTTTCTGATGGATTGTTGCGCACCGTGGAAGGAACCGTGATCGATGCCGGCCCGCTGCGCACGGAGCTGGAGCAGAATGTCGATGAGCCCTCGGCCGCGTCTCCGTCTGAGCGAGTGGATTTGCGCGTAGAAAGCGTCGAGGTCGTCAGCGACGAAAGCGATGCACAAGCGCTGGTGAGCGGCGGAGTGCGGCTGACGGTGCGCTGGCCGGCCGGCAAGGACGTGCAAGCGTTCGAGTGCGGGGACCGCATCCGCGCCGTGGTTCGCTTGCTGCCACCGGAGACCTATCACGATCCAGGCGTCTGGAGCCGCGCGGATTATCTGCTGGACCAGGGCATCACGTCGACGGCGGCCGTTGCCATCGATCGCGTGGAGCGCCTGGGCCGCGCGCCCGGAGCGCGAGTGCCGTGCCGCGTGCACGCGTGGCAGCACGCCTCGACCGCGCGGCTGCTCGCGCTTCCCGCCGCGATGCGCAAATTCCCCGCGCCCCTGCGCCTCTCTGAAGACGACGCTGTCATGCTGTCGGCGATGGTCGCCGGCGACCGCACCTATCTCACGCACGCCTTGCGTGTCGGCTTCGAGCGCACCGGCTCGTTTCATATGCTGGTGGTTTCAGGCCTTCATCTTGCCATCGTGGCGGCTTGTCTCTTCTGGATCTTCAAGCGGATGCGCCTGCCGCGTGTACCGGCCACGCTCCTCACTATCGCTGCCTCTTTTGCCTACGCGCTCTTCACCGGCTTTGCCACGCCTGTGCAGCGCTCGCTCTGGATGGTGACGCTCTATCTCGCCGGGCGGCTGATCTACCGCGAGCGCAACGCGATGAACACCATCGGGTTCGCCGCGCTGTGCCTGCTGGTGGTCAGCCCGCGCAGCCTCTTCGACTCCAGTCTGCAGATGACGTTGCTGGCGGTGATCGCCGTTGCCGGTGTAGCCGCACCGCTGCTGCGGGGCACAATTCATCCCTACGCAGCCGCCACACGCGACCTGAAGCTGGTGGCTATCGACATCAAGCTCCCGCAAAAACTGGCGCAGTTTCGCGTGATGATGCGCATGATTGCCGAGCGCCTGCAACGCGCATTGAACCCAACCATTGCGTGGCGCATTTTCCCCTGGACTCTGCGGTTCGTCATTCGCGCGCTCGAGCTGGTGGTGGTCTCCTGCGTCGTCGAGCTGGCCATGACGCTGCCCATGGCCGTCTACTTCCATCGCATCACCATCTTTGCTTTGCCGGTGAATCTGCTCATTGTGCCGCTGCTGATTGTGCTCATGCCGGCGGCGCTGGCGACATTGCTCCTGCTGGCTGTGTGGCCCGCGGCCGCCGTGGTCCCGGCGATTATGGCTGCAATCGTGATGCACCTCGGAGTGGGCCTTGTGCACTTTTTTGGCTCGACGGCGCTTGGGGATTTCCGCATTCCCGGCCCGCTATTGTGGCAGTCGGCCGCATTCTGCGCATTGCTCGGAGCGGCCATTGCGCTGGCGCACCAAAGCCTGCGATGGCCGAGCTTTGGCCGGTTCAATCCGGTTGAGGCAATTTCAATTTACCCACGACGGATCAAGGCCTTCCTTTGCCGGCGCATTTTGAGAGTTCGTCTCGGTACGATCTTTGAGGCGTCCGATTACGAAAAAGGCCTGGGGCGATGTCTGCGGTGGGGGGTGTGGGCGGCTCTTGTGCTGGCAGCGTTTGCCGCTGTGCTGCCGCGGCCGGTCGATCGGCCGCACGGCGCCATGCTGATGGAGGCCATCGACGTGGGCCAGGGCGATTCGTTGCTCGTCATCACGCCCGATGGCAAAACCCTGCTGGTCGATGGCGGCGGATTTGGCGGCGGCCCGCGGCAGGCGCCGCAGGATTTCGATATCGGCGAGGAAGTGGTGTCTCCGGCGCTGTGGGCGCGCGGCATCCGGCATCTCGATGTGGTGGCGCTTAGCCACGCGCACTCCGATCACATGGGCGGATTGCCCGCCATCCTCAGAAATTTCCATCCCGACGAGCTGTGGGTGGGCAACAATCCGCGATTTGCGGCCTACAATGCGCTTCTGGACGAGGCAGCCAGCCTCCATGTCCGCGTGCGGAGCTTCCGCGCCGGCGACGCATTGACGTTAGGCGACACACAGATTCACGTGCTGGCGCCGTTCCGCGATTATCAGCCGGGTCCGGAGCCCACGAACAACGATTCGCTGGTGCTGCGCGTGGCTTACGGCGCAACCTCCGTAATGCTCGAAGGCGACGCGGAAGCGCCCATCGAACAAGCCATGCTCGCCGAGCCGGGGTTGCAAAGCACTTTATTGAAGGTCGGCCATCACGGCAGCATCACCTCCACGCGGCCGGAGTTTCTGGCCCGTGTGGCGCCGCAGTGGGCGGTGATCTCCTGCGGCCTGCACAACCGATACGGGCATCCGCGCAAGGAAGTGTTGAAAGCACTGCAGGACGCGCACGTCCGCACCTACCAAACGTATGCCAACGGGATCACATGCTTCCGTCTGGATGGAAAAGCCGTTGCAGCCGATGTGGGGTGCGGGGAGCGGTAGCCGCAGCAGTATATTGTGTCTATGCAAATAACAAGGAAGCCCGGGGTCTTCAACCCGCATGAGACACTGCGCGTAGATTCGCTGGCCGGCGTGCCGCTGGCGTCCTTCAGGCGGCGAATGGCCGCTTATCTGATCGACATGGTGCTGGTCTTCGGAACCTACGGCCCGGCCATGGCGGGGCTGCATTCTCTGCTCTTCGACGTTCTGGGGCTGCACGAAGTGCTGTACCATTCGAGCCACACCGAGGTGCGCTTCGAGTTCGAACAGACGAAGGAATTGGCGTGGGTGCTGTGGTTGGTGCTCTACTTCGGCCTTTGCATGTGGAAGACGAATGGGCTGACGCTCGGGAAGAAATTGCTGCGCATCCGCGTGGTTTCACTGGAACACGAGCGGATGACACTGTGGCAATCAACAGAGCGGGCGCTGGGTTACGGGGCCAGCGCACTCGAAGCGGGCTTTGGATTCCTGCAGTATTATCTCTATCCGAATCACCGCTGCCTGCACGACCGGATTGCGGAGACGATTGTGGTTGACGAGCGAGCGAAAGGATGATGGCGGCAGCCGCGCCTAAACTCCGGCCGCCGCGTGAATCGCCAGCAGCGTCTCCAGCAGCGGCTTGAGCAGCTTGAGATCGAGGGCGTTGGCGCCGTCGGACTTGGCATTTGGCGGATCGTCGTGGACTTCGAGAAAGAGCCCGTCGATGCCGGCGGCGACGGCTGCGCGCGCGAGCAGAGGAATGAACTCCGGCTGGCCGCCGC
>PLSB01000265.1 GCA_003165005.1 Acidobacteriaceae bacterium | reverse complement strand
GGAAAGCGCTGCACCAGCCCCCAGCGGCCCTCGTTGCCCTCGGTCAAGTCCAGGGGAATGCTCTCGCCGCCCAGCCGCGCCGCCTCTTCGGCCGCGGTCTTGAAGGTGAGCACCGCGCGATCCACCTCGATCCGCGCCTGCCGCACCGGCTTGCCTGCTTCGGCCACAATCAGTTGCGCAAAGCGCTCCTTCTGCTCAATCAGCGCGGCGGCCACGTCTTCCAGAATCTCGCGCCGCTTCCAGCGCGGCAGGGCGCGCGTCCTGCGCAGGCTGGCCACGGCATGATGCACGGCCTGGCGCGCTTCGGCACGCGTCGCTTTGGTGATCCGCCCCACCAGCCCCTGATCCCACGGCGAGCGCACTTCCATCGCCTCGCCGTCGGTCCATTCCTTGCCGCACAGCAGAAATCCCGTCTGCGATCCTGGCCGCATCTTCATGGGGGAGCTCCTCAGCCAAAGGTTCTACTTTCTCGATGGTAAAGCCGCCGGCCGGGAATTGTCCGCTTCCTCCCGCGGAGCATCGTGGGCTCTCACCCGATTCGGGACCTCGCCGCGATCCGGAAATTTTCGCGCCCCGTTCAGTCCCGCACCGCGGCGGATGCGGTATAGTGTCTGCAACTTCCGAACGTGACCCCGCCGCGTCACGAAAAATCCGCAGACAAGGATGAAATCATGACCGAATTTCCCGGCAACCAGCCACCCCCGCCGCCGCAGCCGTCTTCGATCGATCCTGCGCAGCCCACCACGCCGCCGCCCGTCCCGCCCTACGCGCCCACGATCTACACCGAGCCGAAAAAGGGACCGAGCGCACTGAAGATCGTTCTCATCATCGTGGGCATCTTCGTCGGCCTCGGGCTCATCGCAGCCGGGTTTGCGGGCTACGGATTCTACAAGTTCGCCAAGTCCTCGAACTTCACGACCAGCTCGCAGCCGGTGACGGAAGCCGATTTGGGCGTCCCTCTCTATCCCGGCGCCGAGCAGGGAAAGGCCAGCGTGCGCATGACCATCGTAGGCAAGAACATGCTCACGGCGACCCTTCTCACCTCCGACTCCAAGGATCAGGTGATCGCGTTCTACCGAAGCAATCTCGGCCCTGACGCACAGGGCACCAACACCAGCCGCGGGGAAACGTTCATGCTGGATAAGGGGTCGGGCGAGTCGGTGGTGGTGACGATTTCGCAAAATCCATCCCTCGCGGGCGGCCAGACGCAAATCGTCATCATGCACGCCACCAAGGCCGCGGCGCCGTCGAACTAGGGCTCTGACCGTTTGAAGAAGAACCTTCCCGTGCCCCATCCTTTCGCCCTTTTTCTGGCGAAAGGGTGGGATACCAAGAACGCCAAGGCGTCCTCTCACCATCGTTTCCAAGTGCCTCTTCTGCCCCCCTGCGATACACTCCATCCATGATTCACGACGGCCGCAGCTCAAAGCTTCCCTTCGATCCCGGCGAGGCCATCGCGCATCTGCGCGCCCGCGACCCGAAACTGGCCGCGCTCATCGATCGCGCCGGCCCCTTCACGCTCCGTCTCGACCGTTCCACCTCGCCCTTTGAGTCGCTGCTCGAATCGATCCTCTATCAGCAGTTGCACGGCAAGGCCGCGGCCACCATCCACCGCCGCGTGCGCGAGTACTTTGGCGGCGATCCCACGCCAAAACTTCTACTCGACACGCCCGACCATCCGCTCCGCGCCGCCGGCGTCTCCGGCAACAAGATCAAGGCCCTTCGCGACCTCGCCGCGCGCACCCTCGACGGCACGGTGCCTTCCCACGCCGCCATCCGCAGGATGAGCGACGCCGACATCGTCGAACGCCTCACCGAGGTGCGCGGCATCGGCTCCTGGACCGTGGAGATGCTGCTCATCTTCCGCCTGGGCCGGCCCGATGTGCTGCCCGTAACCGACTACGGCGTGCGCAAAGGCTTCGCGCTCACCTTCCAGCGCGTGCCCAAATCCCGCCCCCTCGAAGCCGCCGACCTGCCCAAACCCGACCAGGTCTTCCGGCGCGGCCAGCGCTGGGCGCCGTACCGCTCCGTGGCCAGTTGGTACCTGTGGCGAGCCTGCGATCTCGCGAAAAACGCCACGCCCACGGGCCGCTCGGCACGCTAGCGCCCTGACACAAGACTCATATTGCCGCGAGCCTTCCCGCGTCCTCACGCGGCGAGCCACGGCCGTCCCCATTCAGGACCAGCCCGGTCTGAACCAGCGCCACTCCGCGGCGCCTCCGCGGCGCCTCCGCGGCATCGCCGTACAATAGCGTCAGCGGGCGCAAGCGTACCTGACAGCGCACGCCATCGGGATCTTCATGCCTCCTGCCAAGCACTTCATTTGCATTCACGGCCACTTTTATCAGCCGCCACGCGAGAATCCCTGGCTGGAGACNNCGACTGGAACGAGCGCATCTGCGCCGAGTGTTACGCGCCCAACGGCGCGGCCCGCGTGGTCAACGTGAAGAACCAGATCATGCGCATCGTGAACAACTACGCGCGCATCAGCTTCAACTTCGGACCCACACTCTTCAGTTGGCTCAAGGAAAACGCGCCGCGCACCTATCGCATGGTTCTTGAGGGCGAAGCCCGCAGCCGCCAGCGCAACCGGGGCCACAGCTCCGCTTTGGCACAGGTCTACAACCACATGATTCTGCCGCTGGCCAACGCGCGCGACCGCGCCACGCAGATTCGCTGGGGTATTGCCGATTACCAAAACAGCTTCGGCGCGCCGCCCGAAGGCATGTGGCTGGCGGAGACCGCGGCCGACAACGCGACCCTTGAAGCCCTCGCCGCCAACGGCATCCGCTTCACCGTGCTGGCCCCGCACCAGTGCAAACGCATTCGCCACGTTAAAAGCGATGCAGACAAGAGCGAGGGCAACTGGACGAACACCCCCGACGCCACGGTCGACACTACGCATCCGTATCTCGTTCGCTTCCCTTCCGGCGCTTCCATCGCCGTCTTTTTCTACAACGGACCCGTGGCGCGCGCCATCGCCTTCGAGGGGCTGCTCGACTCCGGCGATAACCTCGTCGCGCGCCTCAAAACAGGATTCAAAGATGGCGCGCAGCCGCAGTTAATGAATGTGGCCACCGATGGCGAGTCCTACGGGCATCATCACAAGTATGGCGAGATGGCGCTGGCCTACGCCATGCGCCTGCTCGAGCAGGACAAGACCGTCAAGCTCACCAACTACGCCGCGTTCCTCGAGCAGTTCCCGCCCGACTTCGAGTGCGAGATCGTCGAGAACACCTCCTGGAGCTGCGTGCACGGCGTGGATCGCTGGCGCTCCAACTGCGGTTGCAACGGCGGCCATCCCGGCTGGACCCAGGAGTGGCGCGCGCCCTTGCGCAAGGCCCTCGACGAGCTGCGCGATGCCTTGATCCCGCTTACCGAGCAGCACGGCCGCAGCCTCTTCCGCGATGTCTGGGCCGCGCGCGACGCCTACATCCAGGTGGTGCTCGACCGCAGCACGGAGTCCGTCGATCGCTTCTTCGTTGCGCAGCAGGCGCACCCGCTCAGCGACAATGAGCGCGTGTCCGCCCTCGAACTCATGGAGATGCAGCGCCACGCGCAACTCATGTACACCAGTTGCGGCTGGTTTTTCGACGACATCGCCGGCATCGAGACCGTGCAGATCATCGCCTACGCCGCGCGCGTCTTGCAGCTTGCCGTCCAGGTCTTCGGCGGCGAGGCCGCGCCGCTCGAGCCCGCGCTTCTCGCCCGCCTGGCCGAAGCCCGCTCCAACGATCCCGCCGCCGGCGACGGCGCCCGCATCTACAAGAAGTGCGTAGAAACTCAAATGCTGCAACTCGAGCAGGTCGTCGCGCACTACGCCATCAGCTCCGTCTTCTCCACATTTGCCGATGAGACGGAGCTCTTCTGTTTCCGCGTGCGCCGCATCTCTTATGAGATTCACACCTCCGGCCGCGGCCGCCTGGCGCTGGGCCGCGTCCACGCCGCCAGCTCCATCACCGGTCACGCGCAAGACTTCTCCTTTGCGGTTCTGCACTTTGGCGACCAGAACATCACTGCAGCCGTCAAGGCCTATAGCGAGGCCGATGCCGCCGCCTTCGAGGCCTTCTCCGCCGATGCCGCCGGCCACGTGCTGCGCGCCGACTTCCCTGAGGTGATTCGCCTCCTCGACCGCTTCTACGGTCACGCCGACTACTCGCTCATCTCGCTCTTCACCGACGAGCAGCGCCGCATCGTGCAGCTCATCCTCAACTCCACGCTCTGGGACATCGAGAACTCGCTCACCACCATCTATCAGGACCACGCCAGCCTCTTGCACTATCTCTCGCACGCGGGCCTGCCCAAGCCGCCCGCGCTCACCCTCGCCGCCGGCTTTGCTATCAACGCCGGCCTGCGCCGCGTGCTCGAAATCGATCCTGTCGACGTGGCGCAGTTGCGCTCCTTCCTCGCCCTGGCCAAGTCCGATCAGGTGCCGCTCGAATCCGCCACCCTCTCCTACATCGCCGACCAGCGCATGAAGCGCGCCATGGTCGAGCTGCAAATGTCCTCGGGGTCGCTGGAAATGCTCGACCGCGCGCTTGTGCTGGCCCGCACCCTCGCCGAGCTGCCCTTCGACTTGAATCTCTGGCAGGCGCAAAATGTCTGGTACGAAATTCTGCGCACCTCCAGCTACGCGCTCACCGCGCTCTCCGCGGAAGACCGTCCGCGTTGGGAGAAAGACTTCAATGAATTGGGTGCATGCCTTACGTTTGACTGCGACGCAATCCGCGCGTTGCAGGAGGCCGACGCGGCCATGGCGAATGACTAGTCTCTGACGGCTTGAATTTGTGCCAATGGAATTCGTGCTATCCCATCCTTTCGCCCGAAAATCGGGCGAAAGGATGGGGCACGGTGGCAGAAAGCTCCGCCGGCTTCGCTAGCTCCGCTCCACTTTCACGAGCCGCCCCTTCCGGAGCGCAAAGCGCTCGCCGCGCCACACAATCGTGTCTCCGGCAAAGCCCGCGACCCACAAACCCATCGCCACCACGTCGCGCAGCGGCAACAGCCACAAACCTGCAAGCACCTCGTGATCGGCCAGCACCTCTGCGCCCACGGTCATGGCCTGCGCCAAGCGCAGAAAAAAGCTCAATCCCAGCAGCCACAGGCTCACCGGGCTCAATCCGCTGGCCAGCACATTAAGCAGCGCCCACACCAGCCCATGCGTGAAGATCATGCCCACATAGCCGCCTGGCCGCGCGTCGCGTACCGTGCGCAGCCAGCGCAACTGGTGATCGAAGAATGCGCGCCACCCGTACGCCGGCACGCTCGTCTCCACGACTTCCGTGCTCAGCGCCACGCGATAGCCGGCCCGGACTACGCGTGCGCCCATCTCATAGTCGTCGGCCAGTTGATCCACCAGCGCCAACATGCCGCCGGCCTTTTCGAGGGCCTCGCGCCGCACCGCAAGCGTCGAGCCCAGCCCGTAATGCAATCCTCCTTCGATCATCTTGGAAAGCAGCACTCCGGAAATAAAGTCCGTGGCAATGCCCAGCGCCTCCAGCCGCGAGGCGAGTGTGCCGTGAGCGCGGCCGCGATAAAGCGCCGTCACCAGGCCCACCGGCGGCTTGCCCGCATCCCAAAGCGTACGGGCTTTACGGGCTGCGGAAAAACTCGATACGGAGGGAGGCGGGGGTTTCAACCCCCGCATAAGACGCGCAGAATCGGCGAGGCCTTCAGGCCCGGAGGAATGTTCTTCCGGAATTACATTTGCAGACAGGCCTTTTTCCGCAGCCTCTTGAACCTCTGTGGCATCGTCCGCGAAAGCGAAGCAGCTCACAACCCGCTCCAGATAATGCGGACCCACCGTAATGTCGGAGTCGTTGATGACGAGCACATCGAACCGCGCATGGCGGGCGAGCTGCGCAAGAGTGCTGACTTTGCCGTTCGCGCCCAGCCGCTCGGGGCACGCGATGAGCTGGATCGCCCGCTCGGGAAACTCCGCCTCGAGCGCCCTCACCGCATCGACCGCGGGATCGTCGAGCGAACTCACGCCGAACAGCAGCTCGAATTCGCCCGCATAAATCTGCCGGCAATGACTGCGGAACGCATCCATCATGCCGGGGTCGAGGCCTTTGAGGGATTTCAGAATGCTCACGCCCGGCGCGAACTCAGCTCGCGGCGCGCGCCGCTCGCGCAAAAACAACCGCGCCGCCAGCAGGCTTGCGACAAAGTAGCCCATTCCGGCCACGGCCAGCGCCGTCGTCGCGATCTCGATTGCCTGCGCCAGGTTGTGAGGCATAAAAGCAGTGTACAGTGGACAGTGATCAGTGATCAGTTGAGCGCACCCGGAATTCAATTGGTAGCGTATTCTGGAAATCCGGGCTAGGTTGGTTTCTGATGGCGAAGCTTCTCGAAGGCGATGCCCTTAAGCAAAGGGCGCGAGATCTTGGCGTTGATATCGGGGGCGAGCCGCGTACGCAGAGTTCCTCTGGTAATGCTGCACGTGCACCCGACTACGAATTGCAACGGCGAGTTATCGAGGCAGAGCGGCGGATTCGCGAGTCGCGGCTATGGATTCTTGCGCTCATTTCCGCGGTCGCTTCGGTTATCAGCGCATTGGCTGCATTTGTTGCTATCGCGAAGCGATAGCTCCGATCACTGACCACTGATCACTGACAACTGCTTCACTCGTACCGCAGCGCCTCAATCGGATCCAGATTCGCCGCTTTCCACGCCGGGTAGATGCCGAAGACCAGACCGATGATGCACGATACGGCAAAGGCGATCAAAACCCAGGTGAGCGAAAGGGAAGCATGCAGAAACCCCACGGCAAAATGCAGGATCAGCGTTAGAAGCGCCCCCGTCAGAATGCCCATCAGTCCGCCCACCATGCAAAGGGTCACTGCCTCCATGGTGAACTGCGCAAGAATATTCTTCCTGGTCGCGCCGATGGCCTTGCGCACGCCGATCTCGCGCGTCCGCTCGGTCACGCTCACCAGCATGATGTTCATCACGCCCACGCCGCCCACCATCAATCCCACGCACGACACCGCAACCATGAAGAGAAACAATCCGCCGGTGAGCTGATTCCACAGCCGCGTCAGCGAATCGGGACTGAAGATGGCGAAGTTATCGTCCTGGTCGGCGTGCAACTTGCGCCGCACGCGCAGCAGCTCGCGCACCTCTTCGGTCACAAGAAGCTTGTTCTTGGGGTCGTCGTACTTCACCACGATCCAGAAATCGGTAATCTCCGGATGAATCTTCCGGAACGTCTCCAGCGGGAAAAATGCCTGGTTATCCTGCGTGTTGCGCCCGCTGCCGAAGGGCTGAGGCTGCAGATCCAGCACGCCGATGACCGTGAACACGTCGCCTTCGCATTCCACGTCCTTACCGATCGGCGACTCACCGGGAAAAAGATCGGCCGCGGAATCGTGACCCAGAACCACTACATTCTCGCGGTGTTCCTCCTCCGATTCGGTCCACATGCGGCCCTCCAGCATTTCCACGTCCTGTACCTGGGTCACTTGTGTGGTGGAGCCGCTGAGGATGGTGTTCTCGATCTTGTGCGTGCCGTGTTTCAACGACACGCTGCCCAGGCCGGTCTGCCAATTCTGGTAGGTCAACTCGGGGTCGACGGCCGAAACATGCGGCAGCGCGCGCATCGCGAGGCCGTCCTCGTAGGTCAACTTCTTGCGGTTCAACTCCTCGGTAGTAGGCCGGTGGCCGAACGGCTCAAAATGGTAAAGCCACAAGGCATTCGTGCCCAGCTTATTCACAAATTGGTCGATGTTCGAGTTGAGGCCATTGATCGCCGAGGAGATCAGAATGACCGTAGCAATGCCGATCAGGATACCCAGAATGGTCAGGCCGGAGCGCATCTTGTTCTTGCGCAGCGTATCCAGCGCCATCTTGATGGATTCTCGGGATTGGCCAGCTTGAGACACCAATGCTCCTACTGTGGGTGGTTAGTGGTTAGTGGTTAGTGGTTAGTGGTTGGGGATTAAGGCCAAACTCAGCGTTTGATCTTTCCCAGGATCGCGTTAATCATCTTTCCAAC
Source organism: Acidobacteriaceae bacterium (assembly GCA_003165005.1). Classification (GTDB taxonomy): domain Bacteria; phylum Acidobacteriota; class Terriglobia; order Terriglobales; family Acidobacteriaceae; genus Telmatobacter. Next base: position 2,430 of record PLSB01000265.1, on the reverse strand, counting down.
TTCGAACGATAGACCCTCCACCTCATCCAGGAGGCCGGTTTCTCCGAGTTTCAGCGCGCGCGCTATTTCAATTTGAGTCTGTAATTCGCAGTTCGAGCCGCGCGCAACTCCTAAGAACTGGCGAAACTCACCAGTACTCAACCTTCCCTGGCCTTCCGCGATGTTGCTCGGAACGGAAACGGCCGAGCGCCTGATCTGGCTTCTCAGACCATATATCTCTTCCCGCGGAAAGTTGCCAGTCATGCGATAGGCTGCCGTAGCCAATTGAATCGACCGTTGCCAAACCAATAAATCTCGGAATGATCGCACCGCCATCAAGCCCATCCTTCCTTGCTCTACCCGCGATTCAAACAATGGAGCACTAATCACTAACCACTAATCACTACCCACTACCCACTAACCACTAACCACTACTCACTACTCACTACTCACTACTCACTAACCACTGTCCTTACAACTCCGCCCTCAGCGCCGCAATCGGATCCAGCGCGCTCGCCTTGTGCGCGGGATAGATGCCAAAGAACAGCCCCACCGACGTGGCGACAAACAACCCCACCACAATTGACCACAAGGCCACAATCGAAGGAAATCCGATGGCCAGCGTCACCAGCTTGGCCAAACCAATGCCCAGCAAAACTCCGATGATTCCCCCGATCGAGGCCAGCAACGCCGACTCAATGAGAAACTGCAGCAGAATATCTTTCCGCTTCGCGCCCAACGCCTTGCGCACGCCGATCTCGCGCGTCCGTTCGGTCACCGAAACCAGCATGATGTTCATGATGACGATGCCGCCGATCACCAGCGAGATGGCGGCGATGGCCACCACCACGGCGCCAAAGTTGTTCAGAATATTTCCCAGCAGATTCTGGAACGTGGCGCTCGAATCGATCGAGAAAGCATCCGCGACGTTCGGCGCCAGGTGCCTCCGCGTGCGCATGATGACGCGCAGCTCGTCGCTCACCCCCTCCATCACCGCGCCGCCGCCGCCCGAATCCACATAAATCTGCAGGCTCGAGTGCGAGCCGTACCGCTCTAGAAACGTGGTCAGCGGAATCGCCACCCAGTTGTCCATGCTCTGCCCGAACATCTTGCCCTGGCTCTGGCCCACGCCGATCACGGTAAACGGCACTCCGTCCACGTGGATCTCTTTGCCTATCGGATCGCCCGGCCCCAGCACGTTGTCCTCGATATCGGAGCCCACGATGGCCACGTGTGCCGAATGCGTGTCCTCGACCTCGGTGTACGAGCGGCCCACCGCGATGTCCAGGTTCGAGAGCGCGGGCATCGTCCACGTCCAGCCGCGGATCTGCGTATCCGTGGTGGATTTCGTTCCACGCACCACGTTTCCGCTGCCGTTCGAGCGCTGCGCCCCCACGGAAACGCAGGATTTGCAATCGGAAAGCACCGCCCGGTAATCGTCGTAGGTGACGTCTTTGCGCTTCTGGAACTCGATGAACTCGTCGATCGTGTTCCAGATTACCGGCATCTTGCGGATGGTGATCACCGCCGCGCCATACGTGTTCACCTTCGACGTCACAAACTGCTTGGCGCCGTTGGTCAACGTGACCACCATGATCACCGAAGCCACGCCGATGATGACCCCAAGCAGCGTCAGGATGCTGCGCATCTTGTTGGCCCACAGCGAGTCGAGCGCGAGTTTGAAGGCTTCTTTGAGTGGCATGGCTTCCCGCTCTTATGATACGCACCCGCTCGGCGCGCAGTTCCGGCCTGGGCCGGTCATCGTGCGCCGTGACTCGTGGATCGTGGATCGTGGTTCGTAATCCGTGGTTCGGGGACCGTAGTCCCTACGCCCTAGTCCCGTAGTCCCTACGTCCCCGTGCTTCCAAACCCTTTGGCCGCGCGCCCCGAGCCTTCCAGGCTTTCCACTTCTTGGACTGGACCCGTAAGAACAGGCACGGGAACCATCTGCGCAATCTTCTCGCCGGCCTGGAGCTCCACAACGGCATCGCCCAGGTTGGTCATCACAATGAGGACTTCGCCCCGGTAGCCGGCATCGATAACGCCGCCCGTGGTAGCAAGCCCCCGCGCCGCCATCGACGAGCGGTCGCGCACCAGCAGTCCCAGCGGCGCGCCGCTCTCGGGATCTCGCGCCTCCACGGCAATCCCTGTGCGCACCTTGACCGTAGCCCGCGGCGCCAACACCACCCCTTCAAGCGCAAACACGTCGTACCCCAAATCCTCGCCCGNNGGCACCCGCGCACCCGCCTCCAAAAGCTTCACTCGCAGCATGAACTCATCCTAAAGCAAGTCAGCGCGCCAGCAAGCCAGCCGATCGGCGCAACCGAGCCAATCCCCCGTTGACACCCACATGCTCTTGGTTCAGCATTCCGGCATGATCGCCCAATTGCGTGGCTGCCGAGCCGGTTCGCCAAGATGCAATATCGGGCGAACTCGCGAACCTGCGATGTC
>PLSB01000041.1:178-4278 GCA_003165005.1 Acidobacteriaceae bacterium | reverse complement strand
TACATCTCCGCGATGCCCTTGATGGCCAGGTTGTCGCTCTCGGTGGCGCCGGAGGTGAAGATGATCTCCTTCGCCGTTGCGCCGATCAGCCGGGCTACTTGCTCGCGGGCCGCGTCCACGGCCTGCTCGGCCTCCCAGCCAAAGGAGTGGTTGCGGCTGGCCGCGTTGCCGAACTTCGCGGTCAGGTAGGGCATCATCGCCTCCAGCACCCTGGGGTCAAGGGGCGTGGTGGCCTGGTTATCCATGTAGATGGGCAGGTGCACGCCCGCCGGCGCCTCCACTTGACTTGACCCCGTGCTCATCTTCGTCTCCATCCTCAACAGCGTAGTTAGCGGAGCTAGCGGTGTTAGCGGAGTTAGCTGAGCCGCGGAATTTCCTAACTCCGCTAGCTCCGCTAACCGCGCTAACGCCGCTTCATCCCGTCAATGTCACCAGCGCCTGCCCTTGGCGCGCTTTGGCGGCGGCCTGCTCCCGCTCCGCCAAATCGTGAATGCTGATGCTCTTGAGCACTCCGATGATGGTCTCGTTCACGCGCTCCAGCGGCTCCTTGATGGTGCAATTCGTCGTCAGATCGCACGACTTCGCCCCCTTGATGCAGGAGGTGATGAACAGGGGTCCGTCGATGGCGTGGATCACTTCGAAGGCGGAGATCTGACGGGGATCACGTGCCAGCACGTAGCCGCCGTTCATGCCCGCGTGGGAGCGCAGCAGACCCGTCTTGGTCAGCCGCTGCAGGATCTTGGCCAGCAGTTGCGCAGGAATCCCATACGCATCGGCCACGTCCTTGGCGCTCAACGCAGGGGTTTCCGGGTGCTCGGCCAGATACTTGAGCGCCATCAGCCCGTAATCCGCTTTCTTGGTGAGCTTGAGCATTGAATATGCGACTGGAACGGTCCGTGTTTAGTATACGTCCGCTTTGGTTTACCTTTCAAGCGCGCGGCTGCACGGTCCCGCCGGGGGAAAATCCGGAGTTCCGGCCGCAGGTTTCATCAAAAATGGGTTTGCAATCGCTCAAAAGAAAGCTACAATCTGGCGGAAAGAGCATCTTTCGCATTCCCAAATTGGCTGTGCCCCCAAGCCGGCGCCCCTGAAGCCCGCGACTCCAGGAAAGGGCCTTGAGCGCCGGGGCGAATGTTGGCCCTCCCCGCCATGGCGAGGAGCGGCGAACTGCACTCAACCGGATAGGCGCATTCAAGCGGGAACGGTGAGGATGCAGCAACCCCCAAGAGCGATGGCAACCGCCTGCAGACATCCCAAGGTTCGGATCGTTTCCCGGCACGAAGACAGCGAGTTTGTCGAGTGCCTGGAGTGTGGCGAAATCTTCGATTCCGAAGAGTTTCGCGATATGGAAATTGAAGAAACGGTTGGTACCGAGGATCTTAAGGACGATTCGTAGAAATAAGCGGAGCTAGCGGCTAGCGGGGTTAGCGGAGCTAGGCTGGCGAGCTATTTGCCGTTGGCGCCGTTGACCGCTGTAGCCCCGCCGCGGCGCGAGACGGTCCACGCATAGTGCAATCCTGAGATGACGGTGAGCGCAATGGTGGCGTCCAGCGCCACGGCGCGGAAGACCGCAACCCAGTGCCATTCCGGCGTGACCTGGCGCAGCAGCACCGCCGCGACCGCGGCGATCTGGGCCAGAGTGTTGGCCTTGCCCCAGATGCTGGGATTGAACTCGCGCCGGCCTACAGCGGCGTAGAGCAGCGCCGAGACCAGCAGGATGCCTACGTCCCGGCCGAACACCAACACCGTCACGGTCGTCGGCATCAACCCTTTGTACAGCAGGACCAGAAACAGGGTGCTCAGCAGCAGCTTGTCGGCAACCGGATCGAGATATGCGCCAAACGTCGATCGCTGCTTGAGCCAGCGCGCCAGCGCGCCGTCCAGCGCGTCGGTGAGTCCCGCTGCGATAAACAGCCAGAAGCTCAGCAGGAAGTGGCCTTCAAGGATTGCCGCCACCAGGAAGGGCGCAAGGCAGATGCGGATGAGCGTAAGCAGATTGGGGGCGCTGCGAAACGGGTTCAAGTGGTCGTTCGGCTCCTCTTCGATGGCAAGCCAGATCCGGCGCGGCCCTGATGCAATCGACGCGCCAGAAGTGAATTGCTGTCGTCAACGATGGTATAGCATCGCGCCCACGGGACGCAGCTCTTGAAGCTCGCCTGCGGATGGAGCCTTTTCAGACTTCCACCGGCAGCTCCGCCCCCAGAATCTTCATGGGCGTAAGTCCGCGCTGGCGCAGGGCGCGCAGGCTTAGGGCGTCGTGGCGCTTGGCCAGGCGGCGTCCGTTATGATCGACCACCAGCCGGCAGTGATACCACGCGGGAATCTCGAATCCCAGCGCACGGTTGAGCAGGATCTGGCGTGCAGTGGACTTGAGCAGGTCGGCGCCGCGCACCACTTCCGTGATGCGCATGGCCGCATCGTCGACCACGCAGGCCAGTTGGTAGCTGGGGCCGCCCTCGCGCCGCCACACCACAAAGTCGCCAAAGTCTTTGCCCGCGACAAAGCGCTGCGGCCCCAGGTTGCGATCGACAAACTCGATCTTCTCTCCGTCGGGCACGTGAAAGCGCCAATGGGCTCCGTCGGGCTTTTCGATATCCATCGGCGTCCGGCCCGGCTGGTGCGGCGCGTGGCCCGTCGGCTGGCGGCGGGCGCCGGGCCCGCAAGTACCTGGCCGGCAGGTACCTGGATAAATGGGTTCGTCGTCGAGAATGTCGAGATCGCTGCCTCGCGTGCCGGTTTCGAGGCGCTCATGCGGCGCGGCCAACGCGGATTCGATGTCCTTGCGCGAGCAGCGGCATTCAAACAGCCAGCCGCCCTCGAGCAGCTTGCGCCACGCCGCCAGATACAAGGCGCGGCGCTTGCTCTGCACGTAAGGCGCGCAGGGACCGCCTTTGTCCGGACCCTCCTGCCAGCGGATTCCCAGCCAGCGCAGATCTTCCATCGCCGCTTCGGCAAAGTTCGCGCGGCTGCGCTCGGCGTCGAGATCCTCCATGCGCATCACCAGCGTGCCGCCGGCCTCGCGCGCCCGCTCGAACGCCGTCCAGAAGGTGCGCGCGTGCCCCACATGCAGGTAGCCCGTAGGCGAAGGCGCCAGCCGTCCGCGATAGTTTGAGCCCGGCGATGAAAGCGTGCTGGCCATACCACAACGAGTGTAGGTGACTTCGTTCTGTGCGCGAAATGGCGGGTTTGGTACGTGAAGCAGGGACCAAGGGAACAAGGGAACAAGAGGGCGGGTGAAGAAGTGAATTGAGTGAAGAAGTGAATGAGTGAAGCGCGGGGGCGCTATGGTTGCGGTCGCCACCGCAGAATCGGCTTGCGCGCCGCCTGCACTTCGTCCAGGCGCGAAACGCGCGTGGAGTGCGGCGCGGTCTTCACGAGTTCCGGATTCTCTGCGGCCTCGCGGGCGATCGCGCGCATGGCATCGATGAACAGATCCAGTTCCTCGCGCGACTCGCTCTCCGTGGGCTCGATCATCAACGCGCCGTGCACGATGAGTGGGAAGCTGACGGTGTAGGGATGGAAGCCGTAATCGATGAGCCGCTTGGCGATGTCGCCGGTTGTGGGCCCCTTCGCCCGCTGCCGCTTGTCGCTGAAGACCACTTCGTGCATCGAAGCTGTTTTGTACGGCAGTTCGTAGAGGTCTTCGAGCTTTTTGCGGATGTAGTTGGCGTTAAGGACCGCGTCTTCGGTGGTCTGGCGCAGGCCGTCCGGGCCGTTGGCGAGAATGTAGGCCAGCGCGCGGATGAACATGCCCGTGTTGCCGTAGAATGCGCGCACCCGCCCAATCGACTGCGGCCGGTCGTACTCCCAATGCAGCCTGCCGCCCTGCGGGTGCAGCGGCAAGGGTTCTGTGTCGCCGACACGCTCGCCATCCGGCTTGAGCATGGGTGCGCGAAACAGCGGTGGGCAGCCATCGGCTGTCGGCTCGGCGTTGGTGTCTTCCCAATCCTCTGCGTCGGGGCAGCCCTTCGGGCCGTTCTCGTCTCGGACGAGAACCGGGATAGGCAGAAACGGCTCGAGGAACTTCTTGCAAGCCACCGGCCCCGAGCCGGGCCCTCCGCCGCCGTGCGGCGTGGAAAAGGTCTTGTGCAGGTTCAGGT
>PLSB01000041.1:0-135 GCA_003165005.1 Acidobacteriaceae bacterium | reverse complement strand
TGAGCATCAACGCCGCGGTGTCTTCGTCCACACGGCTGGCCAGCACTTCGAGATCGATGCCGCCGTGAACACCCGACTTAACGTTTTCGACCGCGTAGCCGCTCAGGGCAGCGGTGGCCGGATTGGTGCCGTGCG
>PLSB01000143.1 GCA_003165005.1 Acidobacteriaceae bacterium | reverse complement strand
GCGAGCGCTGGCCGAGGAAGAGGTAGCTGTAAATGCCCGCGCCAAGCTGGCGGATGTAGCCCGAGCGGACGAGAAAGCAGTGGCTGGCCACTTCGGCGTCTGCCGGGGCCTCGCGGAGAGTTGGAATGAAGAGTTTCGACCAACGATGCATAGAAAGAGAGCAAACTTTCCCGCCCGCGATACGTGGACGATGTGCAAATGACAGCAGGTTTCATTCTAAATGTTTGCGGGAGTTGGACTCTGGAGTGAGTTTCACGGTGCGATCCCAGCGAAGGAAGCGACAACTTCACGAACCGCAAGCAGGACATCGTCGGGAGCTTTTCCGATCAGTACCGGGTTGCGAACCTTCCAATCCACGCTGCGCAGATGTGAACAGAGAACCGCGCCGTGGACGACCAATCCCGGCGGCAGAAGAACTTCCGATGCGTAGCCCTTGATTTTGCTCGTGACCGGACAAACAAAGGCCAAAGATGCCTTGCTGTTGAATCGCCAAGAGGAAAGCACTAACGCGGGCCGGCGTCCCGCTTGTTCATGGCCCGCCTGCGGATCGAAGTCCAACCAAATCAGATCTCCGGCATCGGGAACGTACTGTATTACCAAATCTCGGCCCCGCGATCAGGTCCCCATTCAATCTTTTCCATCTCGGCGCCCTCCGGAATCCCTTCCAGAAGCTCCTCAAGCGTCTTTCGTTTCCTCGGCTTCGTGGGAGGATTCGATTGCTTCACGAGAGCAATGCTGCCGCTTCCATTCGCAACCCACTCCACGGGCTCGCCGGGAGCCAATTCGGCCTGCTCAGCCAGCTCCTCGGGAATCTCCACCGTGAGCGTATTTCCCACGCGAACGATTCGGGTGGTCATCGGACTAACTCCTCCTCAAATCATAGCGCAAAACGGGATTGTTGGTGTTATATGCTTCGCAGTAGCCAAGAACTGATCCCAAGAAAGGAGAAGAAATGGCAATCAAGGGCCAAATGACTGGGATGCTCGGCGTCTATTTAGTGGCGGCGGAGCTATCGAAGCGGGGTTTTATAGTTTCCCCAACGTCACGCAGCGCAGCAGGAGCCGACCTTTTGGTGACGGATCAGGCATGTAAGAAGGCTTGGTCCGTGCAGGTGAAAACCAATAGCGGCCGGCCAAATTTTTGGTTGGTCGGCGCCCACGCCGAACGAATGAAATCTGACAGTCACATGTACGTTTTCGTCAACAACGCACGAGGGGAGAAGCCGGAGTACCTTGTGGTCCCGAGTGACTATGTTGCGAAGAAGGTCTATCACTCGGTTGCTACCAAGGGCTCAGAATGGTATCAATTCCAGAGGTCTGACCGACCGACGGAAGGTGAAGGATGGGAGCTGTTCGGCGATCCTAATCCAGACCCTCATGTGGCGGCTGCTTTACAGGCTGAGTCTCAAGCTGAAGTTCCGTCCGAACCGTCGCTGGGGTGAGAGATTCATTCAGATCAGCTCTACGCCCCACAGATCGTGCAGGTGCACGATGCCCTCGACGTTTTGGTTGGCGTCGACGACCACGAGCGAGGTGATCTTGCGCTCTTCCAGAATCGCGAGCGCTTTGGCGGCTAGTTCGCCGCCGGCAATGGTGCGCGGATGCGGATTCATAGCCTCGCCCGCGGTCTTGCTCAGCGCCGCGCCGCCCTCGCGCTCGAGCAACCTGCGCAGATCGCCATCGGAAATCACTCCGCACAAGCGGCCGTCCTGCTGCACCGTGGTGATGCCGAGCTTCTTCGACGACATTTCGAAGATCACATCGGCCATGGGCGTGGAAGGCGTGACGGTGGGAATCTCTTCGCCCGCGTGCATCAGCTCGCGCACCTTGGCCAGCCGCTTGCCCAGCTTGCCGCCGGGATGCAGCTCGGCAAAGTCCTCGGCGCGAAAACCCTTGCGCAGGCTGACGGCGACGGCCAGCGCATCGCCCAAGGCGAGCATGGCGGTGGTCGAAGCCGTGGGCGCGAGATTCAAGCCGCAGGCCTCGCGCGCGACCGAGCAATCCAGGGCCACGTCGCTGGCCTGCGCCAAAGTCGACTGCGGATTGCAGCAGAACGAGACGAGCGCGTCGCCTTTGCGCTTGAGCGTGGCGAGCAGGCGGAGGATCTCCTCGGTTTCGCCGCTCGCGGAGAGCGCGACGACTACATCGCCGGGCATGAGCACACCCACGTCGCCATGCACAGCCTCGGCCGGATGCAGAAACAGCGCCGGCGAGCCGGTGGAGCTGAGCGTAGCGGCGATCTTCTGCGCGATGATGCCGCTTTTGCCCATGCCGGTGACCACCACGCGGCCGTTCGACTGGCCGCAGCGGAGGATCATTTCGACGGCGCGCGCGAAGGGCGCGGCCATCGGTCCCTCGAGGCGCGCGGCAAGCGCCTCAAGCGCGGCCGCCTCAATCCGCACCAGCCCCGCCGGCTGGAACGCGTCGTATTGCGCTGGAAAACTCATCGGCCTTTGATGGTAACAAAAGACAGGGGTCAGGTTTCAGGTTTCAGGTTTCAGTGATCCGCAGCGCCGTCCGATTCCTGACCCCTGACCCCTGAAACCTGATCCCTCGTGCGCGCCTCGTAAAATAGACCCATGAGGTCTATCCCCGTGCGGCGCAACACACAGGTTCTCGGCGCAACGCTTCTGATTCTCGCGATCTTTGCCTGGGCGGGCTGGGCTAACTGGGAGTATCGCCGGCAGCAGGCCGAGCGGTTGCTCGCGAACGCCGGGCAAGGCGAGCTGGTGCCTGCGCCCGATGCAGGCAATGCACAATACGTTTCTCCGCTCGACGGCAAGCCCGCGCCGGCATTCGCGCTGGAGGGCCTGAATGGCAAGAAGGTTTCTCTCGCCGACTACCAGGGCAAGGCTGTGATGATCAATTTCTGGGCCACCTGGTGCGGGCCCTGCAGGATCGAAACGCCGTGGATCGTCGAACTGCGCGAGAAGTACTCGGCACAGGGCTTCGAGGTGCTGGGCGTCGACACCGAGGGCGACGACCTGAAGCCGAACGACAAGACGGGATGGGCGAAGGCCACGGCCGCCGCGAGTAAATTCGTCACAGAGGAAAAAGTTCCCTACCCGGTGCTGCTCGACGGCGACTCGATCAGCCGCGATTACGGCGGGCTCGACGATCTGCCGACTTCGTTTTTTGTCGATCGCAAGGGAGTGATAGTGGCGGCGCAAGTGGGCCTGACCTCGGAGCATGAGATCGAGAGCAAGATACAGAAGGCGCTCAATCAGTGATCAGTGGTTAGTGGTTAGTTGTCAGCCGCAGAAGTCCGGGGCGCAGGGGGATTGGGGTCGATGCATCCGTTGATGAAGCGAGTTTGCACGGCGGTGATGGTTTTGGGGCTTGGCGCAATGGCCGCCCGCGGGCAGGGCTTGAGCTCGGCCGCGCAAAAACGGCCGCTCGTGAAGACCGATGCGGTGACGTATCTCTTTCCCGAACAGGTGAACGTACCCGCAAACAAGCCGAGCCAGATCGCGCTGCACTTTCGCATCGCGCCGGGGCTGCACATCAACTCGCACACGCCCACGGACGAGTTCCTGATCCCGACCACGTTCTCGATTCCCGAGGGCTCGGGCGTGCGCCTGGAACGCGCGACCTACCCGGCGGGCGCGTTGATGGCGCTGCCCATCGATCCCACCACCAAACTGAGCGTCTACACCGGCGAGTTCGTCATCCAGGCGCGCATCGTGGCCACGGCGGGCAATCATCTGGTCGAGGGCCAACTGCATTACCAGGCCTGCGACAACAATCAATGCCTGCCGCCCAGGACGATCACGGTGGCGATTGATGTGATTAGTAAGTGATTTACATTTATTAACTTACGAAGGAATTCGTCTCTGATTGCATTTGATGCATGCATTGAGTACAATCAATGCATGCAGTATACGATCCGAAACATTCCGGACTATCTCGACGCTACATTGCGTGATGCCGCGTGGCGCGAAGGCAAGAGCCTGAATGAGACGGCGGTTGCTGCCCTTGTTCGCGGAGCCGGATTGGCGGAGCGCGAGCGCGTCAAGCGCGATCTGAGCGACATCGCGGGCACATGGCAGGAGGATCCCGCATTCGATAACGCGATCGCTGAGCAGCAGAAAATCGACGAGGCGATGTGGCGATAATCCTCCGGGAATCGCGGAAACGATCCGATCGATGAGAATGGCCCTCGACACCTATCGCTACACCGACCTCTCTCGAGGCGACGAATTCGTTGTCAATCTGGTTGCGGCCGCCGATGAGGTCTGGTTGCCGTTTGTCGTTCTCGGAGAACTTCGAGCGGGCTTTGCGGCCGGCTCGCAGGAGGCGCGGAACGAGGGCGTGCTGCGCCGGTTTTTGCTCAAGCCAGGCGTGGGGATTCTCTACGCCGACGAGCAGACCACACACCACTACGCGAATGCTTGCCGGCAACTGCGCAAGCAGGGAACGCCGATTCCCACCAATGACATGTGGATCGCAGCGCTGGTGTTGCAGCATTCGCTTGTGCTCTGCGCCCGCGACGCGCACTTCGATGCGCTGGCGCAGATTACGCGAATTTAGCCAGGTCGCGATCCAGACAAGACGCCATGGTTGAGGTTACGCGCTTTCCAGGTCCCAAAAGCGAGAGCTGGGGCACCCGCGTTTCATGCCTTCGGAGGGAGCAGGGGCCTTCAGGCCCCTGAATGAGGCGCGTTCGATGCGGGGCCTTTAGGCCCGGGCCTTATCTTTGCGCAGGTTCGCTCTCCAAACGCCCATTTTGCGGTAAGATTGTCTTACCATGCAGACCAAGGTCTCCACGAAAGGCCAGATCGTGCTTCCCTCGCCACTTCGCCGCAGGCTTGGCATTCGCGCGGGCGATCGCCTCGATGTCGCCATCGAGCAGGATCGAATTGTGCTGACAGCCCCAAAGAGACCTCGTTCCACGGCCAGAATCATTAAGGATCCCGTTACGGGTTTTCCGGTGCTCTACGCGGGACCCGATGCGCCTGTGCTTACCAGCGAGATGGTTCGCGAACTGCTCGTCGATTTCCCATGAAATACCTTCTCGATGTGAATGCTCTTGTCGCGCTTGGAATCTTCCACCATGGATTCCATGATCGCGTCAATGCCTGGATCACATCGCAAGCCGGCGCGCAATGGCTGACCTGTTCGATCACGGAACTGGGATTCGTGCGCGTGATCGCGCAAAGGCCGGACTATGGTTTCACTGTCCAGCAGGCACAGACTCTGCTGCTTGGCCTGAAGACGAACAGCAAACTGCAACTTGCCTTCCTCTCGGACGGCAACGACATTTCCCACCTTCCAACTTGGGTGAAGAAACCAAGTCAGACCACAGACGGACATCTGCTGCGACTGGCACGCGTGAATGGAGCGGTTCTGGCGACGCTGGACGAGGGGATTCCGGGGGCGTTTCAGATTCCGTAGGGGCGTGTCGCGTGAATCTCAGGTTTCGGGGGCGAAATCTAAGACATCTGACCTCAAAGCGGCTAACCCCTCGGCGACTGACTTGGCTCTCTTCAATTTCCTGACTTCTCCCGCTTCCAATTTGCTGATAATTTCGAATGCTCTGTCTCGCCTCGCTTCAAACTGTCGAACGCTGTCCTCAAATTCCCGTTCCGTCGGAAGTTTTCCTGACCGTTCATACCATCGACGAACGAACAGAAGAATGGGCGCAATCTCGTGGCTTTTCGTTTCGTTACAGCCCCTTGGACCTTTAGCCTTCGGCTGTTTTCCGCAGCATGGGAATACAGTGTCCCAGGAGTAGTCCTCATTCTCTTTGCGGTCAAGTCCGGCTGCCGCAGTTGGAAGTGGATTACCGCAATAGAAGCATCTTCCGGATGCTACTATCGCTGCATATTGCTGGAAGCTCAATTCCCATTTGTGGTTGTTGAACTTTGCCTGGGAGCGACCAAGGGTATATCTTCCGCCCAATGTCCGCGATCTGCCTTTCGTGTGTTCGTTCTCACATGAACGACAGCGACCGATTCCGGTTCTGGCAACGGCATTAGAGGCGTTTTCCACCGTCAATGGCCGCTTGCATCGACTGCATTCGCCTTTCATTCCTAATCGTTCCTCAAGGAGCAAGCCACGCCCTACGCCCCTGCTTTCTTCTCAATCTTCTCCCACGTGTCCTTGAGCGGCATGGTGGGAGTAGCGCCGGCTTCCTAGCCGGCTGTCGCGCGGACTTCCGAGTCCGCGCTCCACACCTACGGCCAGTTCTTCAATCCAGCTTTGACTGGATTCTCCACCACATACCGGATGGCCCGGGAGTATTCCTGCTCGTTACGAATCAGGCGGTCGTAATACTCGCGCTGCCAGAATCGGCCGCTCTGCCCAAGAACCTGATTCGCGGCCTTCGACGAAAACTGTTTCCAGGTCTTCAAAACTGTCGCCAGATCGGCTCCGGGCAGCAGGCGCACAACGACGTGCACATGATTGGGCATGATGCACCAGGCNNACCAGGCAAGAAGCCGGTAGTGCTTTCCGTCGCGGAAAGTCAGCGCCGCGGCCACCGCGCCCGCGATACGCCGATCGGTCAGCGCGCAACTTCCCAATCCGCGATCGCAATACGCTTCCATTTGGCGAGGGTTGTATTCGGCTAGTTCAGCCTCTTGCGCTGGAAGAAGCCGCGCTCCGGATGTTTTGGCGGCGGCGAGAATTCCGTGACGTTCGGCCGCCTTTTTGAGCACGGACGGGGGTAA